>JADGFG010000188.1 GCA_016743995.1 Kangiellaceae bacterium | reverse complement strand
TGTTAAAACAGCTAATGCTGAAGCAAAAGCAACTATGGCTGTTACAAGCTCAGTTAAAGCTGTAGAGAGCAAATTAGCAGCTCAAGCTAAGAAAGATGCAGCAGCAGTTGCACGTCTTGTAGCCAAGCAAGCTAAAGCAGCAGCTAGCCTGGAAGCTAAACTGGTTGCCGCAGCTCAAAAACCAAAGAAAGCTAAAGCTAAAAAGAAAAAACGTCCAGCAGTAAAAAAAGCTGACAAATAGATCGCTATTTGATTAAAAAGGGGCCATTTGGCCCCTTTTTTTTATGTATACCAAAATTCCCTGGAAATGCAGGATTCAGGGAATTTTGGTATAAGATCAATAAATTCTTACTCTCAAACTAATCACTTCCAGAAATAACTCTATCCAATAATCGCTTAAATTCATTTTGAGCATCTTTCGAACCATAAACTGACGATTGAAAAACGGTCTCTCCTCTGGCCAGGCTTCTAACATAAATAGAGCGATCTTTTATCAGATGCGCACCTTCCGAATAAAGCTTCATTGCCATTACCCTTTCATCATGTCGTCTCGTATCCAACGCGTTGACACATTTTATAAGCCTTTTATCTCTTACCAGACGAATTGAGCGGTTAACGGCCTTTAAATCCAGAATGCTAGGGCGCATTGGTAATATGATTGTTTCAACAAAGGGAACATTTTTAATATCCGGAGAGTGATCAAAAATTAAAAAGTCGACATTAGGAGTTACCAGAGGCACCTCTGGTACAACAGAAAAAGGGAGTTTATTTTCAGTAAAAACATCGATTGCAGACTTTTGAGGATCGAGATCACAAACGAGTACTTTATAACCACTAAAATAAGCCGCCGCAGCAAAATTTAATGCCAGTGTCGTTTTACCAACCCCACCTTTTGGAGACCAGAATGCTATCCGCCTCATAATCTATTTCTCATTAATGCAACACCGTAGTACCAAATTACTACAAAAGAGCTAATTTACAAAGTGCGAAAATACGATACGTAACTGGGGTTTTCACCTGGCAACAATTAGCAGCCAGCTAATAATAGAGCTCAATAACCTCTTCATCTACATCAGCAACAGGGATCCCAAGCGAAAGACTGGTTGAATCGATCAATGGATATTCTTCTCTTCTTAAATAAAACTCATCATTATCTACAACCGATAAATAACAACCATTGGTAGAATGATCGACCAACACAAACTTACCACGGCTAAAAATAATCCGGCAATGCTCTCTTGACACCTGAGATCCCTCAACTAACAAATTACATTGTTGTGCTTCTCTTCCTATAACAAACGGCATCTCTGCCTCTGTTAGTAAATAGACTTTGCCCTGATACTTTAAATGTAGCTCACATGACTTAAATTGCTCAACAAGTTGACTCGTTGACATTAACCTTGTTTCGCTATCCTGAGATTCATCTTCCTGCCAATAGACTCGATAGATTGGCGTATTATTTTCTGCCCCTTTTATTTTGATCCGATCAAACTCTCTGATTAGCATCCTACATTCAACAGGAAGTTCCTTATAAACACTTTCAGTGAGTAGTATTTGTCCACCTTTTGCAACATGAGTTAAATGAGCGGCATCGTTAACAGCTTCTCCAAACAGGTCTCCTTTATCAACAAGAACCTCTCCAAAACCAATCCCTATACTTAACTTCAACTGGTTCTCCTGTAAAGAATCACCAAATCTCTGCTGCATTGCAACGGCAGTATTAAGGCACTGTCGAACATTATCAAAGCTATTCATGATCTCATCACCAATAGATTTAATAACAGCACCTTTATTATCTGAGACTAATAACCGAAGCTCATTCAATAAGACATCAACAATTTTTTTTGCCTCCAGATTACCTTCCGTTTTATACAAGGCAGAGCTTCCGCTAATATCGGCAAACAAAATTGTTTTGTATTTCTTTCGTCGAATCAAATTAATTTACCTTTTATAAAGCCTGTTTATATATCGCGAATTATACTAAATAACGCTTCTTTAACACGCAAACGATAAAACTCGCACTTCAGCTTGATAAAGATAGAAGAAAAAACGGTAGACTACTTTGTTACCTGGCAACCTTTCTGGCAATAAACACGTTTGTGGGCCGGCCATCAGCTAAATATTCAATTTCATCTTTAATGATCTCAAAGCCATTAAATGCTGTGGCAAGCTCACCGGGCTGCAATATAAACCGTGGATTTCGTGGTTTACCGAACTTTTCACAACCTTTATAAAAAGTTTGATAAACGACATACCCACCTAATCGCACTTTTTGATTGAGCTGTACCAACAATGGCCTATGTAAATAACGTACCACAACTATTAAATCAAAAACAGCACCAACTTGATCTATCTGGTTGTCTTGCTGTTCCAGATCAAGCTGATACCCCTTAACTTTCACGCCATGCGCCATAGCAAGCTGACTTAATTTTTCCATCGCACCAGGTAAATAATCTACCGCATGAACCTGCCACCCATTCATTGCTAAAAATACAGAATCTCTTCCGGCACCACACCCAATATCAAGTGCATTAACATTTTTAATTTTATCGGCATTCCTGTTCTCTATCTCGTAATGCTTTACAAAATACTCTACGATTGGTGCAGGCTCCCATAATCGACGAGAAATCATACCTTTTTCAATTAAACCAGACTTTAATAAGTCTTTAACAATTTGCTCATTCCACTCCAGCCCAGAATCAATCTGGTAACCCTTACTTTCCAGGCTAGCCTTTGCAATTTTCACCTGTTGTTTTGTCCCAACCAGCTTTAACGGCTGAGTTTTGCGTGGCAACGCATGCATTCTGTCAATAATTGATTCTAGTGGAAAATGACTGGCATGTACGATATGAGAAGACAAATACGCAGCTTCGCTACGTAAATCTATAATGGGATAAGATTGATTATTAAAGAAAGACACTAATCTGGCTTTTTATCAGTTAATTCCAGTTTTCTGCGTAACTGATGCCACTCATCATCTCTAATATCACCCTGTTCATCAATCGCCGGGTAACGCAACTGATGTTGATGACAAAATTGTTTAACTTTTGAATGAAGCCATTCAAACCGCAACCGGTTAAAAGTACCTTCATCAATCTGCTGTTGGTTATACATTCCCGCCGCTTCTCTCTGACGTTGAGCTTCATACAAAATAATTGCTGTAGCCACTGAAACATTGAGTGACTGAACCATACCCAGCATTGGAACTAAAACATGTTGATCAGCCAATTCTGCCGCTCTTTCACTCACCCCAAATTTTTCAGAGCCGACAAGTAAACAGGTTGGTTTTGTATAATCAATCTGACGAAAATCAACAGCAGTATCCGAAAAATGCGCAGCCAATACTTGCATCCCCTCAGATTTAACCTGTGCGACCCCTTCATCCAGATTTGAATAAGTATGAGTTTCAACCCAACGATTACTACCCTGAGCTGTACCATGACAAGATCTCAGCTGCTTTTCAGGGTAAACCGCATGAACGCTTCCTATGCCAACGGCATCACAAGTCCGTACAATCGCAGCAAGATTATGTGGCTTATGGACTTCATCCATAAAGACAGTCAAACCAGTCTGACGTCTTTTCAACAGCGCAATTATTTTTTCATTTCTTTCAGACATCAGATCAACCAGACACCACTGTTATCAATTATGAGTTAAATCAACCGTTCAACTTAAACAATACTTTATAAAAATTAACCGATTGCTCAGATAAAATCAGGCATCTAGCTCCATAACACCATCCATTTCAACCTGTGCGCCTTTTGGAAGTTCTTTTACACCAATTGCAGCTCGAGCCGGATAAGGCGCTTCAAAATATTCAGACATCACTTCATTGACAACCGGAAAACAACTTAAATCAGTGAGAAAAATATTGAGTTTAACAATTTTATCAAGGTTTCCGCCTGCAGCAAAAGCTACTGCCTGAAGGTTCTTAAAAACCTGATGAATTTGCAGCCTGATCTCTTCACTGACAAACTCCATCGTTTCCGGAACCAGAGGTATCTGCCCGGAAAAATATACCGTATTATTTATTTTTACTGCCTGAGAATAAGTGCCAATTGCCGCCGGCGCTTTATCGGTACTGATAATTTCACGAGCCATACTGATTATTCCTGAATTATTTAAAAATCACGGTTAATCAAACGTTATTGTCCAATACCGTAATTTATATTTCACTACTAAAAATATTTCTACCTGAACCAGTCTTTAAAACCTGGATATCTATCGATGACGAGAGACTTTAATGACAAAATCGTACAATCGTATTTTACGGATCAGATTCGCAAGGCGCAGACGATGTTTCACATCAATTAAAAAACAAATATGATTTGTCGTACCATCTTTTGAATTAAGCTCAATATTCGCAATATTAACGCCTTCATCGGCAATTAAACTTGTCACCTTGGCCAGAACACCATGTTGATTAACCACTTCAACTCTAAGTTCTACTCTAAACTCACCTTCAATGTCCTTTTCCCATTGAACGGGGACATATTTATCAAGATGAGCTTCATGATTGGCCACATTATTACAATCCTGACGATGTAAAATAAACCCACCACTGTTGCTAATACTACCAACAATTGGATCCCCTGGTATCGGGTGGCAACATTTGGCATATTCTATCATCATGCCTTCAGTCCCTTTAATGGCTAAGGGCAGATTATCCCCTTCAGCTGGCTTGGCAGAGGCTTCCAGATCAGGATTAATTCGGTGTGCAATAATAATGCTGGCGGTTTGTCCAAGGCCAATCTCAACCAGAATATCGTCAAAACTTTCGTGATGGGTTTCTTTTTCAACACGCTTGATAACCTCATTATCGATAGAACTCAATGAACGATTACCCAACGCTTTTTCTAATAATCTTTTACCCAGATTAATGGCGTCATCTCGCCGTAAATTTTTAATAAACTGACGAATGTTTGTTCTGGCCTTACTAGTCGTAGCAAAACTCAACCAGCCAGGGTTCGGTTTAGCGCCAGGCGCAGTTATAATTTCAACGGTCTGTCCATTGGTCAATTCGCTGGACAACGCAGCAATTTTTCCATCGACTTTACAGGCGATACAACTATTACCCACATCAGTGTGGATAGCGTAAGCAAAATCAACCGGGGTCGCATTTCTGGGTAATTCGATAATATTGCCATTAGGTGTAAAAATGTAGACCTCATCAGGAAACAGATCAACTTTTACACTTTCAATAAACTCTAAAGGGTCACCGGTATTTTTATGTAATTCAAGCAGGTTTCGCATCCATTCGCGTGCTCGAATTTCAGCTCGATTAATATCATTCCCCGTTTTATATAACCAATGTGCAGCAACGCCGTTATCCGCCATCTGATCCATACTGGTAGTACGAGTTTGTACTTCAATATGCAAGCCATGAGGACCTTTAAGCGTTGTATGCAAGGATTGATAACCATTCGCTTTGGGTATCGCAATATAGTCCTTAAATCGGCCTGGTACGGGTCTATATAAATTATGTAACTGCCCCAGGATTCGATAGCAATTGTCTTCAGAGTCTGTCGTTACACGAAAGCCATAAACATCCATAACATCGGTAAAAACATGAACTTTTTCACCCAGCTTTTCCTGCATCTTCTGATAAATACTAAAAGGTGATTTTTCTCTACCAATAACTTCCGCAATAATATTTTCCATATCGAGACGACTCTGAATATTATTACAAATACTGGTGACTATTTCTTTACGATTGCCTCGTGCTTTTTTTACCGACTCTCTGATAACTCTATAGCGCATAGGGTATTTAGCAGCAAAACCGAGTTCTTCCAACTCAGAACGAATGGCATACATTCCCAGACGATTAGCGATCGGTGCATAAATTTCAATCGTTTCCTTGGCAATACGTCTTTGTTTATCAGGTCTGAGCGAACCAAGTGTTCGCATATTATGGAGTCTGTCGGCCAGTTTAATCAGAACAACACGAAGGTCTTCGACCATCGCCATCATCATTTTCTGAAAATTTTCAGCCTGTGCTTCTTCACGAGAACGAAATTTAATCTGAGTTAATTTACTCACACCATCAACAAGATCGGCCACACGCTCGTCAAAGGTGTCAGTTAACTGTTCCCGGGTCACCTCACAATCTTCGATCACATCATGCAACAAAGCAGCCATAATCGTCTGATGATCAAGGTGCAAAGATGCCAGAATTTTAGCAACAGCTACTGGATGGGTAATATAAGGATCGCCACTAGAACGAAGCTGCCCGTCATGCGCATTACGGGCAAAAATATAAGCCTGTTCTACTACTTTAACCTGAGAGGTATCCAGGTAGCCTTGTAACTGCTCTTTCAGACCACTAAATAGGTACACCCGGCCCTCCCCAAAATACGATTTTAGCTAGCTTTCAATAAAATCGCTGACATCTTCCTGAACAGACTCTCCTAATCGGTCAACGTTATCAGCATTAACCAGCTTCTCTTCAATTTCTCTTAATGCAACAACTGTGGGTTTATCGTTATCCCACTCGACCATCGGCTCTTTTCCGCCAGTCGCTAACTGTCTGGCGCGTTTAGATGCAACCATAATCAGGTCAAATCGATTGCCGATAGTGTCGACTGCATCTTCTACTGTAACTCGTGCCATTGGATACTCCCAATTGATTAATAAATTCTTCTAAGAACCCGTTATATTTCGACCAGATTCCGGAGCCAAAATACCGCTCTCACCGAAAAAGGCCGCATAGTTTACCCTAATTTGACCTTTAGTCCAAAAGATTGCTCAACAATCGAGCATGATTTTGCTGTTGAAACGCAGATTTCTGTCTTTCCGCCACCAAAATAGCCTTTAATTCAGATAATGCGATTGAAAAATCATCATTTATCACTAAATACTGATACTCATTAAAATGAGACATTTCACTTCTGGCTTCCTGCATTCGTAACTCAATCACTTCTGCTTTATCCTGACCTCGACCATCCAGACGCTCTCTTAACGCTTCCTGAGAAGGTGGCAGGATAAAAATGGAGCGACTTTCAGGTAACCTTTGTCTTATTTGACGAGCTCCCTGCCAGTCTATCTCCAGTATAACGTCTATTCCTCGATTAAGCTGATGTTCAATAGAAGACTTACTGGTACCATAAAAATTGCCAAAAACTTCAGCATATTCAAAAAATGCCTCTTCCTGAATCAACTGCTTGAAATCATCAACCGAAACAAAATGATAATCGACACCGTCGACTTCTCCTTCTCGCATTGCACGTGTGGTATGCGAGATAGAAGTTTCAACTCTGTCAATTTGTAAAATTAACTGCTTGAGCAAGCTGGTTTTTCCGGCTCCTGATGGCGCCGACACGACATAAAGAGTACCTTTAACAAATTTTTCTACAATCATGAACAACTCTTCATACGATCAATTACCGGGATAAAAAATAATCATCAATCAAATCATTATCAGTAAAGCATATACTTTTACCCCGGTTTTTTCATTATATTTATACCTGAACTCCTTGTTGAAACCTGCATTTCCAGGGAGTTTGGGTATAGCTAGCTCAAAGCGACAGCAACTGATAACTTAATGCCATAACCTCTACCGACTTATTCTATATTCTGGATTTGCTCTCGCATTTGCTCAATAAGCACCTTTAGCTCAACCGAAGAAGCTGTAGTTACAGAACTGATTGATTTAGAGCCTAATGTATTGGCTTCTCGGTTTAACTCTTGCATCAGGAAATCCAGTCTTCGACCAACCGCCCCACCTTTTTTTATCAAACGACTGACTTCTTTAATATGAGTATCCAGACGATCCAGCTCTTCTGCAACATCAATTTTCTGAGCAATTAAAACCATTTCCTGTTCAAGACGTTGTGCATCCAGATCGACGCTGGCTTCGTTAAAACGGCTCAGAATTTTCTCTTTTTGCCATTTTACAATCGCAGGCATTTCGGCTCTGACCAGTACAACCTGCGAAGTGATACCCTCCAGTCGCAGCTCTATCATTTGCGACAGGCTTTCACCTTCACGCTCTCGCATTGTTATCAGCTGATCAACTGCCGTACTAAATTCTTCTAATAATTCAGCTTCCATTTGCTCACTATCAATTTCAGCAGAGCGAATAACACCGGGCCACCCAAGTAATCGGGTCATGTCTGGACTTTGCTCAACTCCCGCAAGATTTTGCAATTCCTGGTATGAATTTAGTAAAGATCCAGCCAACTCTTTGTTAATGGTCAGGTTCCCGGTTTCAACCCCGGAAGTGTCCAGGCGAAAATTAACATCAACTTTACCTCGCTGAAGCTTTTTGCGTAATTTGTCACGTAATTTAAATTC
>JADGFG010000187.1 GCA_016743995.1 Kangiellaceae bacterium | reverse complement strand
CGCGGATATATAATAGTTCATTAACTCATTTACATGCGGATAGCGTTTGAATTTTATCATAATACTGTACCCCCTCCTTTCAATACGGATACTCACTGGCAGACAGTCTGTTTAATACTCCGTAGTTACAAAAAGTATACAGGAATGTGACTGTCCCTGCTTTTTCGTCTTGCTCTGGTCATGATTAACTTCCTTGTTTAATTTCGTTTCTTCAAATCTACGAAAATCTGGCTGGTTTTTCTATGATTATTTATTGATGTGCTATATAAAGTAATGGGTGTCCTCGAAAGGCATTTTATGGTTTAGGTTTTAATAAAATGAACTTCACACACTGTTAATTCATTTGATCGAATCGAAATGTGTAATGGCGGCGACAATGCGATCTAATAGTGGTTTTAAGCCGTTAAAGTCAATGCTTTTCTTTTGCGACTGAACTACTTTCTGAGCAAAAACCTCTTTTGAATACTCTTTGTCATTATTTCTTTTTTTGTCATCAGGATTAAAGGTCTTGCCGGAGACTACTATTTTTCTGGTTTTGCTATCAAAAAGATCTTCTATAGCTGTTTGCTTCTTCGCTACTAAAGGCGTTAAAACGATATAAAGATTATGCATTACATGTATAAAATCAGCCTTCCGGAAAGAATCTTTTTTTAGTGTTAGTGGATGTGCAGTTGCTGAACTAATTTTTTTAAGTTTACCTTCAATACCTTTATCACTCTTCCCTGAAAAGCCTGCGTCATTATCTAACAATATAATAACGGGATGCTGCGGCGTGGGAGCATTATAGAATTCATAGTGCTTCTCAAACTTGCCTATAAAGTAATTAAGGTATGGGGTCCCACCAAACAGTTCTAATAAGAATCGAGTGCGAGGTGAATACTCAACAAATCGAATCAGCAGATTGTACGGGTCATCTTTGGTTTTGGCGCTTGCAAGCTTTGGATAGTCGTTTACAAGCATATTGATTGCTGATTTCAGGTATACATTATCTGTTTTTCCTTCACAGAGAATGGTTGGCTGAGTGTTGGCATAAAACAAACGGTAGTACAAAAATTGACTAAATGTCTTTTCTCGTCCACTAAGTAAAGGTCTTTTATTATATCCAAGTTTTGCAAATTGATATGTGTGGTTTAGCGGTGGTTTTTGACGCAACCGATTAAAAAGATCGACCTGATCAATAAAGTTTAACTGTCCCTCTAACTCATTAAGGTTACCCTTAGCGTCACCATTTGAAGTTTTCTTAATAAATGCACCTGTATGAAAAAGCCTATTACATTGAGATTTCACTGTACGCCAATACTCTTTATTTACATTGGGTTTTTCATTAACGATTAAGCCGGTTACGTCTTGCCTAGAATCTTTGTATTGGATGCGCGTTTTCGTTTGGTTTATTGAAAATCCTGCTCGTTTTATTTCGCTTTTCAGTTTCTTACCTGTTATAAATTCACCATCGTCTTGTCGCATTATCTGACTAGGGAATACTGACTTGCGTGTGGAGAACGTCATATCATCAGCATACCTTGAATATGTACAAGAATGTTTTCTGGCTAATGAGGCTAGTTTAATATCTAAAGAATGGGCTATTAAGTTAGTAATGACTGGTGAGCACGGGCTGCCTTGAGGTAGCTTGTTATCGTAGCAAGCTATTTGTGCTATGACTGTCGCAATATGAGGGTCCAATTTGAAGTGATTATTTTTTATGAAGAATCCTCGCACTCGTCCAAAGTTAAAGCTATCAAAAAAATCTTTTAAATCGATATTGAGCACGTTCTTTTGATTCAAGTGCATCACAGCGTTGGTTAAAATCGAACACTCTCGAACAAAGCCGTGTGACAACACATGCTTGTAAGTGTATTTCTTTGTATTAGGTTCGTTTATTTCGTCGATACAGTCTAATAATAACTTGGATAGGTTTGATTGAATGGTTTTTAATTTAGGGGAGGGGGCAAAGATCTTCCGAGTGCCGCCACTCTTTTTATCTATAGTAAAGCTGGTGTATTGTGTAGCTGGTTTTAGTCTATACAAAACATTTGTGAGAAATTGAGCTGTCACCCCCAATAGTGCCGCTAGTTGAGGTTTCGAGGTTGCTTGTCTAAGTGCTTCTAATCTACTCATTCCTTGCCCTTGATGTTGGTTTATGGGCACTCTTACGCACTCTGGGAGAGATTATCAAGATAAGCATAATCAACTACTAAGGGCAATCCATACGGACAATGTTTTCACTGATCGCGATACGCGACCCAAAATCTGCCCATAAACCGTGGATAAAACTATCAGGTATTCAAACTTTAAGCAATAGAAAAATAACCTGCCTGTCCCCACATTATGCTTCGCTAATTGTTCCCTGGCTGAATAATGGGTTGTTCTCAATTAAAGATAATTCTTATTTTTTGAAGCGTTACTCTCGTGGCCTGGTTCCCATGCTCCAGCGTGGGAATCCATACCTCACTCAACCATCAGTCCCGTATGCATTACCACATAGGAGTCGGGGGCGAGAAAAAGGCCTTCTATATTTATAGCGCGTTTTAAAATCTTTAAACCAGAGTCTTTTTATTGAAAAAAAATTCTATTATCTCGCTGAATTATATTTCCAATTAAAAGTAAGTGGAGTTTTTTAAATTAATGGGCGAAGTGGATATTTTGTAGTAGGATATTTTTTTTGTCGACTTTCTGTTGGTGACTTATTTTATCTTAAAGTGGGCCTTTGAATGAGAAAGGCAAATCAAAAAAACTATAATGCAGTTAAATTGATTTAGGTAAGTTTAAATTGGAATAAGGAAATGGCAGTTAGCGTACAGCAAAAGAAATTTTTTAAGTTTTTACAACAAAAAGAGAACTCTAGAAAGACTTTTTCTGAAGTTGATGTAGAGAGGGTGACTGATTGGAAACCCGCTACTTTTAGGACTTACTATGGTAAAGGTCAGTTCTCAGAGTTCGTAAATCAAAATGACGATGGTAGTTTCGTAGCGACTAATGTCGTCAATATTACAGTCGAAGATTTTTCGAAAAAAACTATCACAAAGCAAGCATCAAAGAGCACTTGGTCATAAATGTAAATTTCAATTGTCCAAGGCTCTATTACAAAAATCTCGAGAGAACATGTTCCTGGCTTTGGAGCTATACAACAGGCCTTCTCTGGTTAATAAGCTTGATGGGTTTGTAATGTTATTCTGTACTGCATGGGAGCAGCTGTTAAAGGCGATACTAATTGAGCGAGATGGTGAGGATTCCATATTTGTGCAGGTTGGAAATAGAAAAGAAACACTTCGGTTACGTAATTGTTTTGACAAATACTTCAAGAATGATTCGCTTATTAGAAAGAATGTCGAATCTATCGTCACTCTGCGGGACCAGGCTACACATTTGCTTTTCCCAGAGCTTCAAGGAATGGCCTCGGGGTTGTTTCAGTCGGGTATTTTTAATTACTCAAAAGTTTTTGAAGATTTTTCCAAATCATAGTTCATAGATTCAAGCAGTATCGGAATGATGTCATTAGTTGGCGATTTTCAACTACCACCGTTGCTTATACTTAATAATATTTACGGTGACTCAGCAAAGGATATGTTGGAATTAGCAAAGACAATTGAGGACCAAATTAATGAATCTGACAATGTCGAGTTTGCTATTCCTTTAAACGTAAAATTGATGTTTAGTAAACAGAGTGATGATGGACCAGCAATATTACTAGCTAAATCTGAGGAGGGGGTTGAAGGATTGAATAAGGCGTTAGTGGTTGAAAAAGCTGTTCAGCCAGAGACATCACAACCATACTTAACTAACGATGCAGTTGAAAAAATAGATGCGCGATTGACAGCCAGTTTTGATAAAGGGCAACTAGATAAATATTTAATCTCAGTAAGTAAAGAAACTGGCTTGAAGAAATTTGGTCCTCATTGTTTCAAAATAATGGCTCACAAACTACAGTTAAAAGGAAACAACAATAGATATCACTGGAAACTAAACCGCCCGGAAGTACATCGCTATTCTGAAGATGCTATTAAACTAATTATTGATAAGGTTATGGAGAGAGAAGGAGTTTTGAAAGAAGCTAATGAAACATACCGGCGAAGTATCAAAAATGCCAAAAAGAGGAAAGCGTAACTTGTGAATCGCGAAAAAGTTGTGGGCAGAGTGAATTTTACTTTAAGTTTGCGTTTGAGCAAGCGATGTCGAGGACAGTCATAAAAATTCTACACCAGACAGTAAGTCCATAGAAAAACTTGCACAAACTAACGAGCCAATCTCTGTTGGTAGCATTATTAAGCAGACTGTCTGATGATAATTCCATTAACAAACAGGCTCCATTTTTTGTTACTGGCAGGCAGTAATTAAAGGCAATGTCTAGGAGGCAATGTCTAGGACAGTCATAAAATGTAGTATCGCATTTAAAAACATTTAGGCCAAAATCTATTTATTGAAAAGCAAAGTAATTATCTCGCGTGATTATATTTCCAATTAAAAGTGATGAGCTTTGCATAAACTGGTGGGAGAAGGGTGGGTTTTGTTTTAGTATGCTTTGTTGGTTGACTGTCTAGTGATGACTCTCTGGAAACAAGTTAAATAGTTATTCGATACCGCTGCCACCACAAAAAGAGCAGCTTCGGATAGTTGATAAATTATTCGCGTTGTGTGACCAACTCAAGCCCCAACTTAGCAACGCTCAAACCACCCAACTCCATCTTGCTGATGCAATTGTGGAGCAGTCTATTTTATAAGGATTAATCGCCATGGGAGATGCGAAAGCATTTGCTTTAAAGGTTCTTGATTTTTGGCATAAAGTTGAATTTTTTGAATCAGCCGATTTGAAGGATATAGCGGTTGGTCAAAAAGGTGTTATTCATTATCAAACGGAGGATTTAATAAATGATCCCAGTTGTTTACCCTGGATAAACCGAGAACAAATAAGAAAAGCAGGTACAGGGTTTTATCCTGACAAGAATTACTCATTTAAACTCTTCTTTGGATTATTCCAACGATGTGAAATATTCGAGCAAGCTAAAAAGTACGAGTCTGAACAAAATAACGTGGTTTGGGAGGAGCGTATTAATGAAAAGGGAACGACTTGTTCTGCAACCATTCAGGTTGATGCAAATGGAAATATACAGATTGATACTTTAGCCTTATCAACGGTTCCCTGGGCATTGGGTCAATTAGTCAAAGGTGGGTTAAATGCAGTCAAGTTTGAAAAGTTTGAAGAATCGGTTGAGAAATTAAAAGCGCAATGGATAGCCGTAGACAAAGTTGCCGGTAATATTAAAGAGGAGTTGGGGTCGAGTAAAGTATTAACTGTTTATGAACTCATCGCTTACCTGAAATTACTTGGTGAATGGGCCGGGTTTACGCCCACTAAATCTTCACCGACACTAATTGTTCAACTTTTCCCCAAAATACGGAAAAAAGACGACGCATTTCCATCGATAGAACCCCTGGATAAACAAGCGGTAAAACGGTTAGAGAGTTTAGAACAAGAGTTAGTCGGGTTTGAAAAGGCTCAAGCAAAAGCGGATGCAAAAGAAAAGTCACATAAAAAACAAGGCAATTCCAGAGAAGTTAGAGTGTCATCAGAAGACTTGCCTAAAGTTGATATTCTAAATAGCTTTTATATTCGAGATATTGAACAAACCATCCAATGCATCAATAAACATGGACTTGCTCCAGATTCACCATTAGGACGATATCTGGCACCATCCTACAGCCGTCACGCCGACCTGTTAACCCGAAAAGGTGAAAGGCTTATCGCGCAACAACTCAAAATTGCTAAAACACCCACCGGACGATGGCCAGATAAAGATATTCACACCATGAGTTTAATGCAACAGTTTGCACTGAATTCTATCGCTCAAGATCTTAAAAGAACGGGATTGTTTTCAGTTAATGGTCCTCCTGGGACAGGAAAAACCACCATGCTGCGGGACTTGGTAGCAGAAAATATTGTGTCAAGAGCAGCCGTTCTAGCAAAACTACCAAAAGCCAGTGATGCCTTTAGTCGCAAAAGTCTGACCGTTAAAATAAATGGCAAGGAAGTGAAGGGGATAAAGCAACTGCTCCCAGAGCTCACGGGTTTTGAAATGGTCGTATTATCCAGTAATAATACGGCGGTAGAGAATATTACCAAGGAGCTACCTCAAACAAAAGCATTAGGCGAAAACTATCAGGAGCTAACTTATTTAAAACCGGTTGCACAAAAACTTGCAGCAAAGCACGTTAGTGATAAAAAAGGACCAACTAAAATTTATGGACTGGAGCCAGAAAAAAACTGTTGGGGATTAATTGCTACGGCTTTAGGTAACTCATCCAATCGTAAGAAGTTTACTGATCGAGTGGTTTTTAACACTATCGATAAGTTAGATGTTATGAACCCCGTTGCACAAGACTACCGAACGTTGGTGGCTGCAATAAAAGAGCTCGCTAAAGATAAAGATGTGGCGAGTGAGTTTTCGAGTGCACAAAAAGAATACAAAAAAGCGGTTGAAAATTTTGATAAAGCTAAGAAGGAGCTTGAGCACTTAGAGAATCTATTGGTTCGTGAAGATGAAATATTAACTTTACGTGAACAAGTTTCAAATGAAGAGCATCGTCTTTCACATACAAAAGCTTGTCTGGCTAAATTAGAGCGGAGAAAGTTGCCCTGGTGGACTTTCGAAGTACGGCGATACTGTTATCAAAGCGCTGTTATCAAAGCCTTCAAACTAAAAACACAAGAAAAACAGGCATTATTAATCAGGCGACAGGGAAAGCTAAATAGAGCCGAACAAAACTATAAAAAAGAACAATTAGAATGTGAGCCACTTAAACAAAAATACTCGGGAGCAAGGTTCTATCAGAAAAGTGTCAATTTGAATGATAAAAAATATCAAAGAAAAGCTTTAGGTCATTGTGAAGAGCTTAATCAATTGCGGGCAACTATTGCGGCTAAAGCGTTTGAGTTGCACCAGGCCTGGTTAGTCGCTTGTTATGAAGGTTGTTTTTCAAAGACCGTGAATCAGTTTAGCCAACTGTTAAGTGGCGGAGTCGTTAAGGACAGTCATGCACTCGTTATGTGGCAATGTTTTTTTATGGTGGTACCGGTGGTTTCATCCACTTTTGCATCGGTTGCAAGCCAGTTTAGCCAATTAAAGCATGGCGATATTGGTTGGTTATTTATCGATGAAGCAGGGCAAGCATCACCACAAGTGGCCATTGGCGGATTATTTCGTGCTAAGCGTGCAGTAGTCGTTGGCGATCCGTTACAAATAGAACCTGTGTTTACGATACCGCCGCCATTTGTAGATTCTTATGCTCAGAAACTACTGGGAAAGGGATGGCGAACATGGACTCCAACCAGCACTTCCGTGCAACGGCTCGCTGACCGAGTTAATCCTTATGGTACTAACCTTATTTCGGAAGAATACTGGTTGGGAAGCCCCCTGAGAGTTCATAGACGGTGTAGCGATCCAATGTTTAGCATTTCAAACCAGATCGCTTATAACGAAACAATGATACATGGTATCGATGATATAAAAGAGTTAGAACCATTTGTCTGGAATACCAGTTGCTGGTTCGATATTTCTGGTGAAGTGGAGGGTAAACATTTTGTTCCCGAACAAGCGGTGTTTGTTTTAGAAATGTTAAACCAATACGTTGAAGAGCATCGTTGTCTACCTGATTTATATATTATAAGTCCTTTTCGAAAAGTTAAAGCTGGTGTTAAGAAATATTTAGAAGAACACTTCTCGCATCAAGCAATTTCATCAACTGAATTTGAGTTATGGATAAAGGGAAGAGTGGGAACCGTTCATACTTTTCAAGGAAAAGAGCAAGACTATGTAATATTAGTGCTGGGATTGGAGAAAGGTACGCCTGGAGCGGCGCTATGGGCATCTGAGAAACCTAACTTACTTAATGTCGCAGCGACCAGAGCTAAAAAACGATTTTATGTCGTTGGTTGTAAGCAACTTTGGGGTGGACAGAACTATTTTGGCCAGGCAAATGCGGAGCTAAAAATTCTACAACAGGCAGTCAGCCCTTAGAAAAACTAGCGAGCCAGTCTCTGTTGGTAGCATTATTAAGCAGGCTGTCTGGTGATAATTTATTTTAAGGGTATTCTAGGACACTCAAAAAATTATTTGTATTGAACGCGCTTAAAGTGAGTTTTCATTTTTGACTGTTAAAAACAGGTTTCTGAAAAAACAGTTTTTTATATGCTAAACGTCTAGTTATAGACACATTAAAGTAATGGGTATCCTCGAAGGGCAAACCTCTTTATTGTCTCATTTATTTCATTGATAAACGTGTCGCGGCTCACATTACCCA
>JADGFG010000325.1 GCA_016743995.1 Kangiellaceae bacterium | reverse complement strand
AGCATAGATATAGCAATAAGCGTAGATGACAAAATAGCATTTTGCATTTTTTATATACAATTTAGAATATTAAAACGCGTATTAAATAAAAACAGAATAAAATTCTCTGAAAGTTCATAAAGATAGGCGAGCAAATTATTTTGCCTTTTCAACTGGATTTAATACAGCAATCGAATAATTAACGTTAATCCCGGAAAAATAAAAACACCATTGCCATGCTCACCATGTGACCAGCAATCAATGAAACAGGTACCATGACCAGGCTTTTTAGCCATTGATAATCTGATACCTGAAACAATGCCAGCGTCATTGCCGCTGCCACAAAAGTAGCAGGAAATACTAATAAAGCGCTATACCAGCCATCGGCAGAAAGACCCAGGCGGCGATATTTAAACATACCAATTGCCTGGCCAACGGTGTATGCCAGTGAAATTAACACACCCTGTAATAGAAATTCTGCAGTGTAAAACAACGAGCAACAGGTAACCCAGGTGAAAAAATAGACAATCAATATTGAAAAGAGAAAACGCTTTTCTGAAGCGTCTCTGGATTTTTTTAAATCATTGCTCAAAATTACTACGACCACCAGTTTAGAAAATGACAAACGACAGGTGTTTATCAGCCTGCCTCATCCAATACCAATACCAATACCAATACCAATACCAATACCAACAAGATTAAACTTAGCTTATAATTTTCTCGATTGCCTCAGAAGAGAGTGTAATCAGAATATTAACTGATTAAAGGAAAAACAAATGAAAAAATATATTCTCGCAACAGGTTTTCTACTATTTTCACTAAACTGCTTTGCACTTTATGAAACAACCGGGCAAGTCAAAGAAGTTCGAGTTGCAACCTATTGGGTTGAAGCCTGTGTTCAGATTAATAATAGCTGGTTTTATTTTAATGCGAGCGAACCCAATTTCAATTTTATGAAAAGTATGCTGCTATTAGCTTATTCATCAAATAAATCCGCTTATGCCGCTTCTGGAAATACGGCTGGAAATAAAGATAGAAAATGCGACCACATTGATGCTTATCCGTTAACCAATTTAATATTAAAGTGATTTAACTCACTCAAACAACTCAATTAATGCGAGAACAGGCAACCAGATTTTTCGTTACCTGTTAATATGGGCGCTCTATTTGATGGTACCAAACTAGAGATTATTCATTAGCGAGACACGAGAATCATCTTCACCAAGAATAGTTCGCCCAATCAGTCTCAGGTAATGTCCGCCAATACTAGTTTCGCGGGATATCATTCTGGTTTTAGTGCTGCCATGACTTAAAAATGCAACCGCAGGTTTATTCATTGAGGGCAGTATTTCTGGCGAAAGAACAAACCAGTCCTGAAATGTATCGATCACAACCAACCACTCCTCTTCCTCCGGGGTTTCAGGTTCAAACATTGTGTCACTGGCAGATCCATTTAAAAACACCGGCACCTGAGCCCCTAAAGGTGAATTAAATGCGGCAGCACCATATTCTGGAAAAGCAAACCTTGCATGAAGTGACAGAATATCGGAATAAGCTTCAGGGTAGTCTTTGTTTCGCTCACCAGCTGGCGCTGAACAGACAAGGTTACCCGTTTCTCCAGAAACAGTTTTAAGGGTAACAACCAGTCGCTCTTCTACAACTGCTACCTTCAAAACTTTATCAAGAATATCTTTCATTAAACTTTCACATTCATCGGTATCAGTCAGTATTTTAAAATGTTCAAATAAAGCGGCTGGTAACTTATCTGTACCATTTAACTGGCAAAGTGCGCGCCAGGCAGCATTATAATCTGAATTACCCGTTCTTTTGTCATGCTCCGGTTTACTGACATTCGAGTTTAGATTATCAGGATGATTTTTCCCCAGAATAGCCGCCAATAGTTTTTCTTCGGGCGTCATTTGTTCGTTTTTACTCACCAGTTTTTTCTCACTTTTGTTTGAATATCGCTGCTTAGTCTTTCCATTTTATTCTGACTGAATCATATAAACAACCAAATAAGCCTGACTTAATTTTCTTAGCTTTTAATAGATTTCCCCAGACATTCTAACACTCACAA
>JADGFG010000186.1 GCA_016743995.1 Kangiellaceae bacterium | reverse complement strand
TTCTAGAGTTGTTCCGGGCTCATGCCAGCCAGGGTAATAATAATATTTTGCTGCTTTATAAAATCCAAAGGCCAAATCAATATAAGGACCAACAAATTCAGCGGCATCAATTCTCCCCATTTCCAATGCAGAGAAGATCTCTCCGCCAGCAATCAGTTCAGGATTACCACCAGCCCGTTTTAAAACTTCACCTCCAAGACCGGGAATTCTCATTTTCAACCCTTTTAAATCATCAATATTATTGATCTCTTTATTAAACCAACCAGCCATTTGCATATCGGTATTACCAACAGGCATAGGGACAAGGTTGTAAGGCGCGTATAGCTCCTGCCATAATTCGAGACCACCTCCTTTTAACAGCCAGCTATTCATCTCCTGAGCATTAAGCCCAAAAGGCACAGCACTAAAAAAAGAAGCCGCTTTTAGCTTTCCTTTCCAATAATAAGAAGCGCCATGCCCCATTTGAACACTACCTGACGACACGGCATCAAATACCTGTAGTGCAGGAACAAGTTCTCCGGCCCCATAGACCTTTACCTTTAATCGCCCCTTACTTAGCTTACCAATCAGCTCCGCAAGATACTCAGCACCAGTACCAAGCCCGGGAAACCCTGGGGGCCAGGTAGTCACCATACTCCATTCAATTGGCTTTATTTTACTCTTTCCCTGTTCTTGAACACTACACTCTTTTTGTTGACCGCAAGCAGTCAAAACTGTTGCTGCACTTGCAGCAGCTATAAAATGACGTCTTTTCACCGACATTCTCCCACTCAGTTCATTCTTATGATTATTGAATATTTAAACTTCTTATATCTCTTTTGCGGCTAAAATGCTCCCGTGTTCAAAACAAACCAATTATCTCATCAGGAAATCAAAGCACTAAAACAGATTGATGCGAAACACTATATTACATGAAG
This sequence comes from Kangiellaceae bacterium, assembly GCA_016743995.1. Classification (GTDB taxonomy): domain Bacteria; phylum Pseudomonadota; class Gammaproteobacteria; order Enterobacterales; family Kangiellaceae; genus Aliikangiella. The sequence goes on along the minus strand of JADGFG010000186.1, from coordinate 7,464 downwards.
CGAATGAAAACCACTCAGCAAGCAAAACTCAATGACCTTATGTAAGCTAATTAGTTAACTTTACCCCTGGTAATTTTAAGGTTATTGGCAGAATTTGTAAATTATCTACTGTAACGTTTCTTCTTACTTTCATTTAAAAAAATAGTCCCAGCTCTTATCCTCATAAAACTAATACAATACGGGATATCTTTCTATATCAATTTTTACCAGATTAAATCCCTCCAGAAATTAGAAATAACTTACAGTCACCGCTAAGTTGATAATCTTCAACAATTACTTTAATGATGTTCATCACAACAGATATGCAACTCTATCAATAATTCTGTAACACTTAACCATTCATCTAATAAATTATAGCGTTAATCATAACTAAAAAAATAATGTGAAAAAGAACGCATTTATTATTTCAGGAAACAATTAGCATTGCCCGGCTTGTTTTTGAAATGGAAATAATAAATTTATAACTTATTTAGTCATTGTATTTGTTCATGATTACAAAACAAAATTACCAATACAATTTCAAACTGAGAATTAACTTATTAGTCATATTCCAGATTTTTTTCAGACAACATCAACTTTATATCTAAATTCAAAACATCACTTTTGAAGGAAAAACAAATGGTCAACAATAAGAACAAAATTTTTGCAGCTACGGCTTTAGCCACTCTGCTTTCCGCTTGTGGAACTGAAGACGTTGTGCCCAATCTGTCTCCAACAGCAACGCCCGGTTCTACACAAACCGTTAATGAAACGACTACAGTTAACTTAAATGGTTATGGCACCGATCTGGATGGCACAATCACAGCTCACAACTGGAAACAACTCAGTGGACCAACTGTCACCTTAATCAATCCCGACACATCTGCAACCAGCTTTGTAGCACCAGACGTTTCCAGCGAGACTAATCTTGTTTTCAGTTTAACTGTTACAGATAATGATGGTGCCAGCCATAGCGCAAACGTTACGATAATAGTTAATGACTCTACAACACCTCCCACCAACCAGAAACCAGTAGTTAACGCGGGAGCTGACCAGTCAAGAGAGAGTTTAACTACGGTCAGTCTTTCTGGTGATGCATCCGATAATGATGGAAGCATTACTAGTTATAACTGGACACAAACAGCAGGACCTACGGTATCACTCATTAACTCTGACAAAGCAGATGCCAGCTTTATAGCTCCTGACGTTACGACCAACACAACACTGTCATTTTTATTGACTGTAACTGATGACGATAATGAAAACAATACTGACACAGTTGATATTCTGATTACACCTAAAAGTACGCAAGGTGGTTCAGGTACTGTCACCATTACATGGGATATTCCCACATTGAGAGCTGATGGTGTGGCTTTAGCTTCGTCAGAAATAAACGGCTATGAAATAACTTATCAATTAGAAAGCTCTACCGGCGCTGCGACAAAAATGACAATTAATGACGCATCGAGTACGCAATACACAACACCAGCACTTTCACCAGGAAAATATATATTTACTATTAGAAGTTTTGATTCAGCGAATGCTTTCAGCGCTTCAACGCCTCCCATTTACGCTACAGTTAATTAATTAACTAGTATCATAAATACTCAAAATAGAATCGTAAAAATGAGTTTTTTATGTGGCCTGTACGTTCCTTTTGTCTATTCTGCAGAAATTGCAATCATACCACATGTCACCGTCGATAACTCAGTGCTACAGTGCACTGAAAATCAATTTCCTTCTGATTTCGAACGCCTGGATAATGATGAAGTCGGTCAGTTTTTTAAGCCTGGCTCCATGGCAGTATTATCTCCAAATGCCCACTGGTTTAGAGAGATGAAAAGTGGTGAGCAGCGCAGCACAAACATGGCGCTAAAAAATAAGGGACATAGACCTATAACCTTAACTCAGATAAATGGGCTCGGTGGTGACTTCAGTTTTCAGGGAACATTACCAATAACAATTGCTGCCGGCACCTCTCAAACCCTGGCTTTTTCATTTACACCACAAGCTTCATCACCCGCTTCTCAAAGCTCTACTGCAAGTCTTGTTTTTTCAGATGGTATTCAGCAAAAAATGTTTTTATGGGGACAGAACCTTGATGGGTAGAATGTTGTAGATATTAATTCCTGTACGCACCTGAATGCAGCGAATACTTATTACCGACTTACCGCTGACGTTACTTCTACAGGGTCTTGCTTCAGCGTAAAGGCAAATAATATAGTACTAGACCTCAATAATCATAAAGTAACCTATGGCACGGCAGGCGCAGATTATGATCATGCAATTGTTTATGCTGCGGACTGGGCTGGCTTCGGCAACAAAAAAAGAGAGTGGGCTGGAGGTAGTGCTAATGGATTTCTGGTAAAAAATGGTACCCTGGAGCAAGCAGGATTTAATGGGACCGGTTCAACAGGCGGCAATAAAAGTCATGCGATTTACCTGAACCAGGGGACAAGCAAAAATATTGAAATTAATAATGTTACCATTAACGTTCACGGAAAAAATGCTCGGACCATTACTGCGTTGAGTAAAACGGGATTGCACTTCGTTAATAGCCACTCAAACAGTAAAGTTACTGAAATTACTAATCGACATCAGTTTGATGGCACGCACATACATTCTAGCGGTACTGGATCTGTTTTTTTAATTCTATTCACGACAGTACTTTTACAGGCGGTCCTCAAGCCGGAGTATTAGTTGATGGCAGTGACTCTCAAATATTCAATAATGATATTTCGCAAAATGCCAGTTACACCAACGACTTTTCAATTGTAACCAGAGCAGGACCACGAATAGATGTTTATGGTAATAATGTTCACCCACAAAGTGGCCGAGGTATCATCCCTAATGGAGACTATATTCACGTATTTGATAATATCGTTAACGTAACAGCACTACCCAATAACGTTGAATATGGTGGGGGTTGTCAACCTGGAGGAGTTTACGGCATCCAGTTAGAGGATCAGACTACTCATTCGCTAATTTTTGACAATCATGTTACAGCACGAGCTGACCACTGTGACTCTACAGGGATAAGAGCCACTAATACCGCAAATAATACCAGAAATATTGTTTTTAATAATCAGGTAAGCGCGAGTAAAACGGCAGGAAACAATCGAGGTATTGCACGAGCGGTCAGCTTTACCGCAGTACAGGGTGGCATAACTTTCTATCGTAACAAGTTTCTTACTGACCAGATGGGAATTGATGTTGACTGGGGCGGCGTTAAAAATGTCCGTTTCATTCAGGAAAACATATCTGCTGGAAATAACCCCGTATCAGGTTCAAACTCTTATTTATTAAGATTTAACAATGGCTCAGACAATGGTGCAGATAATGCTGTGAGAAACCTGGAGTTTGAAGACATTACCCTGGGTACCGGTATGAACTGGAATAATGTACAAGGTTTTAACCAGTCAGGATTTCGTGAACCAGTCAGCTATAGTTTGACCCATGGTGTAAACATTTCTGTAACAAATGGATCATCACCATTGCAAGATTCACAACTTATTTTAAATGGAAATGTCAGTACTGCTGCCAACAAATCATTTTCAATTCCAATAGACAGACGCTTTAATACTGAAACTGTTGATAGAGTCATAGAAACAGATCCTTTAAGTCAATTATCCATAACTCGAAAAGGCGTTGCAAAAAGTATTTTGATTACTGATACCTCATCAGGTTTCAAAAGTTTGCAATGTACTATCACTGGAAAAAGTAGCTTATAACTTATCTTCTCGATAAATTAATATCCTGAAAAATATCACCCGGAACTGGGTGATATTTTTTTTAGTCATTTACCAGATATCCATTTTCATTAAAATTAACTAAGATTAGTTAACAAAAAATAGATTAAAGACAACAACCTTCCATTTCTTCTTCAGCTGATTTAGCGCAATCCATTTTAACCGTTAGAATGTCACAGTTAATATCATCCAATATTGCCTCAGCAGTATTTCCCAAAAGCCCTGTTTTATAAGTCGTCCCCAGGATTAGTAAGTCAACGTCATTACTCTTAGTTAATCGCGGTAAAACGTCTCTGGCATCACCAGCCTCTAAGTGCTGATTTCTTTCATCAAATTGATAGGAAGAAATTGCGTTGACGAAAAGTTCACTAATATGTGACCTGAACTGCTTTAGATATTCGTCGTAACTATATATCGCATTTTTTGAGCCTACCGGATTGATACTTAACCCTTGCCACAATTCAGCATTCATTGCCTGAAAGCAGTGTGTTACCCTGGAATTCGCTTCAAATCTGTTGGCAATATCAGTTGCAGTATCTAGAATGACTTTATCCAGGCCTTTCGGTTTCCCTCGGGAGTGGGTAGGATCAATCGCAGCCATCACCTGACTATAATCACGACTAACGTCTTCTTTAACCAGGAGTACAGGCATAGGACAGGCTTTTATTAATTGCCAGTCATTAGGAGAAAATAATATTTTCTGAATTTTTGGATGTTGATGTGTCGATTTAATGACGAGGTCTGCATTGCTTTCTTTTGCTTTATTAATAATGCTTTTATAAACAGCTTTATTCCACTGAATATCAGAGGTAACCCGAATGCCCTGCTCTTGAAGTTCTTTGACATAAGTGTCTAACCATCGACGTTTTGATTTCAGATATTCAGCTTTCAGATTTTCCAGCTCTTTTTCGTTCCAGAACCAGTTAGAAATCAACCCTTTATGATAGCCAGTTAAAAATAAATCAACTGATGCGTCGAATTTTTTTGCAATGGCAATCGCTCTTGTTAATGCAGGCTGTTGGTCTTTGGTTGGATCCATATCAACCAGAATATGTTTGATTTCCACTTTATTTCTCCCGTAAACAAAATCAATTTATTTCGACGCCTTACACCGTCAGAAAAATATCAGTACGATTTAAAAAGATTATTTGCTTACTATAATTTTATTACCTGATTTACCCGGGTGTAACCTAATGATATTAAACTAAATGACTCATTATTCACTCCATTGAGGCTCTTATGAATCAGCCTCAGTGATACATTAGTGAATTCCGTAGCGTCAACTATTGATATGGCTCAATAATAATGAAAGAAATCGCTATTTACGGCTTCTTTTGTTATTACATTGAATGTGACAGGCAAAGAAACATTGAAGATGAAACGATAAGTTTGCATATAACAAAATATATTAGCTGAACGAACTACAATTGAATAAAAAGGACTATCGTGTAAAAAATCAAACCAGATAGCAGACTCTCAATTTATTCAGCCTCGACCAGTTTTTGAATTTTGTCAGCTTTCTCAAAGTGATCCAGATGATGAGTCATAATCCACCAACTGGCCGCCTCCATCAATAGTTCAGGATCATCATTTTTATTAGCAAAAAAAGCATAAAATGAAAGTCCCACCGTAGGACCTTTTGCATTTATTTTTTTTCGGCATACTTGTAAAATTTTTTCTCTTAGCTCTAATCTCATGATGACCTTTTAAATATTAACGTTTATCTTATAACCCCCCTGGAAATACAGGTTTCAGGGAGTTTGGTTATATAACTCTAAATTATGTTTTACTCTCATGAAGATACAAACCTGACTAGCGCTAGCTCTTACTGTATCAATCGTTAATGGGTAATTCTGTGTTCGTTCCCCATTCACTCCAGGAACCATCATAAACCGAGAGACAGGCTGTCTTGCTCAGTTTTTTATTTTCAATTAATTCACTTTTAATTTCATCTGCAGCCAGCGCTAATACACAAGCAGTAACCCCGGAACCACAACTAAAAATCAGCCTTTCCTTTTCTTCTTCAATAACCCTGGAAAAACACAAAAATAACTCTTCTTTCTTTCTAAATTGACCATTTTCTAATAACTCAGTAAAAGGTAAAGAACTTGAACCTGGAATATGACCGCCCCGACAATTCCTTCTGGGCTCTTCTTCGGTACCATAAAATCGAGCAGACGATCTTGCATCAATTATTTGAGTTGAGGGCTGTTTTATATGATCTAACACTTGCTCGACGCAACAAACATTATCAGGTAAAAACTCTGATTTAAAATCACCTATTAAATTGGCAGACGATATTGAATCCTGAACAGGTAAGCCCAGCGATTGCCAGGCAGGTAAACCACCATTTACAACAACCACCCGTTGATGTCCCATAATTTTAAACATCCACCATGCTCTTGGTGCAGAAAAGACTCCTATAGCGTCGTAGCAAACCACTAATGTATTCTGATCAATACCAAGTTTTTGTGCAAATACCTCAAATTGCTCAGGGGTTGGCAACATGTGCGGCAGAATCGCCGCGTGATCACAAATTTCAGTATCAAAATTAAATTCCCTTGCCCCTGGTATATAAACTGAAGGATGATTAACATCTTCACCAGTAGGCTTTTTTTTCATTGTTGCATCCAGTATGACAATCTCGGGATCATCAATATGCTGACTTAACCAGCTAACAGAAACAATATTAGAATTTACAGTAACCAGAAAAACCTCCAGTAAGACATTAACTTTATTATATTGCCAAACTCCTTGCCAACAAACTAGGCTTGTAACCACCTGGCAATATCTTTCGCGTAATAGGTTAGCACAGCATCAGTACCAGCACGTTTAAATCCAAGCATCGCCTCAAGGACACATTTTTTTTCGTCAATCCAGCCATTTGATGAAGCGGCTTTTAACATCGCATATTCACCACTCACATGGTAAGCCATAACAGGTACTTTAAAATTTTGTTTCGCACGATAAATCACATCCAGATAGGGCATGCCTGGCTTCACCATAATCATATCTGCACCTTCTTCAAGGTCCATCGCTATTTCCTGAAATGCTTCATCTCCGTTAGCAGGATCCATCTGATAAGTTTTTTTATCCGCCTTCCCCAAATTTGTTGCGGAACCCACCGCATCACGAAAAGGACCATAATATGCCGATGCATATTTGGCTGAATAAGCCAGGATCCGGGTATTAAAATAACCTTCTTTCTCCAGCGCATCTCGAATAGCACCAATACGACCATCCATCATATCTGACGGTGCAACAATATCTGCACCAGCCCTGGCATGACTCACAGCCTGTTTAACTAAAGCTTCAACCGTTTCATCATTAACGACATAACCCTTTTCATTAATAATTCCGTCCTGTCCGTGACTGGTATAGGGATCAAGTGCTATATCGGTTATTACACCTAAACCCGGAAATTTCTGCTTAATTGAATTAATACTCGTTTGAACCAATCCTTGCTGATTCCAGGACTCTTCGGCCAACAACGTTTTTTTTGTGGCGCATATGACAGGAAATATGGCAATCGCCGGGATCCCAAGGTTTACAACCTCTTCCAGTTCAACTAAAAGAATATCCAACGTTTTTCGTTCAACACCTGGCATGGATTTGACCGGTTCAGATTTATTTTCGCCTTCCAGCACAAACACTGGATATATCAGATCATCAGCGGAAACTTTATTTTCGGCCATCAAGCGCCGGGAAAAATCATCCACCCTCATCCGCCTGGGAC
>JADGFG010000004.1 GCA_016743995.1 Kangiellaceae bacterium | reverse complement strand
ATATACCAGCTTAAAGCTTTAAGTTTAATTTCAGCAGACAATTTCTCACGCTTCTTCTCGGAAAGTTTCTTTGAATCTGTTAACCCTTCAATGGGGTTTTCTGGGTCCAGAATCACTGCAGCAGCAATTACTGGTCCGGCCAGGGGACCACGACCCACTTCATCTACACCAGCAACCCATTTAATCATTTCTTTACTCTTTATTTTCTTTAATTAGTTCAACAATTGCCTCTGCCGCTTTATGACTCCCACCTAACTTCAAGGATTGATGCAATTCATAATACTGACTGATAACTGGTGAGCTCTGATTTGAATCAATAAGCGCTATCAACTCGCGAGAAAGCTTTTCAGGCACACAGTCTTCCTGAATAAACTCTTTAACAATATCTTTACCTGCCAGTAGGTTAGGCAATGAAAATTGTTTAATCTTTAACAGTTTTTTAAACACCCAGACGCTAAAGTTTGACATTTTGTAAGCCACTAACATTGGCTTTTTTAATAACATCGCCTCCAGAGTCGCAGTACCCGATGCTAGTAAAACCGCATCAGCAGCCTGCATAACCAGACGAGACTGGCCATCCACCAGGGTAATTGGTAATTGATGTTCAAAATTGTTTAAAAACGCTTCCACCTGTTGCCTTCGTTTTTGATTCGCGCAAGGTACTACGAATCTGATATCAACATAATGAGAATTTAAAACGCTGGCAGTCTGGATAAAGGGTTCAAGCAAATAGTTCAATTCACTCCCTCTACTTCCTGGTAACAGAGCAACCACTTTATCGGTTAAATTAAAACCAAAATGTGCCCTGGCATCAGTTACATCCGGGTCCATTGGAATTTCATTGGCCAATGGGTGACCAATGCATACCGCAGGAACAGCATGCTTTTTATAAATAGGTAACTCAAAGGGAAACAGGCACAGCATCAGAGAGACACTTTTTGCAATTTTGTATATTCGGTTTTCTCGCCAGGCCCAGACAGATGGACTCACGTAATGGACCGTTTTTATCTGAGCTGATTTTAATTTAAACTCAAGACCAGTGTTAAATACTGGTGCATCTATTCCAATAAAACAGGAAGGCTTTAAATCAATAATATGCCTGGCCAGCTTACGCCGCATTATTAACAATTCAGGTAAACGTTTTAATATGGGCACAATCCCCATAATCGACAATCGTTCCATAGGAAAAATGGATTGAAAGCCTTCAGCCATCATCAATTTACCGCCAATACCACTAAACCGGGCATCTGGATAATGAAGTTTGAGGGATTTTATTAAGCTTGCACCGAGTATATCGCCTGACGCCTCCCCGGCAACTAGCACAAATTCTTTAGTCACTGACTCACTCTTTATGTAGATTTTCTCTAAGTTTCACTGATCGATTAAAGGCAGGCTTGCTCAACAATTACAGATTAATACAACTTTGTTGTAATCGGCTATTAAGCAGGTAACACGACTCAAAACCTGGCTAAATACCTGATTATCTGGCTATGCCTCTTTCAGATTGATTAATAAAATCAATCATCAACCTGATTGGTGTGTGTTGATCATCTTCACTCAACGTACTGAGAATATCATCAATTTTTAACCCCTGACGATAAACCGTTTTGTAAGCCTTTCGAATAACCTGAATTTCCTCTTTGCTAAAACCTCTCCTTTTAAGCCCTTCGACATTAATAGCTCTGGGACCGGAGTCTGCGTACAAAACAAAAGGCAAAATATCCTGAGTGACAGTACTTCTAATCCCAATAAAAGAATGTGCACCTATATGAACAAACTGGTGTATCCCTGAAAATCCGCCTAAAATGGCCCAGTCACCAACTTTAACGTGGCCCGCCAGGTTAGAGCTATTAGCAATAATGATATTGTTCCCTAATTCCACGTCATGTGCAATATGAGTGTACGCCATCAGCAAATTATCATTACCTATCGTTGTTTCTTCTCTATCCTGAACGGTTCCGCGATGGATAGTACATGACTCTCTGATGATATTATTATCACCAAACACAGTTCGGGTTGGCTCTCCAGCATACTTTTTATCCTGATTAGCTTCGCCTATTGAAGAAAACTGATAAAAATGATTATTTTTACCTATTGTTGTATGCCCATTAATGACCACATGTGGGCCTACAACTGTACCGGAATCAATTTCAACATGTTCATCAATAATCGAAAAAGGGCCAACACTAACATCATCAGCAATCTTTGCTGAAGGATGAATAATGGCCGATGGATGAATCACTATCGAATATCCTGCTTAGAACACATTAACTCGGCAGAACAAACAACTTTTCCGTCAACTAATGCTTGCGCATTAAATTTCCAGAGTGATTTTTTACGTTTTAACAATTCAACTTTTAAAATCACCTGATCACCTGGCCCTACCGGCTTTTTAAATCTGGCAGAATCAATTCCAACAAAGTAGTACAAAGAGTCTTCGTCAGGCGACTCCCCCATTGTTTTAAATGCCAATATTCCTGTCGCTTGTGCCAGAGCCTCAAGAATAAGGACACCAGGCATAACAGGTCGGTGTGGAAAATGACCAGTAAAACAGGGTTCATTAACCGTCACATTCTTAACGGCATGCAAATAATCCCCAACTTTATAATCAATAACTTTATCTACTAATAAAAAAGGATACCTGTGCGGTAAAGTTTGCATTATTTCATGTATGTCTAACGTAGAAATTTCGTTATTTTCTTCGCTCATTACGACGACTCACCTTTTAATTTCTCAAATTCTTTTTGTAATCTCTTTAAACTTTTTGCCATATCATCTAACTGTCTGAATCGGGCAACATTTTTTCGCCAACTCTTATTATCCTGCATTCCAGTTCCAGAAGAAAACACACCAGGCTCAGCATTTGATCGATTAATCAAGCTACAGGCCGTCACATGGGTTCCATCTGCAATTGACAAATGGCCCAATATTGAGCTTCTTCCACTAAAAGTACAAAACTTACCAACTTTTGCGCTTCCAGCTATGCCAGTAAAACCAGCCATTGCGGTATGCTCTCCAACTTCTACATTGTGAGCAATATGACACAAGTTATCAATTTTTACGCCATGACCAATAATAGTATCGTTTAACGCTCCCCGATCAATACAGGCGTTTGCGCCAATATCAACGTCATTACCAATGATAACACTTCCAGTCTGAGGAATTCTTACCCACACTCCCTTATCATTAGCATAACCAAACCCATCAGCGCCAATAACAGCACCTGACTGAATAATACAATTTTCTCCAATCTGGACCTCATGATAAACTGTTACATTGGGATATAAACGGGTATTTTTAGCGACTTTCGCGCCCTGACCGACAGTACAATTTGCTCCAATTATAGCACCTTGCTCAATAATAACCTGATCGTCAATCACACATCCTGCAGCAATTGAAACATCATCGGCAATATTTGTGTTCTCTCCAACAACAACTGAAGAATGTATACCATTCGCAGGAACAGGTGTAGAGTCCAGCAACTGAGCAACATGAGCAAACGCCAGATAAGGGTCTTTTACGATAATTGCATTGCTCGCTACACAAGCAGATGCATTATCAGATAGTAAAACACAACTCGCAAGAGTTGTGTTGAGTTGCTCTTTATACTTTACGTCACTGAGAAAAGAAATGTCGCCAGGCTGGGCTTTATCTAAAGACGCAAGACCAGTAATCGCACAGCTTCCATCTCCTTTATACTCAGCGCTTAGTAATTGAGCTATTTGCTCGACGGTATAAGCCACTTTTAATAGTAATTTTTATTGCTTTGGATTGTTAAGCAGGGCAATAACTTTCTTTGAAATATCCATACTGGGCTTTACGTACATAACTGAGTCACTGGTAACAACAAGATCCAGCTTCTCTTTTTTTGCAACTTTATTAACCGCGTCTGAGATTTTTCTTAATAAGCTCGCTTGTTCCTGCTTATTCATCAACGCAATATCATCTTGTAAAAATGTTTGTTTTAAGTTGAATTCAGAATCAAGGCTTTTTAATTTTCGTTGTACTTCTCGTTTTTGAGCATTGGTTAATGTCATCGCATCACGTCTGGCTTTAGTTTGAGTCTCTTCACCCTTTTTTCTTAAAGCAATCAGTGCGTCAGTACGATCTTTAAACTTCTTACGTATTTTATCTTCAATCATTTTAGCTTGTGGTACTTTGCTCACAACCTGTTTCATATTAACGATACCCACCTTTACTCCAACGGCACTCACAGTACCCGACACAGTAAATAGTATTCCTAAAGCAATAATTGTATTCTTTAACATGGTGCACCCTTTTTTAAAGTTCAAAATTCGTTCTATTTTCAGAAAATTCATTTTCTAAAATGTTGTTCCTACATTAAATGAAAACGACTCTACTTCATCTAACTCTTCTTTACGTATAACCTTCGATAAACTGATTGTCAAAGGTCCCATAGGAGACAGCCATTGTAAAGAAAAACCAGCAGAAATGCGATGGTCTTCTGGTTCTGAGTAATCAGGTACCAGAGCAAACTGTGTATCACTCAGATCATTATACTTTTCTCTATCGAATGTTGTATCCCACAAATTACCAATATCCACAAACGCACTGGTTCGAACCGAATTGCTTTCTTCAACAAATGGTACAGGAAAAATCAGCTCTAAAGTCCCGAGAACACGAGCGTTACCACCATTTGAACGTCGACTTAATGATATCGTATCATTTTCCGAAGGTAATGGAATGCTGGTCTGACCGCCAACAGTATCTGTCAGAATATTTCCTCTACTAGACTGTGAGTTCCTCTGAATAACTCGTGGACCAATTGTGTTAGTTTCAAATCCACGCATAGTTCCGGAACCACCAGCACCAAAGTTTTCTATATAAGGAAGCGAGTAGGAATCGCCATAACCGTCACCATAAGCAGCTCTAAAAGAAGATAAAAAGGTCCAGCCTGACGATATTGGAGCATAATGCTTAAATGAGTACTCCAATTTATAAAATTCCAAATCACTACCCGGTATTGTAGCACTCAGCGACAAAGTCTGATTGACTCCTCTCGTTGGGAAAACGGTTCGATTAAGTGAACTACGATTCCATCCAACGGTAAACCGGAACAGGTCATAATAAAAATCGGGATCAATTCGAATATCCTGATCATTTTCTTCATAAAAATCGATTAGCTGCTGAGAAATGGTATATCTATCAGCTTTCATTTTGTTGTCTTCATAAGACAATCCAAAATTTAAACGTGTAATTTCATTTACCGGATAACCCAGATTAGCACTCAGTTTAATTCTATCCAGAACAACCTGTTCAAAGTTAATTTCACCATAATCAGACTTTGAATACTCCAGGCCTACACCGGCACTTACTGCGTCAATAGTAAAATAGGGATCCCAATAATTTGCTGCATATCGATTTGAAAACCGGTCTTTTTTCAGACCAATTCCAATTTTTTTACCTGAGCCAAGAAAATTATTATGACTGGTATTCAGATTAAGAGAAACACCATAGTTAGCACTGTAACCAACACCTCCTTGAATGGTACCAGCAGAGCGCTCTTTAACTTTGTAATTAACTTCAACCCTGTCATCTTTATCTTCAACTTTTGGCGTTTCCACTTCGACAGATTCCAGGTAAGGAAGTCTTTGTAAACGAATTTTTGAGCGTTCAACGGCATTAGTGGACAGTGCACCACTTTCCATAATACGAACTTCACGCCTTAATACTTCATCATTAGTCGATTCATTTCCTGAAAAATTAATTCGATCAACATAGACTTTTTTTCCCGGCTCAATATATAAAGTCAGCTCAACTTTATTTTCTTCTTCGATGGTATTAGGAATAGTGACAACATTAGCAAACGCGTACCCCTGATACCCGAGACTTGTTTTAATTTGCTCTTCAGCGAAAGAAATTGCAGCAGCAGAATAGGTATCTCCCTTCTTTAATGGCATAAGCATTTCCAGGCTTTCTCTTTTTAAAACCAGCTCCCCGGTAAAAACGATTTTTTCAATTATAAATTTTTCACCTTCATCAATATTTACCGTCAGGTAAATTCCTTTTCTATCTGGTGAAATTGAAACCTGGGTAGAAGTATTTTTATAATTCAAATAACCTCTGTCTTGATAATATGAACGCATATTTTCCAAATCACCCTCCAGCTTTTCACGAGAGTATTGGTCATCGCTTGAAAAGAAAGAAAACATTCCACCAGTGGTCAATTCAAACTGCTTTAATAATTCTTCACTATCAAATATTTTATTTCCAATTAGATTAATCCGCTGAATTTTAGCAGGTGCTCCTTCTTTAATATTGAACTGAACAATCACACGATTTCTAGACTGCTCAATTATTTTATCTTCAATTTTTATTGAGTATTTACCATGAGAAAAATATTGTTCTTCCATCCCCATTTTTATATTTTTTATTGCAGAAGGATCAAAAACTTCTCCCTCAGAGAATCCTGCGTTCTCCATAGCCTCAAGAATTTGCTCAGTTTTTATATCTGAATTTCCATCAATTTGAATTTCAGAAATGGAGGGTCTTTCCTTAATATCAAAAAATAATTTACGTCCGTCTCGAAACAACCGAATATCTTCAAAAGAGTTAGCTGCATAAAGCGTTCTAATAATGATAGGTACACGGGATAAATCTATTTTTTCACCCACCTGGAGTGGCAACATATTAAAGAATGTACCAAGATCCATCCTTTGTAATCCAGTTACGGTAATTTCCTCCACAATAAAGCTATCATCAGCAACTTTTTTAACGGGCGGATTCGCACTGACACGACCAACTTGAATGCAGGAAATTGCGACTATTGCTAATAGTGCTTTCACTAATCTGGATTGACTGTAATACTTCATAATCCTCAAAACTTAAATATTACGCACTACAAGCGCGATAAATCGTTGAAAATGGCTAACGCCATTATTGAAAACACCAATATCATACCTATCTGCATTCCCACTTGCTGAACTTTATCAGATAAAGGCCTGCCTTTTACTGCTTCCACTAAATAGAACAATAAATGACCACCATCTAACAAGGGCACAGGTAGCAAATTTATAAAACCCAGGTTAACACTAATCATTGCAACAAAACTAATAAAATAAACCAGCCCGCTTTTTGCACTACCACCGGCCCCTTCAGCAATAGAAATGGGTCCACTCAAGCTTTTAGGAGATAAATCTCCAGTGATAAGCTTATAAAAGAGCTTTCCACTCAGAGCCAGCATACTACCAGTTTCTTTTAACGCTAGCACCAGAGATTCCAGAAAAGTTCCTTTTCGAGTAACCAGATACTGACTTCGAAACTCAAGGTTTGGCCGCACGCCCAGATAACCAGAAACGGCTCCATTAAGTTCGCGACTACCTATGACCACAGAAAAATGCTTCAGTTCACCCTCTCTGTCAATTATTAAATTAACAAGTTTATTGGGCTTTGCGACGGTCATTTGAACTAATTCAGCCCAATCAGCTACTGGTTTATCATTAAAAGCTGTGATCAAATCACCCGCCTTCAACCCCGCTTTGTCAGCCGGAGTTCCACTATCAACAAAACTAATTTCTGGCTTAATAACGACATCAGCAGAAACATGCCTGATTCCAAGGCCACCCAACAAATCCGGTGATTCATCATCAACAACCCAGTTTTTCAGTGATAGTGCGAGATTTTTTTCAGTTTCATTGTCTCGCGTTACAGACAACTGAAGTGTTTCTTTATCTCCAATACGTGCCGCTACAGATTTCACGACACCCTGCATCAAAAAAACAGGACTTCCATCTACAGCAGAAATAACATCTTTATTACTCAAGCCAGCCTGACCAGCAATACTCGCCTTATCAATTTGACCTACCTGAGTTGATAGTCCGGTTATTCCCAGCAAATACATCCACCAATATAAAAATATTGCCAGTATAAAATTTGCCAGCGGACCCGCAATAACAATAGCAATACGCGCCCACACCGATTTTCTATTAAACGCGTATTGCAAATCACCCGGCGCTATTTCATCATCCTGCTCTCCGAGCATTTTAACGTATCCGCCAAGAGGAATGGCAGCAACAACATAGTTAACCCCATCTTTGCCTTTTCGTTGCCAGAGTGGTTTCCCAAACCCAATAGAAAAAGTCAATACTTTCACGCCCAGCTTTCTTGCAACCCAGAAATGTCCCAACTCATGAATAGTAACAAGAATACCAAGAGCCAGAATGAAGTAAAAAGTGTTCCAGAGTAAACTCATTTTTCACCTTTCAAATGATTAATTTGTTGAGTTGCTATATCTCTGGCAATTCTATCTGCTGATAATACGGCCTCCAGAGTATCAGCTTTTTCTATTGTGACTAACGCCATACAATTTTTAATCACAACAGGAATATCACTAAAACGAATCGTTTCACTCAAAAAAGCAGCAACAGCCATTTCATTAGCGGCATTTAAAACACAAGGAGCAGTCCCCCCCTGACGCATCGCATCGATAGCATATTGCAAACAGGGAAACCGTATAAAGTCCGGTTTCTCAAAAGTTAAATCAGACATCGCAAAAAAGTCCAGCGATGCGACACCGGCATTAATTCTAGATGGCCAGGCCAGGGTATGTGCAATAGGTGTTCGCATATCGGGATTTCCCATTTGAGCGAGCACCGAGCCGTCATCATAAGAAACCATTGAGTGAACAATACTCTGTGGGTGTACAACAAGTTCAATCTGCTCTAAAGTAAGCCCGAATAAAAAACAAGCTTCAATTAACTCCAGACCTTTATTCATCATCGTTGCAGAATCGACTGAAATTTTCTTTCCCATATCCCAGTTAGGATGAGCACATGCCTGCTCGGGTGTCACCCCGGAAAACTCTTCCAGTGGTAACCTTCTAAAAGGTCCTCCCGACCCAGTCAGCATCACTTTACTAACGCCTTCCAGTAGCGGTAAATTAGTCTTATCGGATTTTGGCAAGCACTGAAAAATAGCATTATGTTCGCTATCAACAGGTAGAAGCGTGGCATTATTTTCTTTAACGGCCAAATTAAAAATTTCACCGGACATAACCAACGCTTCTTTATTTGCCAACAAAACTGTCATCCCTCGTTTAACAGCAAGTAAAGTCGGTAATAATCCAGCAGCACCTACAATCGCAGCAATAACAATTTCCATGTCAGCTAACTCTGCCGCAGAATCGATCGCTTTCTGGCCAGATAATACGGTGATATCCAGACCTTTTTCTTGCAACGCCAGTCTTAATTTTTCAGCGCATTGGTCATCCAGCATGACTGCATATTTTGGTTTAAACTGCTCACATTGCTCTAACAACTTTGAGACATTAGTATGCGCGGTTAATACTTCTATCTGGTATTCATTTAAATGACGAGAAATAACATCTAAAGCGCTACAGCCAATTGATCCTGTAGAACCAAGAATACAAACAGAACGGGTCATTAAAACCAACCCAGATAGCTGAAAGAAAGAAAATAGAGAGGGGCAACAACCAAAGTACTATCCAGCCTGTCTAGCAGACCACCATGCCCTGGTAATAATTTACCTGAATCTTTAATATTATTGACGCGCTTTAACGCACTTTCAAATAAATCACCTATCACAGAAAAAACCGCCAGTAATAATACGACAAGAGTAAACACAAAATAATCAGTTATCTCCAGGTGAATTATTGAGGCACCAATCCAGGCCACAACAAAACTCAGGCTAATCCCACCCAGAAAACCTTCCCACGTCTTATTAGGGCTCACATTAGGTGCCATTTTTCGTCTTCCAAAAGCTTTACCCACAAAATAAGCACCTGTATCTGCGGCCCATATAAGACAAAACATAAGTAGTAACAACTCCCCACCACGGAAATAGTCTGCCATATAACCGGCATTTCTTATACTGGCTAATGTAACAAAAAATGTAGGTAAGAGAATTAACCCTAAAATGGCAATTACAATCCCGTTAGCCCACCACTTTGGAAGCCGGGAATAAGTAAATACAATCAATGACGCAATGAAAACAGCAAATAAACCAAAAGTTAACACAACAAGGGGGATATCCCATACAATTTCTGACGGCCAACTAGGCGACGGCCATACAACCAGATTGTCAGCTAAAGACCAGATAAGCAGGTTAAGTGCTGTCACCACAAAAGCAAAAGAATAAGTATAAATAAGTTTCTTTAAACCAACCAGACGAGCCCATTCCTGTGCCATCATAAATACGGTAATAATTATTGCTGTTGCAAAGTAATCCAACGATAAATAGAAAAATATACCAACGAGTAACGGCAAAAGTAAAACAGCTGTAATTATTCTTTGTTTTAACATTTTTATGACTCTTCTGTTTTTGTTATCTGTTCACCAGTCAATCCATATCGACGTTGTCGACCTGAAAAAATAGTGATTGCTTTCTCTAATTCTGAAGAATCAAAATCGGGCCACAGAGTATCAGTAAAATACAATTCAGCATAAGCCGCCTGCCAGATTAAAAAGTTACTGATTCGTGTTTCTCCACCGGTACGGATCAACAGATCCAGTTCAGGTAAATCGGCTGTAACCAACTTTGATGCCAGAGTCGTTTCGTCGACAGAGGATAATCCAGGGGTTTCCGCAATTAACTGATTAGCGGCCTGAATAATATCCCAGCGCCCCCCATAATTGGCTGCAATATTCAGCGTTAATCTATCATTATCTTTTGTAATAGACTCCGCCTTAACAATGCTCTGCTGTAATTTGGAGTTAAAAGCCCCAATATCACCAATAAACTTTAATTTTACACCATTTTTATTTAGAGCTTTCACCTCTCGATTTAGCGCAATAATAAAAAGCTCCATTAAAAAAGAAACTTCTTCTTCTGGTCGGTTCCAGTTTTCACTACTAAATGCAAACAGCGTTAAACAACGAACACCAAGTTTAACTGAGGCTTCAACAATTTCTCGAGCTCTGTCAACTCCAACTTTGTGGCCTTTTGTACGCTTTTTCCCCTGTGCTTGCGCCCATCGGCCGTTACCATCCATGATAATCGCGACATGTTCTGGTATGTTATTCTTCATTAATCGTTTTTTTCCAATAAGTTCTTAGTAAAACTGACTGTATTTCAAACACCTGCAAGCAGTTTTTTCGTTACTATTATACCCAAACTCCCTGAAAATACAGGGAGTTTGGGTATAAATACAATGACGCCGCGTCATCACAAGATAACACGGCGTCAGAAATACTGCTCGGTTGAAAACTAAATTTCCATTAACTCTTTTTCTTTCACAGCAGCCAACTCATCAATATTTTTAACATGACTATCAGTAATTTTCTGAACATTTTCTTGAGCTCTGCGCTCTTCATCTTCACTGATTTCTTTCTCTTTTTCCAGATCTTTCAATGTCGAATTTGCGTCTCTTCGAATATTGCGAATGGCAACTTTTGTTGACTCCGCTTCATTACCAACCACTTTTATCATGTCTTTGCGCCGTTCTTCTGTTAAAGGTGGCAATGGTAATCGTATCAGGTTACCTGTCGTATTAGGTGTGATACCAATATCTGACTCCATGATGGCTTTCTCAATAGGCGCAATCATCGTTTTCTCAAATGGCTGAATAGCCAATGTTCTGGAATCCTGAACCGCCACATTAGCGGCCTGATTTAATGGCGTCTTGACACCATAATAAGAAACACTCAAATGATCCAGAAGACTTGGATGTGCTCTTCCCGTACGAATTTTCTGTAGAGAAATCTTAAAGGCTTCAATGCTCTTGTCCATACGACTGCTAGCATCTTGTTTAATCTCTTCTATCATTGTAAATCCCCATGACTAAGTTTTACATTCAACCAGTTTTACATTTACCCAGTTTGCCAGAATATACTGGCTGTTGATAGCATTTAACCAGAGCCAACATCTTATCTATACCAGATATCTGCAAACACTCGTAATTAACAAGTAATAAGCGTACCAACACTTTCATCAATAACGGCCTTCTTAAGCGAACCCGGATCTTGCATGTTAAAAACTCGAATGGATTTATCATGATCCCTTGCCAGACAAAAAGCAGTTAAATCCATCACACCTAACTGTTTAGCAAGCGCTTCACCATAAGTCAGGTGGTCATATCGAATAGCCTCAGGATCTTTCTGAGGATCGGCATTATAAACACCATCAACTTTGGTAGCTTTTAAAATAATATCTGCTTCTATTTCTATTCCACGTAAACACGCAGCAGTATCAGTAGTAAAAAACGGATTTCCTGTACCAGCAGTAAAAATAACAACCTGGCCTGACTTCATAAACCGAAGCGCAAAACGTCGATCATAATCTTCACAAACTCCAGTAAGCGAAACTGCCGACATCACTCGAGTGCCCACTCGCACACGCTCAAGCGCATCTTGCATAGCCAACGAGTTCATTACCGTGGCTAACATCCCCATGTGATCCCCTGCAACTCGATTCATTCCTGCTGAAGCGAGCTTTTCGCCACGAAACAGGTTTCCACCACCAACAACAATACCAACCTGTACATCTAACTCGACAAGTTCTTTTATTTCAGTAGCAATTCTATCAAGTACAGAAGGATCAATACCAAATGGCTCTGCACCCATTAACGCCTCTCCACTTAACTTAAGCAGGATTCTTTTCTGGTTTTTTTTAGGTGCAGAACTGGGCATATTATTTACTCTCCTTTCACTTGCGCCATAACTTCAGCAGCAAAATCTTCTTCTTTCTTTTCTATACCTTCACCCACTTCAAGACGAACCAGTGAAACGACTTCAGCATTTGCCTTTTTCAGTAACTCAGCAACAGTCATTGAAGGATCTTTTACAAAAGGCTGTCCAACCAGGCTTACTTCAGCTGCAAATTTTCTCATTCTGCCTTCAATCATTTTTTCAATAATTTCAGCAGGTTTTCCGCTTTCGGCAGCTTGAGCAGTAAATATCTCTTTTTCTCGATTATAAACATCTTCAGAAATATCTTCAGGCTTGATAACCTGTGGATTAGTTGCTGCGGTATGCATGGCAATGTCTTTTGCCAGTGCGCTTTCACCACCTTTTAACGCAATAACAACACCAATGCGTCCACCGTGGATATACGAACCTAATTCGCCTTCATTGGCTTCAATAATTTGCACTCGACGAACACCGATATTCTCACCAATTTTGGCAATCAGATTAGTTCGTGCTACTTCAATAGTTTCACCTGAAGCAAGCGTAATAACGCTTAATGCTTCAACATCTGTTGTTTTGTTAGCAAGCGCTGCATCAACAACAGCCTGAGTAAATGCTTTAAAGCTTTCATCGCGAGCAACAAAATCAGTCTCACTATTGATTTCTACTATCGCAGCAACTTTTGCATCATCACTAGCTTTAGCAACAATCAAACCTTCCGCAGCAATACGCCCTGCTTTCTTCTCTGCTTTGGCTGCGCCAGATTTACGCATATTGTCAATTGCAGTTTCAATATTTCCATCGGTCTCAACCAATGCTTTTTTACATTCCATCATGCCTGCGCCTGTTCTTTCACGCAGCTCTTTTACCATTGCGGCAGTTATAGCCATATTAGCCTCCAAATATTAATATGAGCAAATTGTATCAACCAGTTTTTGTTAACCAAACGTCGCTCAAAATCATATAAATCTGATAACAATACAAAATAGGGGGCCACGCCCCCTATTATTTAAACCATAGAGCAAAAGTTACTCAGCTGGCTTGTCTTCTTCTTTAGCTTCTTCTTTAGCTTCTTCTTTAGCTTCTTCTTTAGCTTCTTCTTTAGCTTCTTCTTTAGCTTCTTCTTTCTCTACAGCTACCACTTCTACCTTATACTCATCACTTGAAGCCGCTTCAGTTTCTGCTGGCGCTGGTGCCGTTGCAACACTTTCACGGCTATCAATAACCGTATCTGCTGCAGCGGATAAATATAATTGAATAGCTCGAATAGCATCATCATTACCTGGAACAATGTAATCAACACCGTCTGGGTTAGAGTTACTATCAACAACTGATATAACAGGGATACCTAATTTACGAGCTTCAGAAATAGCAATATGCTCATGGTCAGCATCAATAACAAACAGTGCGTCAGGTAAACCGCCCATGTTTTTGATACCACCAATACTTGCTTCCAGTTTACCCATTTCGCGAGTTAACAACAAAGCTTCTTTTTTGGTCAGACGCTCAAAAGTACCGTCTTCGCTCTGCTTTTCCAGCTCTTTCAGTCGATTGATTGACTGACGAATCGTTTTATAGTTAGTTAGCATGCCACCTAACCAACGTTTATCAACAAAGAACTGTCCACAACGAGTGGCTTCTTCTTTAATAATCTTACCTGCACTTCGTTTCGTACCAACAAAAAGGATTTTTCCTTTTTTGGCCGACACAGAACTTAAAAAGTTCAAAGCGTCAGTAAACATCGGTAAAGAATGCTCAAGGTTGATAATATGAATTTTGTTACGCGCGCCGAAAATATACGGCTTCATTTTTGGATTCCAGAAACGTGTTCTATGACCGAAATGAACGCCCGCTTGCAACATATCACGCATAGTGACTTTTGCCATTTTAAATACTCCTGAATAATATAAGGGTTGTGCCTCCGCTATTCCCAACTACCAACCTCAAAAGTGATATATCTCAACGAGTAAGATTTATCCTGCTGAAGCACCCTGATAGTCGTGACGAAAAGCGTGTGAATTAGGTACAAGACACATCTGACTTGTACGGCGCGCTTTATACCATAGATAGACTTATCGGAGCAATAAAAATAGTTCATTTGGAAAAATTACCCGCTTAAATAACTCAATCGACTAAATATCAAACCCGCTTCATGCTCATACTCGTCATAACTGAAAAATACCTTTTTACACGTTCCACAAATTGCTTTAACCTGTGACACTATCAATAAGGGCAAAAAACATACAAATTTAGCAATGATAAAACCTTTTTCACAGAAACCAATTCACTTTGTATTAATTCCAGTCTGCATTCTAATCATTACAGGATGTGGTGGTGATAAATCATCAAACACTTCAGATACATCAACTCCCGATCAACCACAACCAGACAATATCATCGGTAACTGCCAGTTAACGCCAACAGAAGTTGAATTATTAAAGGCACATAACCAGGCCAGAGCGACAGCACGGCAGTGTGGAAACGATAGCTTTGCCGCAACAGCACCACTCAGCTGGCATTGCACGCTTGGTGCTTCCAGCTTGCGTCATTCAAAAGACATGAGCACCGTTGACTTCTTTAGCCATACCGGTTCAGATGGCTCCTCTCCTTTTGACAGAATTAGCGAACAGGGTTACGACTACAGGCAGGCAGGAGAAAACATTGCAGGTGGACAAAAAAGCGTAGAGCAGGTCATGTCCGGCTGGTTGGAAAGCCCGGGACATTGCAGAAATATCATGGCTCATGACTTCACTCAGATGGGTGCTAGTAAAATTGACTCTCCAGCACCTCAAAACACGATGTTTTCAACTTACTGGACGGTTAATTTTGGAACACCGCGTTAAACCAGCTCAAATGGTTTACGACCAACTTCGGTACCATTAACAATAATTGAAAGATAGTGCCTGCCTGGATAATATTTTCGAGTAGAGATGGTTTTAAAAGAGAAATTTTTTGTTATGCTTCGTTGCTTCTCCTGATAAAGGCCTTCACCAATTTTAAATATTTTTCCAGCCAACTTGCCATTAGCTTTTACAAAATCAATCACAAACTCAAGACGTAAATTACCGAGCGCTTTACTCTGGCTGCAAAGCTCAAACTGAAAATTCAATTTTTCTCCTCTTAAAACCTGAATATCAACAATAAACTGATTTAAACTCACATGACTGGCTTTTTTATAACCAAAAAGTGAAAGTACCTTTTTGTCCCCCTGCTTTAAAAGCGTACGACTTGCATGCTTGAGAACCCAATCAACCTGAGCCGAACTTCCCTTATATTCCTCAAGCATATTTATAACAACTTGCGGATTATCTTTAGCAATGTCATTCAGGTTGTTTGCAACACTACGCCTGACATACAGTTCAGGATCAGCAATCAACGATTTCAGAACAGGTAATATTGGTGCAGGATCTGTTTTAAATTCTGGTAACGCCATTGCCCACGGTAGTCTGGGGCGGCAACCTTCAGAAGCCAGCCTGCGAACATGTTTACTAGACGAACCTGTCCATTTGATAAGCTGACGTAATGCTTTATCTGGATACAGAGAAATAAATGGTCTGATGGCAAACTCAGCACTTGAATTCACCGTTAAAAACTCCAGGGCCCGCATTGAATTCGTAAAATCTTTGAGCCCGGCCAGCGCGATAAAATCAGGGAACAACATATGCTCCAGCCCGGTAAAACCGGTCGAAACAGGTAACAAAATATCGACAGACTTTTGATAGTTATCAGGTAAAAATATAACAAACTGCTCTGCGGCTCTGGCCATGCGTGCTTTAAGTTCAAGCTCATCCCAGTCATCACTTAATACGGCTTGAACATAAGATTTTTCATCAAAAGCAGAGTATTCCTGCTTAAAAGCTTTAGCAACTGACTGAATCAGCTCAGGTGAATATAAATTTTTTAATGGCTCGGGCATACAACAACCTGACGGCAATGATATTGTGAATAGAAGTCGCAAAAGAGTAGCTGATGACTACTGACAGCCTTATGTCAGTAGTCATTATAAAATAATCATTTTCAGCCAGGAGTAATATTAGCCAATATACCCAGATTCCCTGGATATAGTTACGGCTTTACTCTCCCGCAATTGTCATTTCAGATAACAACCAGGAACCTGTTAACGTGCTACTACGCTCATCAATATCACTGGCAATAGCAACCACACCGTTAAACATATCTTTTAAATTACCGGCAATCGTAATTTCCTCAACAAAATGCTGTATTTCACCATTTTCAACCCAGAAGCCAGATGCACCGCGAGAATAATCTCCTGTCACCAGGTTGACACCATGCCCCATCGTTTCAGTAACAACCAGACCCCTGTGCATTTGTTTGATTAATGCATCAAGCTCAACACCAGAGTTTTTTACAATTAAGTTATGTGTACCACCAGCATGACCGGTTGGATTAGTTTTGAGACGTCTCGCACTATAACTGTTCAACAAAAAAGTGTTTAAGCAACCATTCTCAATAATTTGCTGCTCTCGGGTAGCAACCCCTTCACTATCGTACCATGCGCTCGCCAGTCCTCCTTCTATGAAAGGTGACTCATTTATCTGGAAAAATTCAGGAAATATTGTTTTATGTAACGAATCCAGCAAAAAACTGGACTCTCGATAAATATTACTTCCCCGAATTGCGCTACACAAATTCCCTACCAGGCCACGGGCAATCTCTGGTGCCATAATCACTGGTGATTTTTGAGTAGCGACTTTTCGACTCCCCAGGCGATCCAGTACACGTTTTGCGGCTTTATGTCCGATAAAGCCCGGGGTTTCCAGCAAATTAGCGTCTCGTGCCAGAGAATACCAGTAGTCTCGTTGCATACCTTTTTCATCCTGAGCAATCAGAACGCAACTTAAACTATGTCTGGAGGACGGCGTTGCAGCTGAAAATCCATGAGAATTGGCATAATAACGAATACCTCGATGACTACTAAATGAAGCCCCCTCACTCTGACTGATTTTTTCATTTTCCAGCCCTGCGGCCTCACACTCCAACGCAATTTTCTGGGCTTTTTCAGCGGTGACTCCCATAGGGCAATCTAGTTTAAGGTCAATGGGTTGAGTGGCCATTAACGACGCGTCGGCAAGACCCGAACAGTCATCCGCCTCAGTATGTCGCGCGATATTACAGGCAGCTTCAACAGTTTCCGCTAATGCCGCAGGCGACAAATCGCTGGTCGTTGCAATGCCTTTTTTATGGCCAAAATAAACCGTCAGACCAAAGCTATTGTCGCGATTATACTCCAGCGTCTCAATATCCTGGTTACGCACCTGCACAGAGAGCCCCAGATCTTTAGCCACTCCCACTTCAACCTGAGAGGCACCTTTGGATAATGCCTGTTTTATGAGTCCCTGCCCTACTTCCTGTAAACGCTGGGTTTCGAGCGAAATATTCATTTCATCGGCGGCGCGTTCATTGATGCTTACCTTGTTATCAGGCATAGTCATTTAATCTCTTAATCGTTAACTGGATTTGCTTTGAAATACGTCATCAACTTATTTGTTGCTGCTGATTTCTTCGTCGCTGTTTTGGCATTTTTTACATTTCGAACAAGCTGCCGTAACAACTGACGATCCAGAGCAGGATTATCTTCGACAAGTTGCTGAATTTTATCATCGCCCCTTTCAACAAGCGCCTCAATTAAGCCAGACAATTCTTCTTTCTTCTTGTTCGGTTGTACGCTGTCTCTAAATTGAGAAAAATTTTCCTCGACCAACATAATTTTTGCGGCTTCAGCATCATCATTTCTGAGACATTTTCCAATGTAGGCCAGATGCCGTTTACGCGCTATATTGCCACTCTGCTTATGATAATCATTAATGGCAGCCTTTGTTGAATCTAACAAAGGAAGTGCATTCAACTTTGACTCTGACAACACAATAAGCTCTTTAGCAAAATTTCTTTTAGCCTTCGCATCATTTTTAATCTGAGTTTTACTGACAACATCGTCTTTGACTTCTTCATTTTCTTTCATACCAGGGCGCTTATTCATATTAGTTTTCTATACCGATTATATTTACATCAATGTCTTTTACAGCAATCGTCTTTCTGTCCAGCTTTTACACCAGAGCAGTATTCTTTTTCAGTGCAGTATTCTTTTTCAGTGCAGTATTCTTTTTCAGTGCAGTATTCTTTAGCAATACAGCACTCTTTAACAGTGCGAACTGATTTTGCAGACTAATTAGTACCACCAACCGTTAATTCGTCAACTTTTAGCGTTGGCTGCCCAACACCAACGGGAACACTCTGGCCCGCCTTACCGCAAACACCCACACCTCTATCCAGCTCCAGGTCATTGCCAACCATACTGACTTTTGTTAGTACATCAGGCCCGTTACCTATCAGGGTAGCCCCTTTTACCGGTGCTGTTACCTTACCATCTTCAATCAGATAGGCTTCACTGGTAGAAAAAACAAACTTACCTGAAGTAATATCAACCTGCCCCCCCCCAAAGTTAGGCGCATAAATTCCTTTTTTAACTGAACGAATAATATCTTCTGGTTCACTTTCACCTGCCAGCATATAAGTATTTGTCATTCTTGGCAGAGGAAGACTTGAATAAGATTCTCGACGACCATTACCTGTTGAGTGTGTATCCATTAGTCGAGCATTTTTCTTATCCTGCATATATCCCATGAGTATACCATTTTCAATCAAAGTCGTTGAACGGGTCGGGGTTCCTTCATCATCTATTGTGAGCGACCCTCTTCGAGATTCAATAGTGCCATCATCTACAATCGTACAGAGAGGTGAGGCAACTCTTTGCCCGACTCTACCAGAGAAAGCCGAAGAGCCTTTACGGTTAAAATCACCTTCCAATCCATGACCAACAGCCTCATGTAATAAAACACCTGGCCAACCCGGACCAAGCACCACAGGCATAGTGCCAGCTGGTGCAGGAATAGCCTCCAGATTAATACTGGCCTGATGTATCGCTTCTCTGGCAATCTGCTTAAGCGAATCAGGTGTAAAGATATGATAATCCTGACGTCCACCAAATCCGGAACTACCACGCTCAGTTTTACTCCCATCTTTTAAGATAACCGTCACATTTGCACGTACCAGAGGCCTGATATCACTGGCAAGCGTACCATCACTGGCACAAACCAGTACCTTCTCGTAAACCCCGGATATCGACGCAATGACCTCTGTTACTCTGGGATCCATAGCACGAGCAACGGCATCCAGTTGTTGTAACATTTTAAATTTTTCAGACTCAGTAAAACTGGTTAGAGGATTGTCTGGAGAATACAGTGGAGTCGGTAACTGACCAGAAGCTAATTTAACACTTCCCTGCCCCCCCTTAAGCGCAATACTCTTTGACGCATTAGCCGCTTGCTCCAGAGCAGGCAATACCACCTCTTCCGAATAAGCAAAACCAGTTTTCTCTTTATTAAGAGCCCTGATCCCCACGCCATTATCACTACTAAAACTGGCATCTTTAACAATTCCAGATTCCAGTATCCAGGATTCATGTCGCGTACTTTGAAAATAAGCCTCTGCAAAATCAATTTTATGGCTGAGCATCGACTCTAACAGGCGAGACACATCCGTCACGGTCATCCCGGCAGGAGCCAGCAACTCCTGTTCAACTGATACAAGTGTTTTGTTCATACTAAGTTCCAGATAGTCACTCATTATAATGAGTGACTACATATTATTTTAATTCAACCAGCCCAAAATTATAATTTTATATGTGCCAGCACAGGAAATTCAGCTCTTAAAGACTTCTGCTCCTCTAAATCTATATTAGAGATAACAAAGCCTTCTCCATCATTCTGCGTGGACATCATCTCACCCCATGGTGAAATAATACTCGAATGCCCCCAGGTTTCTCGACCACTTTCGTGAACACCTGTTTGTGCAGCAGCAACCACATAACTCAAGTTTTCAACCGCTCTCGCTTTTAAAAACAAATCCCAGTGAGCTTTTCCTGTTTTCACGGTAAACGCAGCGGGAACAAAGAAAAAATCAACGGTCTGCCTGGCTAATGCACGAAACAGCTCAGGAAAACGTAAATCATAACAAACGGCCAGTCCTGCTCTGCCCCAGGGCGTATCAAAACAAACGACATTATTTCCCGGCGTGCAGGTCTGGGACTCATTATACCGCCCAGTGTTATCTTTTACATTAACATCAAATAAATGTATTTTATCATACCAGCAAATACAATCACCTGCAGGTGAATAAACATAACACCGAGAATAAGGTTTACCAGCGACCTCTGAATCAACAGGTATAGTACCTCCAATCAACCAGATCGAATTTTTTCTCGCCTGCTGAGCAAGAAAGTGCTGAACAGGTCCATCCCCATGACTCTCAATAATATCTATTTTCTGACTATCTCTGGCAGCCATTAAACAAAAATATTCCGGTAACAGAATAATTTTCGCCCCTTGTTTTGAAGCATTTGAAATCAGTGCTTCAGCCCGAATTAAGTTTGATTTTAAATCACAACAAGAGGTCATCTGTATGGCGGCGACAGCTACCTGTTTTTCTAAAGACATATTCACCCCTGATTATTAAACGTAGACTCAGGATTGCAGTTTGTAAATTAACAAGACTTAACTATCGCTGTTTTTGCCTCGATGATTCAATAAAACTCTCTTCAATTTCATTAAATTCATCTTTCATTTTAGTCGAATTTTCCGCTGGTTCATAATCGTCAATCATCTCAACATTCACCTTAGATTTTGATTTTTTAACTTCCTCAACTTTAATCTGATCAAGCGGGCCATAAATGCGATATTCAATCGAAGTAACCACCTCAATTGCTGGTTCCAGCATTTTGTTCAACAAGAAAAATAATATACCGGTCGTCGGCTCAATTGCCCAACCAATTAACATGGGCAAGCTAGAAGTTAACTCTGGGGTGATAACCGCATGTTGTTCCAGAATATTGGTGTTCAGGTTCAGACTGCCACTCAGCTTCACTTTAGCAGCTTTTCCATCAATATAAACATCATCCGAAGTCACCACCCCCTCTCTCAGAGATAAACTACCACTAATATCATTATAAAAAAATCCCTCTTTATAAACATCGCGAAAATCAAGCCTTAATTTACGAAACAACGACTGCAGGCTCAAAAGCGAAAACACTCTGACTTTTGCATCACTGACATCATTGAGATGGCCTTCGCCAAAACTGAAGCTGGAATCACCTTCAACCTTTTTAAGCTCAAAATTCCAGGGCAAGTCGTTCCACCATACTCTACCACTTAAAGTACCATCACTGTCCTCCACGCCAACCGGGTAATCCCAATGTTTCATCAGTTCACCCACATTGCCGCTATCCAGTTTAAACTCCAGCTGTGTATAGTTCTCTGGTAACTTTATATTCGCTCTATCCAGATTTGAGTTTGCACTAGACTTCTCCGGATCGGGTTGACGCCACAAAACACTAAACGCCAGGTTGTGCTCGTTATTATTTACAGCACTTCCTTTAATCAGAATTTCGTCATTAGCAAGCGTTAAATTAGCTTCAACATCACCCAAAACTCGGTTTTCCACGATACAGTGATTACAACGAACATTAATATCCTGCCAGTTCTCTAGCTTAAAAAAGTAATCATTTTTATCCGTTAACTGACTGATGGAATCTGTAACTTTAACTTCATTAGAAATTCTGGTTTCTTCCATTTTGCTATCGGCTTCGCTAGCGCTTTCTACAAGAAAAAGATTCAAGTCACTCATCAATAATGTGAGTGGTTTTTTATTCCTGATTTTTAAATCGGCATTTCCTGAATCAGTTTTCACACCAACATCCCACTCATTTGCTTGTCTGCTGTCGGCCTGCATGGCAATATTCTTTAATTTTAAATAAGGATTTAATAATTCCTTAATGTTCAATGATAAGTCGAACTGCGGATTTTGCTGTGAAGTAGAATATTTAAACTGTTCAACATGTTTATTAAAGAACTCAATCCACGGGTTCATCGCAAGTTTTTCAAAGTTTAAATCCGCCTGATACCGTCTCAACTTTCCTTTTGTTAACCTTGTATCAGAGTCATAAAGAAACTGACCGCCTAGCTGTTCATTGCGGTCAGAAAGCACTTTCCACCACCAGTTCGCCTTAAATTTGTCCCAACTCAATGCTATGCTGGCCAGGTCATTCTTATTCAATGCAAAACGAACAGCTAATGGTGATTTCTTCTTTTTTAGCTTACTAAATGGTGCCGGCAACTCTAACTGTATACCTTGTAAACTTGAGCTAACATCTACCCTGACGGTCTCTCGTCCTGAAGAAGATGAACTACCGGCTGACGAAAAAACCGTAATTCCAGCCTTAAAATCTGTCTGCCCCGAAGCGTACTTTAACCAATGTGGCTGAAGTATATCCTTCAGTGATTCAGCCTTAACATTGCCGCTAATATTAATATAAAGTGCATTGACTTTTTCAGATGTTTTACTTCCGGATAACTTTGCTACAAGTGGCAATCCGTAATAATTAGCTTTAAAGTCACCGGAAGTCACCCCCTGATGATTAAAAAGAACCTTACCTTTCACTTTATCAACAG
Organism: Kangiellaceae bacterium; assembly: GCA_016743995.1. Lineage (GTDB taxonomy): Bacteria > Pseudomonadota > Gammaproteobacteria > Enterobacterales > Kangiellaceae > Aliikangiella. The sequence goes on along the minus strand of JADGFG010000004.1, from coordinate 33,022 downwards.
CAAAACCATAGGCAGCTAACCGGGAACGCCTGGATTTTAAACTGACTCTTCCATCCAGCTTTAAATCAGAACTATCTTCCAGACCAAAACTCATATCAAGTCTGGTACGATATTGACCTTTGTAATCCAGCTCTTTTAGTGCTTCACCAATCGATTTCAATGGTGTTTTTAAAATAAAATTTCTACCACTATTATTCTTACTACTCACACCCAGTGTTAACTGAAGCGGCGTATCAGGCGCACTGAAATCTTTTATCTTTGCCCGTGCATAATTCAGATAATTCCTCTCTGAAATCGCTTTTTTACTGGTGATTTCCATACTTTTGGCGTTAAATAATAAAGTCGCTGATAGCTGTTTTGCTACCGGCCAGTCTGGCAAATATTGATACTCAACATTCTCTACATCACCCAGTATTAAAAACACCCCATCCGTATTATCAAAAGGGAATGAGCTTAAAGGCCCATGTACTACCACTTTGCCCAGACCAACCCGCCCTGCAAGAATACTACTGTCCAGGTAATCAACCAGGCCGGGTGACATTATTCCTGTCGGTAGATAACGTGACTTTTGACTGGCATCAACCTCAGAAATTTCCGCATATAAGGAAAATGAAGGTTTATCATCTAATGTGTAAATTCGACTTTTTGCAGCAATCGTTAAGTCTTTATTAGTAAACAGAAACTCATCAATCAATATCTCTAATGGTTGTCCGGCTACGCTCTGCCAGTTAAAAGAGGCAGTTAACATTTCATAGCTTAACGGCTCTCTGAATAATTGCTTAAATCCAATTTTTGAACGCAGCCCATTAACTTGTCCCCAGCCCTGAGCATCTTTTAATGTAACAGAACCTTTCAAATTATTAACGTCTGGTAATTGTCCGGTACTATTACTGGATAAGTTAGAAAACTCGGAAATAACAACCGGTTCGTTCCAGGCCCCATTTTCCCGTTTTAATCGAAGTCCAAATTGATCAATGTTTAAACCCAGACTAAGATCCGCAAATACATTATTCAAAGATTGTCTGGATTCCAGAAAAGCCGACGCATATTCTACAACAGGCATTAACTCAAAGTTACGAGTCACAATATCCCATTGTATATCTGTAACTCCCGACTGTTTAAAAAATAGATTAAACGATGGAAATAACAAACTCCCAGCATTCATCTGTTTTAATTTTATTTTCTTAAAAGAAAGTACACCGGAATCGGTTTCTTCAAATAGCCAGTTAAATTCCAGGCTAAAACGCTCCACATTTGCCTCTGTGACAATTTTCTCCCCAGACTTGTGGTTATCTTTTTGCCAGATTAACTCGGTTAACTCAATATCACCCAAAGCGCTCTGCCATCTTCCATTAACCCAGTCCCCCCAGAGTCGCCAGTTAAGATTTCCTGACAATGGCCTTAAATCTGGGTAGTTTTCATAACCAGGTAATTTCGAAACATCAACATTTTGCCCCTCCAGGTATAGCGAAGCAGTACTGTTTTCTGATGCTGGATCACCATTAATTTCCGCCACCAGATTTAATTGCCCCTGATGAATATCAATTAATTGTCCGGTAATCTGGTGAATCTCATCATAATTTTTTATTTCCAGCTGCTCAATACGATAATTAAACTGACGACCTGCAAGTGTTTCAAGAGTAATATCCGAATGTTTGACCACAAGGCGCTTTTGGCCAAACAAATGCGTCAGAAATAATCGACTGGTTTGCTGAACTTCTGAATAGTCTTTTTCATTAATTTTATTTTTTTCAGAATTTAAATTAACACCCAGGTTTCGATTGATATAAAAATGAAGTGACGCTCCTGAAATTTCAATACTTTCTGTTGTCAGTCGTCTGGAAATTACCGACCAGAGCGTATCAATAGTAATAATCACCGAATCAACTTTAAATGAGCTGCCCTGCTCATCCAGCTTCAATTCAAAATCATCGATAGCAATGATGGGGCCTTTAATCCCCCAGTCAGCATTAACCTGAGAAACGTCAATATCCAGATGATAATTTTCTTCAACCCAATGAATAATATCAGTTTTAAAATAGGTGACCTGAGGCACAAGGATACGAAACAGAGTAACAATTAATGCCAGAATAATGATTAACGTCGCCAGCAATAACCAGAGTTTATTAATCAGAAATATACAGACACGAGTAAAAGAGTTTTCAGTTTTATTTTTCACTGAGACTCTCTTAATCGCTCGACAAACTTATCAACAACAGAACAGACAGGCATTTCTTTACAACAATACAACATCAAATTGCTCTTGAGTGTACAGTCGCTCAGCCTGAAACCGGATTGGTTTTCCTATCATAGCCTCCAGTTCAGCCAGATAAGAAGCTTCTTCATCTAACATTCGGTCAACAACCTGCTGAGTCGCCAACACCAGGTACTTTTGTGCTTCATAAGCCCGTGCGCTACGATACAGCTCTCTGAAAATTTCATAACAAATCGTCTGAGAAGTTTTTATATTGCCACGGTTATCACAGGTAGGGCATGACTCACATAACAAATGCTCCAGGCTCTCACGGGTTCTTTTCCGTGTCATCTGTACCAGACCTAATGAAGAGACTTCTGAAATATGTGTTTTTGCATGATCTCGCTCCAGTGCTTTTTCTAATGTTCTGAGCACCTGGCGTTTATGCTCTTCATCTTTCATATCAATAAAATCAATAATCACAATTCCGCCCAGGTTACGTAACCGTAATTGACGAGCCAGTGCTGACGCAGCTTCCAGATTGGTTTTAAATATTGTGTCTTCCAGGTTTCTATAACCTACAAATGCGCCGGTATTAACATCAATGGTAACCATTGCTTCAGTCTGCTCAATAATCAGATAGCCCCCCGACTTGAGTTGTACTTTTCGGTGCAGCGCTTTTTCAATTTCATCTTCAATATTAAACGCATCAAATATAGGCCTTTCCCCACTGTACAATTCAACACAAGGCTTTAAAGCGGGTACAAATTCTTCAACAAAGGATAACAGACGTGCATGAACATCGGTTGAATCTACTCTTATTTTTTCAACATCGTAAGGTGATATATCTCTAATTAGTCGTAGCGTCAGATCGAGATCTGCATGGACCAGACAGGGAGCTTTGGAACGCCTGATTTCTAACCTGATTGTTTTCCAGATCCGCTGCAAAAAATCTGCATCACGCTTAAGCTCCTCGGCTTCTGCACCTTCGGCTGCAGTTCTCACGATATAACCAGGCGCACCCTCTTCATTTTCATATTCTAACGCCAACAAAATAGATTTTAATCGTTTCCGTTCACTTTCATCCTCAATTCTCTGAGATACGCCTACATGCTTGTTATCTGGCATCATAACCAGAGCATGAGACGGAATAGTAAGATGAGTGGTTAACCTGGCACCTTTAGTCCCAATTTCATCTTTAATGACTTGTACGGTGATCGTTTGTCCAAGATGTAATAACTCATTTATATCTGGTGTTGCAATATTGTCATTTTCTATCAGCTCAGTTTCCGAAATCGGCAGAATTTCTGCGGCATGTAAAAATGCGGAACGCTCTCGACCAATATTAATAAAAGCCGCTTGCATTCCGGGTAAAACTCGAATGACTTTTCCCCGATAAATGTTACCAACAAGACCCCGACTTGACTCTCTTTCAAGATAGAGCTCCTGCAACATTCCATTTTCCACAACCGCCGCTCGGCGTTCCTGGGGAGTAACATTAATTAAAATTTCTTCTTTCATGAATAAACCTTATAGCTCTTTCTTCAACCCACATTCATTTGCTGAGAATGCTTGTCTAATAAACACGAGGTCAGATAAACACACAAACCAACAACACCGGAATAACTACCGTTAATGTGCTTTACAAACCTGGCAGCTTTCCCCTGTATGGCATAACCACCAGCTTTGTCCATGCCTTCAGCAGAATCACAATAGTCATCAATTTCTTTTTGTGATAATTTAGCAAAAGTAACATCTGTAATACTCGTCATCAAATTAATACCAATACGATTTTTTAGTGCAATACTGGTCAACACCTGGTGCGTATTATCTGAAAGCATCAACAAAGTCGACACCGCATCATCAATACTCTCCGGTTTTCCTAAAATCAAATCATTAAATACCACAGAAGTATCAGCTGCAATCAGCGCAGTATGGTTATCTATTTCTCTAATATCACCGCTTTCTGTAGCCTTACTATTTCCCGCATTGCTGATAGCCAGCGACTGCCAACCTGCGTCGGCCTTGCTCTGAGCCATCCTTTCGACATATACCAGCGGTTTTTCTCCCGCTTTCACTGCCTCATCAATCTCAACATCTAGCAATTCAAAGCTAATGCCCAGCTGATTAAGCAAATCTCGCCTTCTTGGTGAACGTGAAGCAAGAATAACAGGTTCAATTAATGCTGATTTCAAAACAACTTCCTGAATTAAGTAAGATCTGATTGATTAACTAACAATACGATAATAAAAAAACTACCCCGGCGGCACAGATATCTGAGATAGCTTATATCCGAGATAGCTTACACCTGGCAAAACTTACACCTGACAAAACTTGCGCCTGACATCGCGAAGCAAAATAAAGACCCATGGCCATAATAACGCCACACTGAGTAATTGTAGCCAGTATGTATAATTTGAAACGACAGGTGTCACAAAGCCAGAAAGCGTAATCACAATTAAGCGATGAATGCCCACTATCACCGCCACATTAATAGCCTGTTTCCACATAGGAAAAATTCTTAAACGGTGGTAAATCATTTGAATTAAAAAAGCAACAACCCCTAGCGACAACGCATTAATACCGAATAATGAGCCTTCCAGCACATCAACAAATAAACCCAGAATCCAGCCACTGAATACCCCAACACGATTTGGTAACGCCATCACCCAGTAAATCAGTACAATAGCAACCCAGTCAGGTTTAAGGATAGCAATCATGTCAGGCAATGGCATGATATTCATAAGCATCGCTATCAGCATGGTAAAAATAATTACCATTCCTCCCCTACGCGCAGTATTTTGCTGCATTATTTAACCTCCTCCGGCACATCAGACCACACCAGCAAAACCAGAGAGTTTTGATCCAGCCGGGCTTCTGGCGCGGCTAAAATCTGAGCAAAAGGTAAAGCAGGGTCATGTTCAACAGAAGTCACTCTCGCAACAGGGTATCCACTGGAAAAACGTTGACCCAGACCAGAGCTTAATAATAAATCCCCAACTTTAATATCTGTTGTATCGGGGACAAACTGCAGGGCTAACTGTCTTATCTGACCGGTTCCAACGGCAGTGGAACGGACTCCGTTTCTATTAACTTTAACTGGAATTGAATGAGTAACATCGCTAATCATCAATACTTTTGATATGAGTGGTGAGACCTCCACGACCTGGCCGACAATGCCAAAAGCATCAATAACCGTCTGCCCGATATAAACCCCATGAATTGCGCCTTTGTTAATTTGAAACTTCAAGCTGAAAGGATCATTATCGACCTGAAATATCTCTGCCACCATTTTTCGCTCAACACTTTTGCTTTCAGTCCCCAGCAAATTTCTTAAACGCGCATTTTCGGCCTGTAACCCAACCAGCGTCTGAAGCTGAGCTTTTAAAATCAGAGATTCATCCTTTAGTCGGGTATTTTCCTGACGCAACTCACTTCTGGATACCATATGCTCACCACTCCAGGCAAAAAACTCGCCAGGCATATCAGCTAAAAATACAAGCGGAGTCGCAAAAGTTGTCAGCGTATTCCGAAGCCCCTGTAAATGCCGTTCATGGTGATCAATAAACATCAATACGATCGACAGAACAACAACGATAAATAATCGAGCGGTATGTGAAGGACCTTGTACAAAAAGGGTTTTAATGGGCCTTGCCTTATCGTTATTAACTAACCGCTCACTAACCAGGAGTTCAGGTTAACTATATGAATTTACGTGATTTTATCCTGAACAAATAGTGCTGTTCAATGACAATTTAATGTTAATCGGGCTTAATAGCCAATAACATCGAACAAATTATTTAAATAATATGCCATTTATACCCAAACTCCCCGAAAATGCAGGTTTCAGCGAGCCTGGGTATATACAGTTCTTATTGAGTACTGCTCAATCAACACTCAATAATAACCTGAGCAATTGCGCTGGAGCGCTCGTCACTAATGCTTAAATGCACCTGTGCATTACCCACGGAGTCCAGCTTCTTTTTGGTCTGATTATGCAAACGGATCCATGGTTTACCCTGAGCATCATTTACAATTTCAATGTTTGCAAAAGCAACGCCGTCAGCAATCCCGGTCCCCATAGCTTTAGCAAAAGCTTCTTTGGCAGCAAACCGTTTGGCTAAAAATCGAGCTTTAAACCGATGCGCCTGAAATCGCGCCTTTTCATTCTCGTTTAAAATTTTATCCGCGAACAAATCGCCATGTTTGTTTAACGAATGTTCAATTCTCTCAATTTCGCAAATATCAATACCAATTCCATAGATAGCCATTACGCAGCCCCAACGCTCAACGCCGCGCCGCCTGCATAATCGATTTCATATCGGCAACGGCCTGAGACAAACCACTGAAAATTGACTGGGCGATAATTGAATGCCCAATATTAAGTTCATAAATATCAGGGATAGCCGCTATTTCAGCGACATTATGGTAATGTAGTCCATGTCCCGCATTCACCATTAACCCCATGTCTTTCGCCACTTTCACACCATCACAAATTAAGCGATATTGCTCATTGCGCAATAACTCATTACAAGCATCAGCATAATGTCCGGTATGAATTTCGATAAACGGCGCCCCGGCTTTACTGGCCGCTTCAATTTGCCTGTTTTCTGCATCGATAAATAAAGAGACCTTAATACCATCACCGGCAAGTTGCTCACAGGCTCTTTTAACTTTGTCAAAATTAGCGCAAACATCCAGACCACCTTCCGTTGTGACTTCTTCTCTTTTTTCTGGAACAAGACAAACATATTCTGGTTGTATTTTTCTGGCAATCGCAACCATTTCATCAGTCACAGCCATTTCAAGATTTAAGCGTGAATTAATACATTCCTTAACCAGCTCTACGTCCCTGTCCTGTATATGCCGACGATCTTCTCGCAAATGAATGGTAATGCCATCCGCGCCCGCCTGCTCCGCCACCAGAGCAGCCTGCACAACCTGCGGGTAATTTACCCCCCGGGCCTGACGAATGGTCGCCACATGATCAACATTGACCCCAAGCAGTATTGATGACGAATGCACCGGTTGAGCTTTATTCATTTCATTTCTCTTTTTTTTCATTAAATTTTAACTGATGCCACAAACGACGGCTTTGCAAGGGGCGACTACCAACAACTTCCTGGAGCAAGTTTCTTGTCAGTTTTCTAGCCAGATAGTGTGACTCGCGATCAGACAACATTTCATCATTAGCGTTTTGTTCATCAGCAGCGCCTTCTTCAACAACACCTTCATGATCACTACCTAACCCGAGAATCACTCGTCCGGGAATTCTGTCAGCGACTTTCTCTACAGAATTAATGACCAGACTAAAACCTTTTTGTGGCAAAAAAATATAGCTTTCATCTGCCTGTACTGGATCGCCAGCGATATCATATGAGAGATCGGGCGCTATTCCAACACTTTTAAGCAAAGTCATTTCAAACCGGCGTAAAACACTAAAAAAATTGCCTGCTTCTTTTAACTGAGACAATAAACGAGCATAGGCCTCGTACAGCTCGTCAAACTCCTGATTATCTGGCAAGGCGCGCAATAATAGTTCATTGGCATAATAAGCACAGGCCAGAGACTCTCCCTGAAAAAATGCGCCTCCCAGTTTTTCAAAAGAACGAGGCTCACACTGAAGTAAAGTTTTTAAATCACTCTTACCGGTAAACTCTATCTGAAGCTCTTTGAATGGCTGCAAGATTGCTTTTCTTGCCTGAGCGCGCCGCTTTTGAATTCCTTTGGCAATCATAGAGAAACGTCCATATTCCAGGCTGAACAGCTGAATAATCTGACTACTTTCCTGGTAAGGCCTTGAATGTAAAATATAAGCAAAAACACTGTTTGTGGCCATGCTCATATTAAGACCCTTTATCTGACTCTACTACCAAATCAGACTCTACTAAGATTATTTCAGGGTTATTGTTGATACGATAACAGACTCTCATCGCGACCTGTGCCAATAGTAACATCCTCGAAAAACGAGTTTCTGAAAATAAGCTGACAAAGCCTCAGTTAACTATCAGACTCATCAAAGCCCAATGATCGCAGTGCTCTTTCATCATCCGCCCATCCATCTTTAACCTTAACCCACAGTTCCAGGTGAACCTTTTGCCCTGATAGCTTGCTGATGTCGATACGAGCGTCAGTACCCACTTGCTTAAGACGGCTGCCACCTTTACCAATGACAATCGATTTTTGACCGTTGCGCTCAACCAGAATTAACCCGTTAATCCGTAATAAGCCTTTATCATCAGTTTTAAACTGCTCAATTTCTACCGTCATTGAATAAGGAAGCTCATCTCCCAGCTGACGAATCAATTTCTCTCTGATAATCTCAGCAACAAGAAACCTCATAGAACGATCCGTATAATAATCTTCAGGAAAAACAAACGCGTTTACCGGTAGTGCTTTAATCAGATATTGTTTTAACTCATCAACCTGCTGATCTTTAAGCGCCGAGCCCGGAATGATATGAACAAAATCATACTTTTCTGACAATGACTTCAATTGTGGCAGTAAAGACGCTTTATCTTTTACTTTATCAGTTTTATTGATGAACAAAATAGTAGGTCGCTGACTAGTCTTTAAATGCTCCAGAACCAGCTCATCATCTTCGGTCCAACGATCAGGCTCAACAATAAAGACAACAACATCGACATCGGCTATCGAACTGGAAGCTGCTCGATTCATCAGGCGATTAATCGCTTTCGGCTCCTGTTTATGTAGCCCGGGCGTATCAACATAAATAAGCTGATTATTGTCAAAAGTATCAATACCCATAATACGATGACGTGTAGTCTGAGGCTTTCGAGAAGTAATACTTAACTTCTGGCCTAACAGATGATTAAGTAAAGTCGATTTACCGACATTGGGGCGACCGACAAAGGCGATAAACCCACAATGCTGCTGAGTTTTATGATTTGGCACGCTTGATTTTCTCCAGAATTTCTGTAGCCGCAGACTGTTCGGCTTTACGTCGGCTAGCACCGGTTCCTTCTGAAACTAACGACTGATAATTAACTTCGCATTTGACCCAATAGGTCTTTGCGTGATCTTTCCCCTGTGAACGAACCACTTCATAAACAGGTGTCTCAATATTTCGTGCCTGCAACCACTCTTGTAGTTGAGTTTTAGGGTCTTTTTGCGCCATTTCCATAGACAGACTGTCTAGCCTGGTTTGATACAGATTCAAAATAAAATCTCTTGCAACTGAAAAGTCACTATCAAGATAAACCGCACCAATGAGCGCTTCAAAAGCATCAGATAAAATTGAAGCACGACGAAACCCACCACTTTTCAATTCACCGCTGCCCAACTGAATATAATCACCGAGATCAAGCTCTCTGGCTATTTCAAAGAGTGCTTTTTCTTTAACCAGAAACGCACGTAAACGACTTAACTTACCTTCATCGGCCTTGGGAAACTGGGTAAACAGCTGAGCGGCTATCACACTACCCAGGATAGCATCTCCAAGAAACTCCAGCCTCTCATTATGTTGACTTTTAGCAGAGCGATGAGTCAGTGCACGCGTTAACAATGAAATATCATTGAATTGATAAAGAATCGCTTTTTGCAGAATTTTTAAATCAGGTTTAACAGACATGAAATCAGGCCACAATTATCGACTGGTTCGAATTTCTTCTTTAAATTCTACTAACGCAAACACATTACTAAAAAGCGGAATTTTTTGAGAATAATCGATCATTATGTACTTTTCAGTACCCTTCTTACCACGTACAACAGTAAATGCACCCTTATCAAAACCTCGAATATTGTCAATGGTCATCCGTTTGGCAATCGTTGATTGAATTTGCTTTGTTGACATCTGCTTAAAGTTATGAGCATTAACAATTTCCTGCATAGAGCTGCGAATAATACCGTGATCGAGATAAACAGGAATTAAATGAAACGCCAGGAACGCAATAAAACCAACCATTAGTGTAATTGATAAGGTGGACCACATAGTGGAACCACGTTGACGCCGAGCAAACCCTTGACGCGATCCGCCTCTTAACGCAGGCGCAGTACCTGAAGCATTATTAACCAATGACGTAGAACCTTCCTGATTGATATTATTTTTTTTCATGAAAACAGCCCATCACCCATCATTTAAATTTAGCTTAAAACGTCCGAATTTGACCAGACTGATGAACCAGAAAACAAGTGAATCACCAGACTAATGAATCATAGTATCAGACTATTAATATAGTATGAGATGGTCAATAGTACCACAAAGGTGACAGGCCAGACGGATTTATCTGATTTCGCCTACCCGATCAATATCAATTCCGGTAGGTACCCAACGAAGAAATCGGTTTTTCATGCCAAAATCAAGGTGCATCCAGATGGATACCGCCTGTCCAACCAGACTTTCTTCAGGTACAAAATTAGAAACGGTCCAGTAACGGCCATCAAAGCTATTATCCCGGTTATCTCCCATCACAAAATAATGACCAGCAGGTACCTGATAACGTCGCTCTAAACTAGGAGGAAATTTGTTAGATTCAGCAATTCTGGGATTAATAATAATTTCATGTTCTCTTTCTCCCAGTTTTTCTACATATTTATCGGTTTTTTCTTCCCTGCCCGTTTCAGGGTTTCTATCGATATACTTTTCTCCAGCCACTTTATCTCGCTGTACCTTAAACTTACCCGGGCAATCTGCCGCAGAGGTATCAGCCGGGCAGAATGGAATCACGAATAGCTCTTTATGCTGAGTGTAGATCACCGTATCTCCAGGTAGCCCTACAACACGCTTGATATAATCTTCATGAGGTGGATGAGGCGCTCTGAATACTGCAACATCACCACGCTGTGGCTTACCTATATCAACCACTTTATCTGAAGTAACCGGTAGTCTTAAACCATAATTATATTTGTTAACCAGAATAAAATCTCCTTCGGTCAGAGTCGGTTTCATCGACGCTGACGGAATTTGAAAGGGTTCATACAAAAACGATCTTAAGACAACAATAAATAATAAAATAGGGAAAAATGACTTGGCATAATCAACATAAACAGGTTCTCTGGAAACAGCCTCCAGCGCTTCACTGGCAGGCTCATCAGTCTGCTCAAAAAGCTTTGCTACCGCTGCTTTTCGCTTTTTACCAGCCGTCAGTGCATCGACCAGCCAGACAATGCCAGAAACAAAAGTTAAAATAACCAGAATTAAACCGTAATAACTACTCATTCATCATTTTCCTTATTATTCAACCTGACTTTATAATTCAAACCAACATTTTCAACTGAGCTAACTTATTTGTCAGCTCCTGCTCTATAAAACAATCAAACAGTTAATCTTTACCCACCTGGAGGACTGCTAAAAAGGCATCCTGGGGAATTTCTACACGACCAACCTGTTTCATACGCTTTTTACCCGCTTTCTGTTTTTCCAGCAACTTACGTTTACGTGAAACATCACCACCGTAACATTTTGCAGTCACATTTTTTCGTAATGCTTTTACTGTAGCTCGTGCAATCACATGGTTGCCAATAGCCGCCTGAATTGCCACTTCAAACATCTGTCGTGGTATAAGCTCTTTCATCTTGTCAACCAACGCTCGTCCGCGATACTGGGCCTGATCTTTATGAACGATAATGGCCAGTGCATCAACGGTATCGCCGTTAATCAGCACATCCAGTTTAACCAGAGAAGCTGTTTGAAAGTGTTTAAAATTGTAATCAAGTGATGCATAACCACGGCTGACCGATTTTAAACGGTCAAAAAAGTCCAATACCACTTCATTCATGGGAATATCGTAGGATAAAGAAACCTGTTGACCCATATATTCCATTTTGGTCTGAACGCCGCGTTTTTCAATACACAATGTAATGACATTGCCAAGGTGCTCCTGCGGAACAAGAATATTTGCCTCTACAACGGGCTCTCTCATTTCTCCAATTTCACTCAGATCGGGCAGTTTTGCAGGGTTATCAACATAAGTAATTTCCCCTTTTGTATTCACAATCTCAAAAACAACAGTGGGCGCAGTCGTAATCAAATCCAGATCATATTCTCGTTCCAGCCGCTCCTGAACAATCTCCATGTGAAGCATTCCCAGAAAACCACAACGAAAACCAAACCCGAGCGCCTGTGAATTTTCTGGTTCAAAAAATAATGAGGCATCATTAAGACTTAATTTAGCCAACGCATCTCGAAAAGCTTCATAATCATCTGAAGAAACTGGAAATAACCCGGCATAAACCTGTGGTTTTACTTTTTTAAAGCCCGGCAACGGCTCTTCTGCTGGCGCTCTGGCCAGGGTTAATGTATCTCCAACCGGCGCTCCCAGAATTTCTTTAATTCCGGCAATCACATAACCGACTTCACCAGCCTTTAATTCTGGCAGGTCATGACGTTTTGGTGTGTAAATCCCAACAAAATCAACCTGATGACTTTTTCCAGTCGACATAACCAGCATTTTATCGCCCTGCTTGAGCGTTCCCTGTACTACCCGCACCAGAGAAACCACACCAAGGTAGTTATCGAACCAGGAATCAATAATCAAGGCTTGCAAATTTGCCTCATTATCACCTTCTGGTGCAGGAATTTTAGCCACCAGCTCTTCTAGCAGCTCATCAATTCCAACTCCGGTTTTTGCACTACATTGCACAGCATCCATTGCTTCAAGACCAATAATATCTTCAATTTCCTGAGCAACTCGATCAGGATCAGCCTGCGGCAAGTCAATTTTATTTAAAACAGGAATAACTTCCAGATCTTGCTCAATCGCTGTATAACAGTTGGCCAGAGTTTGCGCTTCAACCCCCTGCCCGGCATCAACCACCAGCAACGCACCATCACAAGCCGCTAATGAACGGGAAACTTCATAAGAAAAATCGACGTGTCCGGGGGTATCAATGAAGTTTAGCTGATATTTGTTACCATCTTTCGCATTATAATCCAGAGTAACGCTCTGTGCTTTAATGGTGATCCCACGTTCACGTTCTAAATCCATAGAATCTAGCACTTGTGCGGACATTTCTCTTTCCGACAAGCCGCCACAAACCTGAATTAACCGATCAGATAAGGTTGATTTGCCATGATCAATATGGGCAATAATCGAAAAGTTACGAATATACTGGATGTAAGACATATAATTATAGCGACTGATTCAATAGTATTTCTGGAAAAAAGGGGCGAATTGTACCCTATTTTTTGATCAAAGTTTGGATTTTATTATTTCCCCGAATTATTGTCTGGCAAAAAGAATGAAAACATGACCTGTCAGTATACTGACAGGTCACCAGTCGCTTTTTTATCAGAATCGATATGCTAATCCGGCCCCTAGCTGTAGCCCGCCCCATAACTCACTCTTAATTTTTACCAGACAGCCCCCGTCACAAATAATGGTCGTGGCACTATCTAATACAACAAACTGTAGTCTTGCATCAAAGGTAAGCGCAAGATGATCGGTTAAAAAAGTCTCTACACCACCAAAAAACGAAAATGAAATATCCTCTTCAGAACGAGCCCCTGGAAATTCAGGATTAAATCTCGTTAAGCCAAGGCCTGCACCATAATACTCTTTCATCGACCTGGAATCTGATTCCTTAACCGCGCCAAGCTGGTAAGTTTCAATATTAACCACCAGACTAGAGTTTTCATTAATATCAACATCAACGTCAGCACGATTATAATAAAGCTCCCAGTTAAACTCTCCACCGGTAACCCACATTAAACGACCACTCAAGCTCTGCCGATGATCAATACCGATCGATTGATCGGTATCCTGGTCTTCCCAGGAAGCATATAAACCATAACTCCCTAACAGAGAAACATCCAGGTTATCTGCTTTTACAGGTATATAAATTGACGAAGCCAGAAACAGGCAGGTAAAAACTAATAATTTTTTCATAACAATCCTGAAGTTAAATTAAACTTAATTGATTCAGTCAAGATGCTCATTTAGCACCTTTTATCATTCATACAACACTAAAAAAGAATAAATACAAAACTATCCTGCTCAACATCAACCTTTCCCAAACCAGCCCAGTAGCGTTTCAATAACAACCGCGTTGGAAACATCAATAAAAAATGCCCCCACTAATGGAACAACAATAAATGCCTGTGGAGCTGCACCATATTGTTTAGTGACCGCAGTCATATTGGCAATTGCCGTCGGCGTGGCACCCAGCGCCAGCCCGGCATAACCCGAAGACATAATTGCAGCCTCGTAATTTCTCCCAAGACAATTGAAAACAACAAAGATAACAAACAGAGAGATGATGACCAGTTGAGCGAGCAACAACATAAAAATCGGAGCCGCCAGATCAATCAGAGCCCAGAGCTGCAAACTCATTAAAGACATCGACAAAAATAACCCCAGACTTAACTCTGACACCAGTGCCAGCGTGGGCGTTCCGGTTGGCCACTGGATTTTCTTAAAAACCATTGGAATAGTATTAGTTAATATTATCCCACTAAGCAGACAAGGGACAAATATGGGTACTCTGACTTCCAGAGCCACTAATAATTCATGTAAATGAGTGCCAATACCAATAGTAATACAAATCACAAATATCGCTGATAACATTGAATCAACACTGATATTCATCTTTGACTCATTTTCAACCCCAACTGAAATTTCTTCAACGCTGGACGACTTAAGCTGATACTTATTAATCAGGTACCTGGCCACTGGCCCTCCAGCAATTCCGCCAAGAACCAGACCGAAAGTCGCACAGGCAATTCCAATTTCTGCCGCATTATTGATATGATATTTTTGTTCGAATATTTCAGTCCAGGCAATAGCCGTACCATGACCACCACTCAGTGACACCGACCCCCCTAAAACGCCAACAACCGGATCAAGCCCTGTCATAAGGGCCACTCCAACACCGGTCAGATTTTGTACAAAGAGGTAAACCACCGCCAGAGCTAAAAGTATCAACAAGGTTGTTCCTCCCTGAATCAAGGTAGAAATTCTTGAAGATAAACCCACACAGGTAAAAAAAACAATGAGCAAAGAATCCCGCTGCTGCATGGAAAATGTGACTTCCAGTTCAAAAGCAAAATAGATAATCGACAATAAAATAGAAACAACCAGCCCTCCACTGACCGGCTCCGGTATATTAAATTTTTTTAACAAGCGAACTTCGTTACTTAAGTACTTACCGATAAACAAAACAAGAATAGCTAATAGCAAAGTTTGCCGAGGGTCAAACGCCATAGAAGGATCTCAATAATTAATTTTATTCTTTAACGCCTATAATAACGCAATTTTGATCGGTGGTGAAAAGTTTATAAAAATGGTGCTAAGGAAATGTTCTCTTTCTCACAACCCCGAACAACCGCAGGAAGCTGTGCCATCCTTTTCATATAGCGTCCCAGGTGGGTAAATGATAAAGGGCTCTGAGGAATATCGAATGACCAGTTAGCCAACATAAACAGAAAAAATCACAAGCCGTTAACTGCTCACCCAGCAAGTACTGCCGGGTTGCCAGCAGCTGATCGAGCACCGCCAACGATTCTCCTATTCTTGCATGTTGCGCTTCAACAATAGATGACAAAGCCGATTCATCTGTCGTATGTTTTTGAGGATAATAATAAACCATCAACTCTGCTTGCAGCGTATTAGTCAGATAAGTCAGCCATTGATAAAAATGTGCTCTTTGTCGACTACCGGCGGATGGAATCAGTAATTGTTCAGGATGCTTTTCACACAGATAAATACAGATTGCTGCACTTTCAAATAATACCAGGTCGTTATCGATCAGCGTTGGGATTTTTCCATTTGGATTCAATTTTAAATATTCCGCCGACTGCTGAGCATTCGACTTTCTGTCAACCAGTACTAACTCATAGTCAACTTCAAGCTGATTAAGTATCAGATGAGGTGCCAGACTGGCATTGTCAGGATAGTAATAAAGTTTATACATAGACCTCTCCATTTTTGATAATCAAACTATCATTTTTTTTTCGGAAGAACCTTTTTCACCAGACGATGTAGCACCACACCATACAACTTTTAATTCTGGCGTTGTTTAAAAATAAACACAAGTGAATAATGTCAGAGAATCAAAGGAGGATTGTAAATAAGTATGATAAAGCTGTCTAACACACTAAAAATAGTAAAAGCATGAAAAGTGTAAGTCAAAGACTATAACGGCCTGTTCTCTCAATCAATTGAGATAAGATTGAGCAAGGTTAACTTTGCGAATATAAAAAATCAGCTCCATTTCGGCATCCTTCAATGTACTAAAAGGTCCTTCTTCAGTATGCTCTCTGGAGCTAAACCACCAGCCGTCTCCAGTATGATAAAAACGCTCAGTTCGAAACCAGCTTTTTTGAGATTCGCTTCCTCGTACCTGCATAGTATTCACTCCAGAGTTATCATAAGTCCTAAAAGTATAGAATGAATCTCAAAACTGGAATAGAACAAAAACAACTATCAATCACAACTTTTAGTCTTTTATTTTTAATCTTTTATTTTTTATTCAGTTAAAACTTCCCCTGGCTGATACCGCATTATTCATCAAACTCTGCCTTCAAAATCCATTAAACAGTGCATTAAGTATTCAAACATTAATCACATAATCCAGCGCACCAGTAATCGCTGCGACCTGTGCGACAATACACTCTTCATCAGTCACATCAGAACTGTCCGGATAGACCTCGGTTGTGGTACAAAACTGACTATTGCTAAACCCTGTACACAACCCCAGTTTTTGAGTCGGATAATTAATGACTCCCGACTGAGTAACAGGCTCTCCAATCAATTTACCCGCATCATCAGCGGGAGCAATATGAGTCACTTTTTTAACAGAATCGATAACCGCTCGCTGAAAATCATCTGCCGGATTGTCACTATCGCCCACCAGATAAAAACCATCGGGGATAGTCCAGATCGATTGTTCAACACCATCTCTGGCCGACAATGCAGGCCGAAAAACACTATTATCCGTATCCGTCGTTTCATGTAAATCCACATGGATATCAATATCAACTTGCAGTGAAGCAATGAGCTTCATTAATGCGGCAGACTCTGCGGCAGGGCTATTTTCATAGAAAGAACGGTTTGGATCAATCGCATGGGGATTCCAGCGGTTTATCGTTTCATACCCCCAGGGGCTCACGCAAGGTGCAACCACAATATTGAACTGACTGACATAATTTGACGCAACTCGCTCTATAAAACGGATAGCGCCCTGAACTCCGCTAGTTTCATAGCCATGAACCCCCCCTGTAACCAGCAATGTTTTTTTCCCGGCATCCCAGATTTTGGCTTTAACGACATAAAGCGGATAAGTGTCAGTCACATAAGACAACTCGCCATACTTTTCTAATAAAAACTGCGAATTGATGGCTTGAAGTGCTATCGCATTGTCGAGCTTTTGAACCACCTCATCCTGATAAGAACGCCTGACCTTCTGTTGACGAAACCAGGCGTCTTTTTCAGTTTCTCCCCACTTTTTAACAACCTTTCCGGCACCACCGGTTACCTTGTCTTTCATACTGGTCTCATTGACACTCATTCGTTTTCCTGTTTTATTTCTGTCATAGCAATGCCTTTAGTCAGCGCTATGGTAAATGAATTTGTTGTGATTGCAATCCTTTGCTCTGGTAATCATCTCCCGTTAGTCAACGGTAAGACCAGGAATCCGCACCATCAAAATGACGAATTTTAATACCAGCAATTTCAGCGGGCTCAATCATTCTGAAGTTAATGACCACTTTCGCTTCTGCGACTTTGTCAGTCGTCAGATAGTGGGTCAAACAACCGCAGGTTGGACAAAAATGAAAAGCAATACATCTGTCACCCTGAATGTATTCAACAGTATTTTTTAACCGAACCGAGACATCAACTTTTTCTGCCTCAAAATGTCCCCAGAGTGCAGCATATCGATGACAGAGAGAACAATTACATTGAGTCAGACTATCCGGGGTATCTGACAGTTCTATTTGTACATTCTTACAGTGACACTGTAGTTGCATAACAGGCCTCTTATGTTAACCAGTCGATAACCGGCTTCCTTAGCGTATTTCGAACTTCTATTTAACAAAAATTATACTAACACTTTACATTATTCAACGGAGTATCAAAACAAAAATAATGCCATTTCAGACAATAATTAGCCACTTAAAACCATCAACTTTTAATAGCTTTTTTTTTAAAACAATCCCTGCTTCTTCTGCTAAAAAGGCCTGAACACACTGATCTATTTCGGTTATTTTGCTACAATCCCTCTGGTTGTTTTAGTTACGAAATAACACTGACAAATAGCTATTCCGGCTCGAACAAAAAGACAGTAACTAAAATTTTCAATTCTTCTGGGAACCGGAGAGCATTATGAAATTATTAAAGTTAGTCCTGGCAACAATAGCATTTACTTTTTCCTTTTCAGCCAACTCTGTACAATACACTTTTGTCGCAGGCGACAATGATCCTGGTACGATGATATGCATTGCGGCAGTTGAAAATAGCGTACTAAAATATCACAGAAAACTCGATAAATACCATGTCTCCAGAAGGTTTGCAGCCAACAAGTTACGTTGCAATGAGCAGAACCTTGTCGCTTTTGCTAAACGATATAACGCATTAAAAACAGCTTATGCTATATCAAAATATCGAAAAAACTATGTGGTTATTCGAATGACTGAAGTCGAAGCAAAATTACCACTCCTCCACACTGCTTCAAAAAATATCATCATAGAAGTCAGAGCAGCCCGATAGTTTGTTTATTAATGGTTTCCTTATACAGGATCTATTTATACAGAGACCACTTATAGTGAACTCACTCATTTTGAGTTCACTTATACATAGAAATCGCCTGTTACAATTGCCTTACTTTTTCAACCGTGAATGTCAACAATCTGACTTCACGGTTTTTTCAGGTACCTTACAGCCAATACAACCAGAAATAAAGAAAAGCTAAAAAGCAGCTTTCACCTAATATAAGTAGTGATTTTAGTCGATATCATTATATTAACCAGTGCAAACTTTATTTTACTTACCATTTAGACTTCTGTGATCTGGTTCCAGCCAAACCGAGCACAGCTACTCAAATTTACAGTTTTATGCATAAAACTACAAATTGTAATACTTTAAAATGATAACTGTTCGAGATAACTTTGTTACAAAAGCACACATAATCTTACAAAATTCAAAACCAAAAGGAATCATCATGTTAAGGTTATTCTATCTCTGCTCTGCTTTTTTAATTCTACTAACCGGCTGTGAACCGGTTGAAGATCCGGATGAAAAAAATAAACCACCAGAAGTGACGATCAACGCCGGCAATTTATCAATTGTTGGTGGAGAGCCTGTAGAAGTTTCTGCCACTGCAACCGATAGCGATGGAAGTATTGTCAGTTATCAATGGACGCATAATGCAAGCATTAATATCACACTCACTGACGAAGAAACTCAAACAGTCACAATCAATACCCCCACCGTTAACTCAACCAGTCAGTTTACCCTGACAGTCATGGTTACCGATGATAAAGGTGGCAAAACCAGTAGTGAAATTACTGTGTCGGTCACCCAGACAAACAATGAAAACCAACCGCCCAGTGTCAGTATCGATGGTGGTGATTCAACTGTAACAGGTGGACAGTCCATACAAGTTTCCGCAACCGCGAGCGACAGTGATGGTCGCATCACGGGTTATGAGTGGGAGCACGACGCCAACATGAATGTCACGTTAACTAACGCTGATACTAATACTGTCACAGTGAACACGCCTGCTGTCAACTCAAACGAGCAGTTCACATTAACAGTCACCGTCACCGATGATCAAGGCGCTAGAACAAGCAGCGAAATTACGATATCGGTCACCCGACCCATGAATGAAAACCAGCCTCCCACGGTGAGTATTAATAATGGTAATTTATCGGTTATTGGTGGACGGCAAGTACAGGTTACTGCAACAGCAACTGATAGCGACGGCACGATCAACCGTTACAACTGGCAACATAACGCCAGCATTAATGTGATGTTGACAAACGCCAATAGCAAAACCGTTACCGTGATTACACCGGCGGTCAACGCTGCCAGCGAATTTACCCTGACAGTCACCGTCACCGACGATGAAGGCGCGACTGCTAACGATAACATCAAGATAAAAGTGACTGATGATAACACCTCAACTGCAGTTATCTGGCCTAACGAGCACAGTTCAACCAACGGCGATCAATGGTTACGTGATAATCACGACAGAATTACCGAATTAAGACCTGCCGTACTGGTCGTAGACATGGATCTGAATATCCCCGATGCAAGATCCAACGAAGTCAGTCAGAAGTATGCGCATGCATTTGCCGAGAGTACCCGTTTTCATGGTTACAAAAACCCTGATTCGCCAGCTCGAGTCAACCCGCAAATTAAAAAAATTGTTCACATGAAAGCGAAAGATGCAGACTATATCAGACGAAACTTTGGTACAAATGCCGAAAAAATGGGAAAAATGGCACCGTTATTCACGCAACAATTTGCAGACTATATTGGCTGGAAAGATCCCGAAAATCCAAATCGAAATATGACACTGTGTGAATTATTTGAAAGAGGTTTCATTAATGAATATTGGAGTCATGGGCTGCCAACAGCTATTTTTGAAACTCAGTCACATCAACAGGTTTATAACGACAAAATGCAACCCATTCCAGGTCGCTTTAATGACTGTGCCAATGGATGTGTCGATCTTGGGCAGGCAGCCAAGCAGTGTAAAGTCACCATGCGATTCAGTTTTGTTAACCCAAGACGAGGTACCGGTTGTGACGTGCACGGGCATGGGCACATGATGGAAAACATGGGTCACTCTTTACCAGAATTGAAAAAAATGAATGACCGATTCTGGGGCCATAACATTCAAGAATACTATCCTAACCTCACCAACTTCAGACACTGGGGATACTGTGAGTACAACGGCCCTGAGTGCTTTGAATTTCCAACACCAACCAGTGTCAGAAACACCTCAACGGGTACTAAAGGCTCATTCCACCAGGAAAACTGGGGTAAAATCTGTGGACAAGTCCACTTCTCTCCAAACTCAGGTGGTCACTACGATTACAACGACAGCGTAAAAGTCGCTAACTCTTGTGAAAACTACGGAATGGGTAATGGTGAAAACGGAGAAGACAAAAGAACCTTATACAATTACGATACTGTTAGTGCAGTTGACCGCGATCCTCGTTACTCAGACTGTGGTGGTGGCTGGCAGATGTATTTACGACAAAGTATGCCAGGCTACAAAACAAAGGCTAGAAACAGCGATGGTACGCCAATGAGAAACTGGTGGCCCTATCTGTACTATTAATCTTCAATGTTGTTGAAAACAGAAAAGCTCACCTCATACCGGTGAGCTTTTCAATAAAACCAATTGCAATAAGCTACTTTTCAAATGCCCCCTCCAGGAAAAACTAAAAAACAACTTGCCAATCGTCTCTGGGAATGAGCACCTGCAACTGTCTTATCTATGTTTATTGATATTTGATAGATTAACTGTCAAAATCTGGCACTCAATAATATTCATCAATAACCCCCCATAGACTGTTAAGGAAACAAAATGACGGACTTATTTAAACAAATCAGGCGAGATTATTACACAAGCACTTTAATTGAGTGGTTGTTCTGGATGGCAGGCACATTTTTAGTTGTACTAGCCATTAAATGGTTTTCTGCACAATATGGAGCGCCAGAATACGAATTTCATTTCTGGGTCACGGCCACCCTTTACCTCTGGTATGTTTCAACGATTAGCTTAATTATTGGAAGCACCTATTTTATTGCGCGTAGTGCTCAAACTCACTTACAACGCAGACAGGCCCATCCACAAAAACCCGCAGAAATTGACCTGCAAAATGATTTAGAGCGAGTCATAAAAATAAAAAAACGAGCAGCTATTATTGCAGTCGTTGCTCACCTGGTGAATGCCTGCCTTGTCTATTTTGTCACGGGTCATATTCCCGATATCACTTCAGAATATCAACTCTATGCGGTTATTGGCGTTTTTGCCATTGCGGCAATAAAACCTGCCATGCTGGCCGTTAACTCAATCAGGCTGGAAATTTTTGGTATGATGCAAGAAGCCGATTACCCGGAAAAATCCGTTGCCGATTTATGGCAAGTCGTAAATCAGTTTGGCGACTACGAAAAACGACTTGAAAAAACCTTTGAACGACTAGAAGAAAACAAAACCAGCAACTTACAATCTATCGATGAATCAGTTGAAAATATGGTTAAACAGCTAGGCGCGTATAAAGAAGAACTCACCGAAGCTTTTGAGCAGCAGGTCAACCAGTTCAAAGCATCTGATTCTATTCGCGAACAATCCTATCAGGAACTCCAGTCAGCCCAGGCACCACTCACAAAAGAAGTCGGTAAAATTCTCTCCGAAATACAAACACTCAAACAATTTGTGATTGAATTACGTGACAAAAACATCAAAGGTGAACAGTTAATGTCGGCGCTTAAAGAATTTGGTATCGATTCTCTGGCCGATCTTAATGTGAGCTTTCAGAAGAATATCGTAAACTTAAACCCACCACTGGCCTCTGTTCCAGAGACAGTCTATAGAAAAAAACCGGTTACTCAGGAAGACTGAAATATCACCTGAAACAGATAAAACTCACCAGTACCCAAAATGGTGGGTTTTATTAAAAATAATTTTTTTATCTTGCATACCAGTCAACAGGGTTTAACAGTAGTCCCTGATTATAAATCTTATGCGCTTTCCCAGAACAATCCATTGCAGATTACAACGCCATCCGCAATAATAGGCTGAATAACCAACAAAAAATAAACCATCGACGCTGGAGCTAACCGATGAATCCGTACCTTAACCTGATAATGATTCCACTTCTGGCCCCCACGGGTAATCTGCTGGCAGATGAGGTTCGCTGGGAAGCAGGCGTTGGTATTGGTGCGCTTTCCATTCCTCATTACCCCGGTTCTGATGAAAACCAGGATCTCATACTACCCTTACCCTACGGTAGTTATGAGGACAAAAAAACAAAAATCGACCGCTCCGGAATCAACTACAACCTTTTCGGAGTCAAAGATCTGGACCTGTCATTTAGTGTTGCTATAGGGCTACCTGTAAACAGTAAAGATAATAAAGCCAGGCAAGGCATGAAAGATCTTAATGCCCTGCTTGAAGTAGGCCCTGCCGTGAAATACTGGTTATATCAGACAGAAAATAACAAACTCTCTTTTGAAGTACCAGCTCGTCTGGCATTTAATTTTGATGATTTCTCGGCCTCACAATCCGGGTTTGCTGGCAATGTAAAATTACGCTATGAGTATAAAAATGAAGGCTGGAAACTGAATACCACTCTGAGTCAGAAATTTGCGGACAGAGATTACCTTGGCCGATACTATGATGTGGAAACGGCTTATGTCACTCCGGATCGTCCGGCCTATCGTGCCAGAAAAGGCAACGCAGGTCACTCGCTCACTCTCGGAGTCAGCCGCCGCTTTGGACGGTTTTACATTGGATTTTTTAACCGTTATGAAAACCTGGAGCACGCCGCTAACAGAGAGAGTAGCTTAGTTAAAACCCGACATAACTGGTATTCCAGCGTTTTGTTCAGCTGGGTCTTTGCAAGTAGCGAGTACTGAGTTTCAGGTTAAGAGTTTCAGGTTAAGAGTTTCAGGAGCTGAGTTTTGGCTCTTAATTTCAGGAGCTGACAATAGATAAAGCGTCAGTATAAAACAACGTGACTCGATGTTCAGTCGAGTCACAAGCAATCAAAATTTACAGTTTGACCTCTGAATTTACAGTGTAACCATCGTCCCTTTTAAGGCGACACCTGCCACAAAAGTCCCTGCACCACATTGATATTGCGTATCATTTTTAACGGGTATATTCCTGTAGTTACTTTCAATATTAATAACCGCATTAGCGCCCTTTTTCTTTGCCGCATTATGCAGCGCAATAATCGCTGACTGAAAAACCCAGTCACAGGCTTCCTGATCGGACTTACCAAAGGCATTGGTTTTCTTGTTCGTTTTTATAAAGCCGAGATCTTTGCTGGCTTTGGGATGCTTGCTATCACCAAAATAAAATTTGACGCTACCATCAATTTTTTGCGCATCAGTGGCTACTTTTAAAGGTGCCTTAACGTCAAACATCATTTTATCGTCTCTTGCCTGCGCAGACAGAGAAAGCGTTGCTACAGCAAAAACCAATAAATTTTTATAGTTCATCATTTTTCCTTATCCTTATTTTCGAGCGTTTTATCTCAGCTAATTTTACACGAAAAATGGTTGATTACCAGAATGTTACAAAAAAGACAAAAAATCCGGATTCAGGGCACTTGCATCTCCCTGGTGACTAAGCTAGTTTATTACTTTCAATAAAGTAATAAAATTAAATCGTTCATAGAGAGACCTGGTGATGACTGATCTTCAAAATATGGGATATGACGACTGGTTTAAACGTCATCAGGATGATGAAAAAATTGCCGCTCACAAGGTTGCCCGGGTAATTTCTGTCCATAAAAATAGCTATATAATTAGTAAAAACGGCAAGGAAGTTTTTGCAGAATTATCGGGCAACCTGCTCTATTCTACTGAGTCAGCCAGTGACCTGCCAACAACTGGTGACTGGGTATATGCCGACTTCTTTGATGAAGATACCCATGCCATTATTTATGGCGTCTTGCCAAGAAAAACGATTTTAAAAAGAAAAATGGCTGGAAAACAGGTTGATTACCAGCTGATAGCGGCCAATATTGATGTCGCCTTAATTATTCAATCACTGAATGAGAATTTTAATCTACGCCGATTAGAACGCTACCTGGTCATGGTTAATGAAAGTGGTATTGAGCCAGTTGTTTTACTCAGTAAAAGTGACCTCGCCTCAAAAGATGAAGAAAATGAAATCAGAAAACAGATTCAGAATATTTCACCTCAGACGACAGTCATTGCATTCAGTAACTTTGACAGGGAAAGCACTCATTCATTGTTACTTCTACTCAAAAAGCAGTCTTCCTATTGCCTGTTAGGCTCATCTGGTGTTGGCAAAACAACTTTACTTAATGCGCTAACGGGCCTGGACAAATTTGAAACCCAGTCAGTGAGTAAAGTTCAAAGTAAGGGCAGGCACACCACAACAAGCAGGCAGTTAGTTCTGCTGGAAAACGGCGCCATGATCATCGATACCCCGGGTATGAGAGAGCTGGGTAGCCTGTCTGTCGATGAGGGGCTGGATGAAACATTCTCGGAAATATTGGCACTTTCTCAGCAATGCAAATTTTCTGATTGCTCTCATGCTAATGAAAAAGGTTGTGCTATTCAAAAGGCTATAAAGACCGAGAAGCTTTCTGAACAACGCTATCAAAACTACCTGAAAATGAAAAGAGAATCCGAGTTTAATGAAATGTCCCTTCTGGAGAAGAAGAAGAAAGACAAAAACTTTGGTAAGCTGGTTAAATCAGCGATTAAAAATAAACAGAGGTAACCTGCTCTTTTCCAGAGCAGGCCCCTGAATCTGGATTGGCAAACACCTGTCAGTTAATATTTCAGTCAATAAGCAAAATTCATAATGACAATCTTAATCCCGCTTTTGCAATACGATAGCCTTCACTGAATACTATTTGTTGTGCTCGACTATTATCCTGCAATAAAGGATTTGAATGATTAAAATGGATAAAATGGATAAAATGAATTTTTTGCCTGTCCATTTTTGATAATTGCGAGAATAATTTTATACTTTCTTTCACAAACGGATGAGGAACTTCACTCATATCTCGACCAGGTAACTCTCCGCCTGCAAAAAATGTTGCATCAAGAAAGGCATAATCGACCCGTTTAATTTCATTAACAATATCTCTATTCCATTTTGACCATTTATCAATGTCGGGTATAAAAAGAACTTTTCTGTTAGAACCATCGATTAAAAAACCAACCGTTTCACTATACTCATCTCTATGCGGCACAAGCAATGGAGTCACCTTCAACCGTTGATTCAATTTAACCGGATGGTTATCTGATAACGCATTAATTGTAATATTATTGAGCTTAATTAATTGGTTCCATGGCCCATTTGTTGATAAAAACTTCTTCATTCTGGGCATTGCAAATACAGGAATATTCACCGTTCCTGCAGCTTCTCTTCCAAAATGCATTAAACCGGTATAGTGCCCCATATGCGCGTGAGTCAAAAAGATACCCGCAAGCTCATACTCGCCATCCGGAGCAACCTGGTGCAAGCGATTTTATACCTGGTGGGCAACCAATTCTCCATAGCCGACTTATCAGTTGCTTCGTTACTGGCACCTTTATGTCGACCAGAAAAATATGGCCTGGACTGGCCAGAGCAATACCCGGAACCGCTACAGAGCTATATTGATAGTCTGGCAGAACAGCTACAATGGGTTCATAGCGTTTATAAAGAGCATCGCTAAGGAATGTATCAGGAGTACGAGTTTGAGTGAAAGCCAACCTGCTCTACCGTGTCAGACGCCTGACTATAACCAGCCTCTTATCAACACCACCGCCACTTTTATCGTATTTTTAGCCAGATGAGCACAAAGAACTTGAAAATGGTGTATTTTTGCACAATAATAACAGGTACTAACGATGAGAGAGGGCGTTAACATGTCATCTGTATTAGAGAGAGATGAAACGGTTTTAAAGAACGCAGGTATGACGCTTAAAGAACTGGCTTCAGCAACAGCAGACTTCGTCCGCCACCAACCTTTATATAGAATCAGGGTTATAGGTAATGCATTAACAACCGGAGAAGAAGCATTCCTTAAGAGGGCTGGTGCTAAAGGCCTGGGAGAAGATACCTGCATGGAAGAGTATAAGATGGTGCTTAAAAAGTCTGCTTTAGAATATGGAAAAATGGTCGCCTCTTCATTAACCTCAGCCCAGGCAGCAGAACATCTGGGCGTTTCCACGAGTCGAATCCGTCAAAGAACAGATGCCAAAACCCTCTATTCTGTTAATACACCTAAAGGTAGAGTTTACCCCTCCTGGCAATTCTCAGAAAAAGGAGGAACAGTTCCAGGACTGGAAGAAGTTTTTCCTTTATTAAGAGATGATGCACACCCTATTGGAATTCAGCGTTTCTTTTTAACACCTCAGAATGATCTGGAAGATACTATACAAGACAAATTAATATTATTTAATCCCATTAACTGGTTAGCGACAGGCCACTCAGTAACCAATGTAAAAAAACTCGCTGAATTTATCTGATGCCAAAGTTACCAGAACCAAAATCTATTCAAGCGCTTCAGCAGATAGAACCAAGAATTATTACCGTGAAAGCTGGAACAGAAGTATCCAGAATCTTTTTTTCCGATGATGAGCATTCAACGGCATGGGATGAGTTTAGATATTATGGCCCCACCCAGAGTCGATTTGATCACCAGTTACCCGATGAAAAAAATAATCCCTGCCTGCAAGATAGAGGAATAATGTATCTGGCTACTGGTAATGAGGCTGCAAAAACCTGTTTAGCTGAAGTATTCCAGGAAAAAGAAACAATTGACAGGAATTCAAGATTGCCTGTGTATGTGGGTTTTGCTCTGGAAGCCGAAATCTGTCTTTTAGACCTGTCGGGAAATTTTGTTACGACACTGGGGGCATCAACTGCCATACATTCTGGCACTCGTTCAAGAACAAGACGCTGGGCACAAAAACTCTATGATGCTTACCCTCAAATTGATGGTCTGCTCTATTGTTCATCCATGAATGGTAATGCACCCGCAATTGCTCTTTTTGAGCGTGGCGCAGGCGCAATTCCGCCCAATAATCTCATCCATAGAGAGTTACGAGACAGCGCAATGGCCAGCGTGATCACCATGACCGCGCATGAACTGGATTACATTGTTGCTTGAGAAATTTATCACAATGTACAGCGTCCCAGAGTGACTTCTGTTTTTTATCGGGGAAATATACCGACTACTATTTTGGTTATATTGCAGTCTCATAGTGATTAAGGAGCAAATAAATGACCTTTCGTTTAGTCATATTTCTACTGGCCAATACACTCTCATTGACGGTGCAGAGTAAAGCGTTTGTAAAAACAGACAGTTTGACGCTGAATATACAAGGCCAGATATCTGAGCTTACAACCTCTGGCAATGGACACTTTTCGCTGGTTAAAGGAGATTCTTTCAAATACTGGTTGTTAACAGATAATGAGGCAGGCGTTAAAGCAGAAAGCATTGTACTAAAAAATATTGTACCGAAAAACATTGTACCGAAAAATATTCTTGATCGATTACCCGCTCCGGCTGTCGACACAGACTCTACCCTGATGGAAAATACCGCTTTGGTGAAAGACTGGATCAGCCAGACCCAGTGGTCGAAAAACCGGCTTATTCTTTTTTCCGAGAACAATACCTGTTTTTACGACCCATTAGAGAAAAAAGTATACAAGGTATTACCCGTTGCAGATGAAGGGCATGATGACTTAAAGCGATGGTCTGACAAATATCAATTATTAATTCATGGAACCCATATCGTTAAAGAAAAGAAAAATGGTGTTGCTAATAATACTCACCAAAAGGACACTTACCACGCATCACAAACCGGCTTAAAAATAACCAGTGATGAAAATAGTTATATTACGTCTGGTTTCCGCTCTGAAGATATCATACGCTGGTCCCTGCCAGAGGGAACGCTTAAAAAAAGATGGGATATCGGCCACTGGTACTCATCAAGAAAAATTACCGATTTTTCTCTACAAAAACAACAAATATTCGTAGCAAGCAAAGGTGGAAGAATCGAGTTAAGATCGCTATTGGACGCTGAAGAAGTTTTATGGGATGTAAGGCCTTGTAAAGGCACTCCCAGGTTTATATTTCAGCAGAAAAGCAATAATCAGTTATTCTATCAATGTGACTTCAAGTACGGCGTAATTTACCTGACAAAAGCGGGTTGGAAAAACAGAGAAATTAAAGCTGAAACAGGCAAGAATGATTCACTGGTGTCAGTCTCTGCGACCCATAAAACTAACCTGTTCGCCCTGGGGTTTAATTCTGGTAAGGTGGTCATTTTTAATGTCGACACTCAAATGGTTGAGCAGGTTATCTCTCCAGAAAGCAAGTTGCCCTACCCAACACCAGCTTATGTAACATTTATGAAAGCGAGTAAAAAATTATTAGTGACCTCTCAAAAAGATACCATTAATGTTTACTCTGCTAATTAAACCTGTTGCCTCGCGTTTAAACAGGACGTTTTATCAGGGCCGGGCATACTGAAAATCTAGTATGGAATAATCATACTGTAAAATAAACACCCCCTGCTTCTTATTTTCCACACAACACACCTGACCCCTGCCGTTTTTTATGCTAGGATACGTTCTTTTTAAATTAACAATTAATTAGCATGGAGTAGGAATGGATATCGCAGCAGGTATTTTTTTAATTTTGGCAGCAGTACTGAATGTTTTTGCAGCAATGGCATATAACACCAAAGGGAGTCTAAATTCTGGATTTTCAAATATAGGTGATAACGTAGATAAATCGTTAAACAATGGGGAGTCTTCCAACAGCTTTTCTGGTTATCGTTTGACAGGAATCCTCAATAAGCTGTTTGCTTTTTTCCTTTATTTAAGTATTCCAACCTTAATAATTGGCGCTGTTTTTCTGTTTAAGGGAACTAATCCAATATTTATTGTTATCGCTGGTGGTGTCGCCATTTTTGCAGAGATTGTTGGCGGAATAATGACTAAATACGGTCCGGCTAATGCCTCTGGATTAATTGGTGGTATATTAGCCTTGGTGATTGCTATACCTTTAATTAGCGCTTAGATTCAGCAATGTTGCGAAGTTAATAAACTTGACTTCGCAATATGATTCTACCCCGGTCAGTCGCTCAGGTACTGACGTAAAATTCCTGAATATGCAATAATATTTATCTCTTATCCAGATCTATTTCCCTGTTCATCAAGCCTGTCTGAATGTACCAGTACCGTAAATACCATCTCTCCAGAAAAGGCAATTAACGAAATATTGAACAATTAATGAGTAGACGGTCCGGTCTTTGCATTTCCAGAATGAGCGCGATTAAATTTACAGGCTCGATTTTGCATCAGGATTTCAGAGCCACTCAGTTCACCGCTTTGAATTCAACATCTTCCGGGTAGTTCTCAGCGTTTAATCGGGTCGAATGCATTTGAGAAAGTGCCCAATGGCCTTTTTGTTTAAGCACAACCACACTCTCAAGCCAGAGCCTGTCTCGACTATTCTCTCCATTACTAAAAATTGCTTTATTCCAGTAGTTAATCCATGCAATATCGCCCTGATACTGAGTATTAATTATACTAAAGTAATTGGTTCTCTTATAGTCCGATGCTTTTACCATATTAGCCAAATCATCAATGCTCCAGACTTCACCATGCTCAAGTAAAATGAAGTCTTTGGTAACAACCGTTTTCATTTTGTTATGATCAATCTGCGACATTGCCTCAAAAAGTTCCAGGACCGGTTTAAAAGCCTTTTTATCATAATCGTTATTATCCATTCGCTAAAATCCCCTGACTGACAAATACAAATACAAATAAAAACAGTAGTACTAAAAATTGATTTCTAAATCTCACTGAAAACCCTTCACTTTTAATTAGCTGAATACTAAATAGATATTCAGTACCGTAGATACCATCTCTCCAAAAAAGGCAGTTAACGAAACATTGAACAATTCATGAGCAGATTATCCAATCTTTACGTTCTCAGAATAAACGCAACTAAATCGCGATTTTGCATTACAGTTTCAGGACCATTCAATTCACTAATTTGAACTCAACATTTTTTGGATAGTTCTCAGCTTTTAATCGAGTTGAGTGCATTTGAGAAATGACCCAATGGCCTTTTTGTTTAAGCACAACCACACTCTCAAGCCAGACCACATCCTGGCTATTTTTCCCATTACTAAAATTCGCTTTATTCCAATAATTAATCCATGCAATATCTCCCTGATACTGAGTGTTAACTACACTAAAGTAATTGGTTCTCTTATAATCCGATGCTTTTACCACATTAGCCAAATCATCAATGCTCCAGACTTCACCATGCTCAAGCAAAATAAAGTCTTTGGTAACAACCGTTTTCATTTTTTTGTGGTCTATCTGCGACATTGCCTCAAAAAGTTTCAGGACCGGTTTAAAAGCCTTTTTATTATTTAAGTTATTATCATCCGCCCAAATACTCTGGCTGACAAGTACAAGTAGTAGCGCTAAAAATTGATTTTTGAATCTCATTGATATTCCCTTACTTTTAGTTTACTGGATATTAAATAGACACTCAGTCTATAGTCAATCTTAAACAAATACCAGCGTCATTTTATCATCAGGGCTCAATAACAAGGTTATTGAATCATCCTTTACCATCATTCAAACATTTGGCTCTCATTGATTTCAAGGACTATGCTATTAAACAAAACTACCGAATCTGTGGCATGCGTTCTAATCATGAGGAAGCATTAATAGACTGTCCTGTTTTTTCGTCTTTTTCCTCTGCTAAGCGACTAAAAATTTTCATGAACACCAGACTGCTTAAAAATAACATTGCAATTTCCATGCAAAAGCTCATTTCATTAAAAACAATGTAATAAACACTATCGTCTGGGTAGAGTCCATAGATAGAACTACCAAGATAAATCGCAACTACCAGCCAGCTGATAATGGTTAACCACAAGCGCTTATCAACCTTATTTAACATGAGGAACGAAACTGAAAACACGATTGAAAGGAATGGCATGTATGGTTGAAATATTCTTAACCAGTCGAGACTTTTTTCAATATCTCCTATAACAAAATGACCAACAAAAGGTGCCACCAAACTCGCTGTACTCATAAAAACAGGCCAAACGATCAGACCTGCTAAAAATATTTTCAGTGCTCTTAAGATTAAAACACTCTCTTCTTTCATAAAACTTTCTCCAGATGATTTCGAAACAAAGGGGTCACGCCTATTTTACCACATTAAGGCTTCTTCCAGCTGTTTTCGTTCGCTTTTCCACTCACCACGTTTCACTGCTTTTTTTACTTTATTAATTGAGAATGAGGCACTTCCGATATTGGTCAGTTGAAATGCTTCACAAATGTCTACCAGCCGGTTTCCACCATAGTATTGGCATGCATACATCGCAAAGCCTCTTATCGGACAGGATTGACGTTTGCCTTGCTTGTTCTCTGTGAGGTAAAACTCATCCACTTTAAAAAGTCTGGCAACTATTCCTATCATTTCGTCGGTATCCGGACGATTGGCTAAAGCACGCCGAAGCTCATCAACATCTGTCTCATCCTTGATTTCAAATGCAGTCTCTTTAAAGCTGGCATCCCCCAGTATCGAGAGTACATTATGTTTTCCGTAATAACGTCTGATGTCTTCATCAACACCATCACTAATATATTTTTTATAGCCCGCATAACGTTGCTTTAGTCCCAACATCCGATAAACCTGATCACGGTATAACCAATCTGGTGCCCTGCTCTGATTAATATATGCCGGGTAACTGGACCAGGGATACTCAGCTAAATCGTCAACCATAGGACTCTCTGTATCGATTGGATTTCTATGAATGTAACGGCTCAATTGAAGCAGGTAATCATCTTGATCAACTAAAACTGACTTATATCGACCTTTAAATAAGCTACCGTCCGAGTGATTTAACCAATTGTATTTCTGAGTATAAACACCATTAACGTGTCGCATAATGCGGCTAAGATTAGCTTGCGGTGTTTCAATTAACAGGTGGTAGTGGTTGGTCATTAAACAATAGGCATGGATCACTGCGTCAAACCGTTGAGTGACATCGGCCAGAAGTTTCAAAAATTCCTGATAGTAGGCTTCACCGTGAAAGATGTCCTGATGGGAACGTCCACGATTCATCACATGATGAAACGCGCCTTCATATTCTATTCTTTCGGGTCTGGGCATATTGA
>JADGFG010000185.1 GCA_016743995.1 Kangiellaceae bacterium | reverse complement strand
ATTGACCAATAGCTAAATAACTATTTGTATTTTCAACTTATTTGCTAAGATAACACTATTTGATTGAAATAGCAACGCGTTATCATTATTGGTTATTTAGAGATCGCTTTTTCTGATTTATTCTCAGCTGAGAATAAAAACAATGGTATATAAAAACACATTTTCTTTAAAATAACATGAGGAATGACCTATGGAAAACCCAATAAATACTCAAATGAATACTGTAAACCAGACTACTGCGAACTTTTATACCAGAGAAAACTTCAGAACATCAGATGAAAACTTAAAAGGTGTATTAAATGGGAGTGAAGTTACCCAACAGCCAGCACCAGAGCAATTACTAAGAACATTGGCTGCCGTAAATTCTTTTATACCGCGACATATTTGAATTGAAAAGGAATAGCACTCTTACCTATTAACTTTAAACAAAAAAGGCCAGATAAATCTGGCCTTTTTAACAAAACTACAATTTTACCAACCAGTAATTTCTTTTAAAGCCGTTCCAATATCAGCCAGACTTCTTACCGTTTTAACACCAGCATCTTCCAGTGCAGCAAATTTTTCATCTGCAGTACCTTTACCACCAGAAATAATCGCTCCAGCATGTCCCATTCTTTTCCCTGCAGGCGCAGTAACACCAGCAATATAAGAGACAACAGGCTTGGTTACATTGGCTTTAATATAGGCTGCTGCTTCTTCTTCTGCAGTTCCGCCAATTTCACCAATCATAACAATGGCTTCTGTTTTATCATCATTCTGGAACATCTCCAGAATATCAATAAAGTTAGAACCAGGAATTGGATCACCACCAATACCGACACAAGTTGATTGACCAAAACCAGTATCAGTAGTTTGCTTAACCGCTTCATAAGTTAATGTTCCTGAACGAGAAACAATCCCTACTTTACCTGGCTTATGGATGTGACCAGGCATAATACCAATTTTACATTCTCCTGGAGTAATAACGCCCGGACAGTTAGGTCCAATTAAACGCACACCCAGTTCATCACATTTAACTTTTGCGTCCAGCATGTCCAGCGTAGGAATACCTTCGGTAATACAAACGATAAGTTTGATGCCTGAATTAGCCGCTTCCAGAATTGAATCTTTACAAAATGGAGCCGGTACATAAATAACTGAAGCTTCAGCACCTGTTTGTTCAACGGCTTCAGCGACAGTATTGAATACCGGCAAACCTAAATGAGTCTGACCACCTTTTCCCGGAGTAACACCACCAACCATTTTTGTGCCATACTCAATGGCTTGCTCAGAATGGAAAGTACCTTGAGAACCAGTAAATCCCTGACAAATTACTTTAGTATCTTTGTTGATTAAAATGCTCATTTATTTGCCCTCCGCTGCAGCAACAACTTTTTGAGCGGCTTCTGCCAGCCCAGATGCAGCAATAATATTCAATCCACTATCAGCTAATACTTTCTGTCCTAATTCTGCATTGTTACCTTCTAATCGGACAACAACAGGCACTTCAACACCCACTTCTTCAACGGCACCAATAATACCTTCGGCAATTAAATCACAACGAACAATTCCACCAAAAATATTAACGAAAACGGCTTTAACATTGTCATCAGTTAAAATAATTTTAAATGCTTCAACCACTCTTTCTTTAGTCGCACCACCACCTACATCTAAAAAGTTTGCAGGAGAACCACCATGAAGATTAACAATATCCATTGTTCCCATTGCCAGACCCGCACCATTAACCATACAGCCAATGTTACCGTCTAACGCAACATAATTAAGCTCAAAAGAAGCAGCGTGCGCTTCACGCTCATCTTCCTGACTAGGGTCATGCATATCATTTAATTGAGGGTGACGATAAATTGCATTACCATCAATACCAATTTTTGCATCCAGACAATGTAAATCACCAGCATCAGTAATAACCAGCGGGTTGATTTCTAATAAAGCTAAATCTAAATCGTGAAATAATTTAGATAGTTGCAAAAAAATATGGGTAAACTGTTTAACGTTTTTACCTTCCAGGCCCAGTTTAAAAGCAAGATCACGTCCCTGATAAGCCTGAGCTCCAACTAAAGGATCGATTGTTGCCTTATGAATTTTTTCAGGCGTTTCTTCAGCAACTTTCTCAATTTCTACACCACCTTCGGTTGACGCCATAAATACAACACGTCGGGTCGAGCGATCAACAACAGCACCAAGATAAAGTTCCTGAGCAATATCGGTACAATCTTCTACCAGAATTTTGGTGACTGGTTGCCCTTTTTCATCAGTCTGATAAGTAATCAGGTTTTTACCTAACCACTGCGCGGCAAACTCTTTAACTTCTTCTTTGGTATTTACCAGCTTAACACCACCAGCTTTACCACGACCACCGGCATGTACCTGTGCTTTAACAACCCATTTACTACAGCCAAGTTGACCCGCAGCTTCAAATGCGGCTTTAGGTGAATCAACTGCAATACCATCTGAAACGGGTAAGCCATATTCTCTGAATAACTGCTTACCTTGATACTCATGTAAGTTCATGATCTGATTTCCACTTTTAGTTAAATTTAAAGAGTTAACTTTACTTTTCTAAAGCGCTTAAATATCTCCAGAAAATTTGCGCGTATTATAGTGACTTAGACAACAATTGGCCACCATCTGGCGCATACTTTCGCTATCCTGAACATAAAAATAACCACTATTTTTAAATAATCATAGCTCAACATTGGTTAATGTATAGCCACCAAACGCAAAAACAGCCTTTAACCTGTGGCTAAAAGCTGTTTATTTGCCTGTAAAATCAATAATAGACTATTTGTTTATAACATACAGCTTATTACGATTTAATATGAATTAAAGTCCCTGCTGTAGCATCATGGAGCGAATATGTCCAATAGCCTGAGTCGGGTTAAGCCCTTTAGGGCAGACATCCACACAATTCATTATACCGCGACACCTGAACAAACTATAAGCATCATCCAGATCAGCTAAACGAGAACTGGTTTCTGTGTCACGACTATCAATAATAAAACGATAGGCCTGTAACAAACCCGAAGGCCCGATAAATTTATCAGGATTCCACCAGAAAGACGGACATGATGTTGTACAACATGCACAGAGAATACACTCATAAAGCCCATCCAGTTTTTCTCTATCTTCAGGTGACTGTAGACGTTCTCTGGCAGGCGGCTCATCATTATTAATCAGGTAAGGTCTGATTTTTTCATACTGGCGGTAAAATTGCTGCATATCAACCACCAGATCACGAATAACGGGTAAACCCGGTAATGGTCGTACGACAACTTTTTTACCTAACGAAGAAACCGGCGTTATACAGGCCAGTCCATTTTTTCCATTGATATTAAGCCCATCAGAACCACAAACACCCTCTCGACAACTACGACGAAATGAAAGCGTTGGTTCTTGCTCCTTAAGCGCGATTAATGCATCAAGCAGCATAATATCGGAGCCTTCTTCAATATTAAGCTCGTAATCTTGCATACGAGGCTTTTTATCAGTCTCCGGATTATATCGATAAATCGAAAATAACATAATTATCTCTCACTCTGCACTAATAAGTTCTAGCTTTCGGTGGGAAAGCCTCTACCGTTAACGGACTCATATTAACCGGACGTTTATCCATTTCGTGTGTCTCTGGATAATAAAGACTATGAGTTAACCATTTTTCATCATCACGCTCTGGGAAATCTTCTCGGCTGTGAGCACCACGGCTTTCCTCACGGAAATTTGCCGCTTTAGATGTCGCTCTGGCAGTAGCCATCAGGTTATCCAGCTCCAGACATTCTACCCTTAACGTGTTATAAGCTTTTGACTTATCAGAAAGCACTGCAGATTTAAGTTTCTCAGCAATTTCTTCTAGCGCAACCATTCCTTTAGCCATTAATTCGCCAGTACGGAAAACACCAAAATGATTCTGCATGATAGTCTGCATTTCTCTACGTAAAACAGCAGGATCTTCACCAGTACCCGCTTCACTATTTTCCCAACGGTTATATCGAGCCATACCAGTATCAACATTTTCATCAGTAAATTCTGATTGTGGCATTCCGTCTTTTAGCGCTTCCTCAAGATGCATTCCCGCTGCGCGACCAAAGACAACAAGATCTAATAAAGAATTACCGCCAAGACGGTTTGCACCATGAACCGAAACGCAGGCAATTTCTCCAACTGCATATAGCCCATCAACAATATATTCTTCTTCTCCAGACTTTTTACCAATCACCTGACCAAACTTATTGGTTGGTAGTCCGCCCATCATATAATGACAAGTTGGCACAACCGGTATGGGTCCGTCAACGGGATCAACATGAGCAAAAGTTTTTGATAGTTCACAGACACCTGGTAGTTTGGAGTTTAATGTATCGGCCCCAAGGTGATTTAACTTCAACATAACATGGTCACCATTTGGACCACAGCCACGTCCTTCCAGAATTTCTTTTGTCATTGAACGTGCGACAACATCCCGGCTTGCAAGATCTTTTGCGTTAGGTGCGTACCGCTCCATAAAGCGTTCGCCATCTTTGTTAATCAGATAACCACCCTCACCACGACAGCCTTCAGTAACCAGCACACCAGCACCTGCAATGCCTGTAGGATGGAACTGCCACATTTCAATATCCTGAACGGGTAAGTTAGCCCGAAGACCCATACCAACCCCATCACCAGTATTTATCAACGCGTTTGTCGTTGAAGCAAAAATACGCCCGGCGCCACCTGTTGCAAAAACAGTCACTCTCGACTTAAATAAAGCGACTTCTCCGGTATCAATAGACATCGCAAATACGCCACAACACTGACCTTCATCATTCATCAATAAGTCAATCGCATACCACTCATTGAAAAACTGAGTTTTAGCTGCCAGGTTTTGCTGGTATAAAGTATGAAGTAAGGCGTGACCCGTTCTATCCGCAGCTGCTGCAGTACGTGCAGCCTGCTCTCCACCAAACTCTTTAGATTGTCCACCAAATGGTCGTTGATAAATTTTACCATTTTCAAGTCTGGAAAATGGTAAACCCATATGGTCCAGCTCAAGAACAGCATCCGGGCCATTTTGGCAC
Organism: Kangiellaceae bacterium; assembly: GCA_016743995.1. Taxonomy (GTDB): domain Bacteria; phylum Pseudomonadota; class Gammaproteobacteria; order Enterobacterales; family Kangiellaceae; genus Aliikangiella. Next base: position 3,423 of record JADGFG010000185.1, on the reverse strand, counting down.
ATATATTCTATTGAATCCTGATCGCCAATATAATCAGACCCTTTAACGGTGTCATACATATGCCAGCGCCAGTCATCTTCATGGGTATTACCCAGAGCAACGGTAATTCCTCCTTGCGCCGACACGGTGTGTGAACGAGTAGGAAAAACTTTTGATATTAACGCTACTTTCTGACCTGATTTAGCTAATTGTAGTGAAGCGCGCATACCTGCACCGCCGCCCCCAACTATAACAGCGTCATAGGTATAAACTGGAACAGCCATTTATACACTCCAAAGAATTTGTGCGCCCCAGATAATGAACGCAAAACATGATAAAATTAATAAAGCCTGAAAAACCAGACGGATTCCGGTTGGTTTAATGTAGTCGGTTGATATAACCCACATACCTATCCAGGCGTGAAAGCTTAATGCCGCAATTGATATCAAAGAAAATATTTTAAACCAGGTTTGCCCAAATAATCCTTGCCATGCGGCAAAAGTTAAAGAGTCAGCTGAAAAGACAAAAGCTGATAAATAGACAACATAAACGGCCAATACAACAGCAGTAATTCGTTGTATTACCCAGTCATGCAGGCCACTACGGCCCAGACTTGTTGTTGAAGCTACCATATCCATACTCCTAAACTAATGGCACAGATAATGCCAAGAACAAGCACTATTTTCGAACCCAATTTTCCACTTTCCAGAGACTCACCAATACCTGCATCCATAAACAGATGACGAACACCTGCAATAATGTGATAAACAAGCATGGACAAAATTGCCCAGGTGATTAACTTTGCAAGCAGGCCAGACATGATAGAAGAAACTTCAACAAATCCCCCGGCTGTCAGACTTTTTTGTAGGGCCCATAAGCAAAATGGAATAGAAAGAAATAACAAAACGCCAGAAACTCGGTGAAGTATCGACGAAATCGCAGTTACCGGCCACTTAAAAGCGCCCAGATTTAGATTTACCGGTCTATTTTTGTTCACGATTACAATTCTTCTCGATTGTGTGAATAGAATGATTGTTGACTATTATTGTATTTTATAGCAAAAATGTGCTTTCTGCTAAACTTCAAAAGGCAGTAAACTCTTACTTTTTAGTTATTTATAATTCGCCAACCCCAACGCAGACGAATTATATAAGTCAATCTCAATGAATACAAATGAATTACCTTATAGTTGTCAGCTATATAAGACAAATAGCCTGATGATTTTCAAGACAAACTTGTTTATTGACTGACATAAGACTAAATTGTATGTGATTCCAATTGACAAAAACGTATCAATCTTTATAGTAGCGCGCTCAATAGAAATTCTTAAATGGGGTCGTTTTTATAACTTTTAGGCTATAAGTTATAACAAATACCGACAAAATCAATCAAATCAGGGGCAACCAGTATGACGGAAAAATCCGCCAAATTAACTCTCCCAAGTGGTGAAGAGCTGAATCTCGCGATGTACTCGCCAAGCGAAGGCAACGATGTAATCGATATAAGCAAATTAGTAAAAAGTGGCGTATTCACCTATGATCCCGGATTTATGTCTACTGCAGCCTGCGAATCAAAGATAACTTATATTGATGGTGGAAAAGGCATTCTGTTATACCGAGGCTACCCAATTGATCAGCTTGCAGACGAGTGTGATTTTATGGAAGTCTCTTATTTGTTACTTAATGGTGAACTGCCTGATAAAGCCCAGAAAGCGGAGTTTGTTGATAATATTAATAACCATACAATGGTTCATGAACAATTAGCCACATTTTTCAGAGGATTTCGACGCGACGCTCACCCAATGGCTATTATGGTAGGTGTAGTTGGCGCTCTCTCTGCTTTTTACCATGACTCATTAGATATTAACAATGAAGAACACCGTAGTCGAAGTGCAACCCGTTTAATTGCAAAGGTTCCAACAATAGCTGCGATGTGTTATCGCTATTCTATGGGTCACCCTTTCGTTTATCCACGCAATGAAATGAGCTATGCTGAAAACTTTTTAAATATGATGTTCAGCCAGCCCTCCCATGATGACAAACCGGATCCTACACTTGTTAAAGCAATGGACCGAATATTTACTTTACATGCTGATCACGAACAAAACTGCTCAACTTCAACCGTTCGACTAGCGGGCTCATCCGGCGCAAACCCTTTTGCCTGTATCGCCGCTGGTATTGCATCCTTGTGGGGCCCTGCACATGGTGGAGCGAACGAAGCTTGTCTTAATATGCTAAATAAAATTGGCGATGTAAGCCGAATTCCTGAGTTTATTGACAGGGCTAAAGACAAAAATGACTCTTTCAGATTAATGGGTTTTGGTCATCGAGTGTATAAAAACTTTGATCCAAGAGCAAAAGTCATGCGCGAAAGCGCACACGAAGTACTGGCGGTTACAGGAAAGCAGAATGACCCTATTTTAAAAGTGGCCATAGAACTTGAGAGAATAGCGCTTGAAGATCCTTATTTTGTTGAAAGAAAACTTTATCCGAACGTCGATTTTTACTCAGGTATCATTTTGCAGGCAATCGGTATTCCAACTAATATGTTTACTGTTATTTTTGCCCTTGCACGAACGGTTGGCTGGGTATCTCAATGGTCCGAAATGATTGCTGAACCTACTCAGAAAATTGGACGTCCGCGACAACTTTACACGGGCGATTCAGAAAGACTTGTCACTCCTATCGAAAAGAGATAATCGGTATTATGTAACAACAAAAAAGGCTTCATACTGAAGCCTTTTTTTTAGAAAACACTTTAATCCATCATTTCTTTACTTCTTCGCTTCTATATCATGAAATAATTAAAGCTCATCATCAAAATTTAGTGAAATCTGAACAATTTTTCGCATAAACTCTCTTTCTTTTCTGAACCGATCTCTCAAATCTTTAACTTCGCTCTCCAGTTGATGAACTCTAACTTCAAGTGCTGATGCATCTGCAGGTAAATTAGATTCAACAATTTTAAGTGGAACTTTAGACTTGGCAGCAGCTTCTTTACCCGCGTCATTCTCTTCTCTTATTTCAGAAGTCACTATCTTTACTATTTCACCATCAATACGCGATTTTTCTTCTAAAAATCCATATAACAACAATCGATCACAAGTAGTATTAATTTTACGTGGTACTCCTTCGGAAAAATCGTAAAGCAACTGAAACGATTCTGCAGTAAAACTGGGTGTATTATCCCATCCCACTTTTCTCAAACGATGTTCAATATAGGCCTGTGTTTCCTCTACATCAAGATGGGCAAGATGATAAGACGCTGTTACTCGCTGTCGAACCTGTTCCAGAGACGGATCTCTCAAATGCTCGCGAAACTCTGATTGACCGAGTAAAAATATTTGCAATAATGTTTTGCCATCATGATATAAATTTGACAACATTCTTAACTCTTCCAGAGTCTCAAACTGTAAATTCTGTGCTTCATCGATGACTAACATAC
>JADGFG010000184.1 GCA_016743995.1 Kangiellaceae bacterium | reverse complement strand
TGCTCTATGCTCTATGCTCTATGCTCTATGCTCAGGCGAGCTTACACTCATTATAATAAAAATAATCCAAATTACTTATGAAAGTTGACTGGCACGCTATTATTTTAAATCCTCACTGGCTCTCAAGACTTGAATCACACGCCAACAGGCGATTCGGCCAGTCTGGACTGGCAGAAGAAGCCACAACCCATGTGCTTGATGCATTATCCGCAGAAAACTGGAAAAAATGCCAGCAATATACCGGAAAAGCAAAACCAGAAACCTTTCTCTATACGCTGACTCACAACCTGCTGGAAGAATTTTCCCGTCAGCGGTTTGGCCGCCCGCGCCCTCCTGAATGGTTAAAGCGAGAAGGACACTTGTGGGTGACAATCTGGAAAATGATTTGTCTGGAAAGGCAACTTGTTCTATCCGTTATCGATCAACTGACCGTTCAGATCAACCTTGAGAAAGCGTTGATTGAAGCCATTATTAAAACGATTAAAGCAAGGCTTCCCTGGTGCGGTAGTAGCAACCGAGAAATCCCTGCGTCAATGTTATGTCGTTATCAGGGGGTGCTGACACACAGTCTGATTTACAGTCTGACTCCACCCCAGGTTCGCCCACCGGTTCACTGAATAACAATAGCCGTGTCATATCCGAACAACTCGAAAGCCCATCTCTGGAACAACAACTCGACCAACAACAACTTGATGACAGTTTATTATTGTTCGCAGAACTGTTCGCTTTTTCAGATGGTCCGTCTGATAAAAGTAATGAACCAGAAAACCAAAATAAGATGAATGCATTACAAGTCCATCAACAACAGCTGGGACAGCTCCACTCGGCCATTCAATTAACCGATGAAGAATATCTGTTGTTAAAAATGGCTTATCAGGAAGGCTTAAAACTCAATATTATTGCCCGGTCACTCAATATGCCAGCCTATCAGCCTGGACGCCTGTTAAAAGGCATATTAAAACGAATAGAGGAAGCAATGAAGCAGATTGATTTCCCTGTGGACTTATTAAAGTCACTATTAAAAGAAGAAAACCGATGAGACCTTCAAAATCATCAGCAAACATCGCTACAAAAACTATCGGGCTAACCGCTAAACGCCAGCGATTACTGGCCAGACTGATGATGCTGGCGCAACATGGCCGTTCTCAGCCATCAGGTCTGTTACCCACCAGTGAAGAGCTGGCAATGCTATTTGATGAACAGCTGGATTATCAACGTAAACAACAGGTTATCAGCCATATTAATCACAACGAACAACTCATGCAGCAGTGGACTGAGTTGGTCAGCATTCTGACAATCGATAACACAGCTGATCACGCAATTAACAATAGTCTCGCGGCAGATAAAAAGACGAATAATCGTTTCTCTCAATTTCTGAACAAATTAGTCAGCTGGCAAAGAATAACAGGTGGACTGGTTACTGCCAGCCTGGTCGCCTTTTTTTCTATCTGCAACCCCCGGAAGAAATGAACGCTCAGATTGAATCAGCGACCCCCTTTGCCCAGTCGGACAAGCAAAAAACTTTTGCTAATCCTGCTTTGTTTGTATCACCAGATAAAAGAGCAATGGCCGCTGGAATTCAACAAATGATCAAACAACATGATACTGGCCATAAAAGCCGTTTAAATTTATCTTCAGCAATTAGTCAACAAGGCTCTTCTCTTGATGAGAAGCTGTATCAACATTATTTTGAACTGGGACAATTATTGTTGATTCAACAGTCAGAGTGTCAAAAATTACGATCTGATTCAAATCAGCATAACCAGCCAACACACATAAAACTCAATCAACTTGATAAAATCATCAGACTGAGCAAGACGATTGCAAAAATCAGCTTTATCCCGTTGCCGCCCTTACTGGCTGAGCTCAACGACGAAACTAAAAGCCACTCGTTTTGTCTTCAACTGGACAACTATTTTCTGTCCAACTTTAAAAATTGATCATCTCAACTAAAATAAGACAAGTTGTTATTACTTTAAACAGGAAAATCATGACTAAATCAGTATTAATTACCAGTATCTGCCTGCTTTTATCCGCCTGCGCAAGCCAGGATAAAATAAACAAAGGTGAGTTAGCAGAAATACCTGACTGGATACTTTCTCCCCAGATAAAAGAGGGGATAGCCGAGTCAGCCTGTGTCACCTGGTCTGGCAATCTGTCGATTGATAAAGACGAAGCCAGCCATATTGCTCGTGATCGCCTGGCCAGACAAATCGATGTGAGAGCTGCAGGAATGAGTAAAGCCTTTGCAAACAAAACGACCACCACGGAAGGCATGAACACCGGTACAAATTTTGAAAACGTTTCCAGACAAATCTTTGATAAAACACTTAAAGGCAGCCGCCCAACCAAAGCAGGATTATTTACCATTGATAACAAAAAGAACTTTTGTGTCCTGGTAGAAATTACACCAGAGAAAACCAAAGCACTCTATAACGGAATTGTCAGCGCCAGTGGCAGACAGCTCAGCGCCGATGATGACAGAATACTTTTTCAACAATTTAAAGCCTGGAAAGCACAAGAAAATCTGGATAAAGTCATTTCCAATTAACATTTTCAAGCAGAAAAATCAGGGGCAGTTCAGAAAACTAATACGATAATTTAAGAATACTCGCTTATTTTAAGCTATTTATTAACTGTCCCTGAAAACCGTTAGTCCCTGAAAACCTGTATTTTACCAAGACAATTCCTGAACACGCCCGGTTTAACTTCTACCACAACAAAACTGAAATTGTCACCAGCCCTGGATTTTAATACCGATTCACTCAGTAACGCTGTCACCTGCTCAATATCTTCGGCTTCTTTAAAGACATTATCGAGAACATGGTGAGAGACGTAGTCATTCACACCATCACTGCATAAAAAGAGAAAACCGCTCATCATTGGCTTATAATTTAACTGTTCTACTCTAAACAGACCGGACTCCATACCCAGCGAACGATTGACCAGATGACGCTGATGATGACTCCGTGCTTCCTCTGGCGTCAGTGCGCCACGGTAAACCATATCCTGAACAAAAGTGTGGTCCTGTGTTAACTGATGCAATTGTTGGTCAAAATAATAGGCACGACTATCACCAACCCAGGCAATATTAAATCCGGGTCCGATCTGTTGGGCGGCGACGACAGTCGCTCCCATTCCTTTCTGATGTGGCTGTTGGCCTGCTTGTTTTAAAATAGCCTCGTGGGCGTCAATGACGGCAGTATCCAACGCTCGATCAGCGCTAACTGCGGCTTGAATTGTCTGGCAGGCAAGTTCGCTAGCCACTTCTCCACAGGCATGCCCTCCCATACCATCAGCAACTACCCATAACCCCAGCTCATCATCCGACAGGATATAATCTTCATTATTACTTCTTACTTTTCCCATATGAGAAAGTGACATTGATTTAACGACTTGCAAACTATTTTTCCCGTTTATTTTTTTTAACGCATGAACAAAATAAAATTAATTTTTGTTCATAAAAAAAACTGTCCTTCTAAACAAATTACAACACAACTACAGCATAGAACAAGCATTAAATAATATGGAATTTCAGGACTAAAATCACTAGACTACCCATTACACTTTCAAGGTGCAGAATTTAACACCTGAAAATTATCATTAATTCTACCTTATTAAGTATCACCAATTTCAAGAAGCTTATGTTAAAAAAAATATTCAATGACGGGTAAACAAAAAAATTTCAAATCAAATTCAGTCGCCCATTTTTATACTTCAAATAATATTTCTCACTGAGTGTCTATTCAATATTATTTGAAACCTAAACCTTTTAATACGCAACCTAATAGTTGCTTTGCCTTTTGAGAGAATTTTTTATTATTACCTAAACAGGTTAATAAGACAGGGCTTAAAACATAATAAAGTTTAACAAATAACCTGCCTAAACTTGAAGTATTTAAAACGCGATCTCTCCACTTTCGTAGAAACATAACTTCTTGAGAGTTCGCACCAAATATATGTGTTGCTATATAGCAACTAGGCACAGATATACTCGTGTATGAGCCTATTTGAATATTCTGAACTATCCTGACATCATCGCCTAAATAAGAGAATACAACATCATCTTTAACTCTTAGTTCAATATCGTCCCAACCAGATTTTACAAATTGAATTAAATCTTCAGAACCATCGCTTAAATATACGCGAACATTAAACTCTCGGCTATTTGCGTTCCTATCGCCACGTGATCTTTTAGCTCTTGTCGTTGCGAAAAGAAAAAAGAAATCTATTGAACAGTCGTTACATTTAGTTCCTTGTACATCAGGGCCGATGAATGCATGAACAGCTTGCCCTTCACAGTTTGGGCAAACCACATTTACATTTAAATTCAAAATAAATCTCCATATAAATTTGGTTCTAGAATAACCGATTAGCACATAACGCCAGCATCAGAGCTATTGTTAACAGAAACTGATACATAATCATTCAAATACAAACAATTAGACATCAATCACTATGAAATAAGAATGAAATAACCAAAAAATTTAATGGTAATCTTCAATCTTATAAAAAACAACCAGTCATACCTGTATTAACAACAGCATCTTTCACGCTTTAGTGAAGGACAGTAATAGTAGAGCGATTTGATAGCCTGAATATTTTTAGTTCTAGCCGGTTTTTCGATTCATCCCAAACCAGCTTATCAATAAACTCTATTGTTCCGCTATCCTAAAATATTAAATCAGATTCGTCTTTGTCTACGCAATCACCTAAAATTTTCTTATATTGTTCCGTTTATTTTTTCTCCAGGCCTTCTGAACACTTTGCTTTTCCCCTTTGGAGGAAGCATTAAATATTTATGGCATCCATTTCCTCGAATGAAATCACATCCATCTAATACTTGTTCGACAAAATATTTTCTTGTAATTCTTCTTCGTCTGAAAGCATTTAACTGACTCCCTTACTTGAAATCACGATAAGAAATAATAACGTTTTATTATCAGTAAACTATAATAAAACGTGTTGCAAGAAAATTTCCTGTAAGCTACAGAGAAATCAGTAGATTACAGCGACCAAATTTGATAACAAATGGTCCATTCAAAATGAAACCTCAAGTAATGTTAGTTTTATCTATTCTCTCTGTCAATGTATTTGCACACTCTGGTCGTACAAATAAAAATGGTTGCCACGCTGGTAACAAACCTTACCATTGCCATATTGGTCGTAACAATGGTCAAACCAATGCTAACAGTGGTCAAAGCAACTCAACTAAAACTCAAGCATGGGATTTGAATCTTGGTTATCAATTTCAAATAGATAAATTTAGTTGCTTCCCTTATATAGGCGCATCTATTGGGCAGAGTGATAAAAATAACTCAGCTTCTTTAGGCCTGGATGTAGGGCTTAGACTCAAAAATGGTATTTATATTGGAGGCACAAATACTTCAAAAAGCTTTAAATTTGGGTACAAGTTCTTTCACCTGTCAGCAGGAAATCGCAAAAGAATCGGTATAGGATTCACTTACCCTTTCTATTTACAAAACTCTGCATTTTACGCCAGTGGTAGTGTTTTGTTTAGTGATAAAGCTGAATATGAGTAACTAAATTTAACATACAAAAATTATCGACATATAGCCATCTCACCTCAAGATGAAGTGCTTGGTACCTCATGGCAAACGCTCCTTGAATTTACTGGCCTGTAGCGCGATTTTCTATCTCTCCATGTGCAATTATAGATATTAATACAAGTTGAAAGTTAGAGTGTTTCTTTGGTATAACGCTATCTTTTTATTTGCGTTGAGTATTTTATGGATTTAGGTGAGACATTTTTTAAGCATTTTGAAGACCTCGAAGACCCAAGAAAACACAATCAACACTTCAAGTATCATTTAACCGATATTATCGCTATATCAGTTTTGGGGACTATTTGTGGTGCCAATAATATGATGGAAATTTGTGAATTTGCTCAGGCTAACCTGTCCTGGCTAAAAGGTTTTCTTGAATTAGAAAATGGTATTCCTTCTCATGATACATTTGAGCGAGTATTTTCAAAACTAAACCCCGCATTGTTCGAAGAATGTTTCAGAAACTGGATCAACGAGTTGGATTTAACCGAAGATGGTACACTAAAAAATGTCATTGCGTTAGATGGAAAAACTTGTCGAGGTTCAGGTTGTCGGCGCCAAAATATTAAACCTATTCACATGGTAGCCGCATGGGCTTTCTCGCAAAAGATTTTGCTTGGCCAACTTAAAACGCAAGAGAAGTCTAATGAGATTACAGCTATTCCAAAGTTGCTTGATAAAATTGATATTGAAAACAGTATTGTGACTATTGATGCTATGGGCTGTCAGACTAAGATACAAGAGAAAATCTGTTCTCATAAAGCCGACTATGTTGTTAATATTAAAGGTAATCAAGGCTCCTTGGAAAAAGAAGTTAAAGCATTATTTGCGCATGGAGAGACCACCCAGTTCAAGAAAATATTTAATCGACATATAATCGAAAAAGTACGAGACAGAACCCGAAAAGAAACTCAGAAATATAGTTTGGTTGCGTTAAGGAACTGTCCTGAGTTTTCTATCCGATGGCCGGGACTAAAAAGTATTGGGCGTCTTATTGCAAAGCGGACTGAAAACAATGTTACAACAGAAACAACTAGATATTTTGTGACAAGTCTGGCGTACGACGATATTGAAAACTTTGTTAATTCAGCGAGAAGTCACTGGGGTATTGAAATCAATTTACACTGGTCATTAGATGTATGTTTTAGAGAAGATAGCAACAAAATGAGAAAAGGATTTTCGGCAGAGAATGTTGGTCTGTTCAGGAGAATTGCACTGAATTTACTTCATCAGGAAAAAACACATAAACGAGGTATGGAGTGCAAAAGAAAGCGAGCTGGTTGGGATCGAGAATATTTATGGAAAGTACTAATTTCAGATAAAGCGATTACAAAATGATATTTTTAAATGCGTTTGCCATGCTTGGTACCTGAAAACTGTCGTTGATTCTACTATTCAAGTCATTGTCTATTTCAGGCTATATTTTTTGAAAAAAATCTTCAATTCGCTTTCGATATTCTTTAGCACAAGAAAAGTAACGATTGTTTCTCACGTACTCATTACCTTCCATAACCGTTCGATTGGATTAAGGCTCGGTCTATATGGTGTTAAATAATGGAGCTTAATATTGAGTTCCTTTGCTTTATCAACAAAATCTTTTGCTCGATGATACCGACTCCATCTAAAACGATATGAATTGATTTTTTGACATCATAGCACTGCCTGATATCATCTAAAAAAGCCTACAGAGTTTCACTATTAACTCGCTCATAGCGCTTATCCAGTGCGATACTAATATTCTCTAACTAAAAGGCCCCCCACAAGATTGAGTCTGGTTCTACTACCGGCTATCTCAACAGGCTTGTCATAACCTTTTTAATCCAACGACAGCTGACTTTTGTCGCTTGGGTTGGATGTGTTGCATCGATAAAAAGTATAGGTTCATCAATAGCTTGCGCTTTTGGTGCTTGATACTGTTTAATGAAAGCCGCTTGCTTCTTCTCATCAAATTTATGAGGAACTGGTTTAGGCTTTTTATAACTGAAACCATGACGATGAAGCCACTTATTAAGTTCAAAAACACTGAAACGAACTTAATGCTTATCCCAAATATAATTGACTGTTTCATAGCTATATCGGTAGGTCTTTTTCATCTAGTGTTGGGTTACTTCCTCAGTTTCAGCTGAAGATAAATAGCTCATGGAGCCGCCATTGTCAGGCTTTAATTTTTTCTTCTCAATAAAGTCATTGATATGTCTGGTAATGCTTGTTTCATGAAGACGTAAAGCCTGAGCTATCATAGAAACAGACTATCCTTCTGAACACAGTGAAACCACTTTAATACGGTCATTTACCATCAAGAGTACTATCGTGATGGTATTCGAAGTTAACTTTTTGAGCTGGAGTGAGTTCGATTCTTTATATCATAATAGAATGATCTTCTTGAAATGAAAAATCAAGAATTTTCATTGAACACGGGTATAATTTCCAAGCGAATCAAGCTCCATTTCATTAATATTTTTCTCAGACGAAATCCTTTTAATGACAATTGATAGTGATAACATTCCCAATTCCGAAAATAAAGCACTAATCCCCATCGGAACATAACACCAACACCTGGTAACAATATGAACATAATAATGCTGCCGATTTTGTTTAACATAATTTTCAAACCATCCATGCTGCCTGTACGGAAAATTAATATTCCGAGGGACTTCTGCCGCCTCCACATTAGAAGCAGGCAAATTCAATGTTAACTGAGTCTCTTCTAGAACAACCGTAACCTCCTGAGACAGATTAAAATCCGGCCCGCCACGAAAACGACGACTTAAATTTTTTAACCGCCCCACAATTACTCCAGTAATTTTGTACCAACAGTTTCTATTCGGACACTTTCCATAATTCGCTTTTCGGCAGCTTCGGCATCGTTTTTCCAGTATTTAAACTTATCCCCCAAATCCACTCGATAACGAAATAATATACA
>JADGFG010000183.1 GCA_016743995.1 Kangiellaceae bacterium | reverse complement strand
GTTTGATAATATGCGCCAGTTTAATGATAAATTTTTTGCAGGTGTTGCCAGAGAATTTCAATTAGATGAAACAAAATTCGAGAATTGCCGAAAAGATAAGAAAATTGCTGCTAAGGTGGATGCAGATATGCTACTTGGCCAGAAAATGGGCGTTAGTGGCACTCCTAAATTCTTTGTTGGTAAAATTAAAAACAATCAACTGGTCAATGTGGTTCCGCTTAATGGTGCGCAACCTTACAAAGCATTTGAGCAAGTATTAAATTCGTTTGATAAAAAATAGATCGTCATTCATTCAGTCAATTATCTGAATGATTATCAATGAATAAATTAGTGTTAACTTTTGAGAAATTAAAAGGAAGTTTTGATGTTTGCAGTCTCTGTTAAATTGAAAAAAAATAGCTTTATCCGAATAACAACAATCTTGTTCGCAATAAGCTTGTTGTTCATGATGAGCCAATCAGCGAAGGCTGCAAGAACTCAGGAAATACTCAACCTGGACGAAAACTGTATTGTTAATATCCTTAACCGTACCGTACAGGTGAATGAAAAGGGACGTTTTGCTCTACCTAACGTACCTTCATTTATGGGAAGAATAAAAGCTCGCGCAACCTGCACCCGTGCCGGACTAACCGAATCTGGTGAGACCGATTATTTTTCCGTGGTCAACAATGCTAAAGTCCAGGTGGGTCAGTTTTACAAAGCTGTTTCTAATATTCCCGAATCTATTTCACTGCTCAATGGCATTCGTATCGAACTCAATGCTACAAACAACGTTACACAATTACTGCCCTCAGTTAATTACCCCGATGGTACTCAGAAAATAATTCGAGAAAGCATTGAAGGCGTTAATTACACCTCGACTAATTCGCAAGTTGTAACCGTTAATAACAGTGGAGTTCTCACTGCCGTAAATTCCGGGGTTTCATTAATCAGTGTAAGAATTGACGGTGTTGTGACTACCGCAACCGTTGTTGTCAGTTTAACGGGCGACCTGGATGGTGACGGTATTCCCGATGGTATTGAACAACAATATGGCATGGATCCTAACGATCCCATTGATGCTCATGAAGACCAGGATAAAGACGGACTGTCTGCTTTAGAAGAATATCAATTGGGGACTGATCCAAATACTGCTGATACTGATGCTGATGGGATTAACGATGGTGAAGAAGTTAACACGGGTAAAGATGGATTCATTACTAATCCTTTGTTAGCGGATTCTGATGGTGACGGAATTAATGATGGATTAGAAACCGCTAGTGGAAGCGACCCAACCAATGCTCAGGACTATAATTTTGCGACAACATTGCAATCTTTCACGATTACACCAGCAGATGTCTCTATTGTTTACAATGCGGTTGATGGTGAACAGGAAGCAACTTTTGAGGTTAGCGGGCAACTGGTTGATGGTACGCTGTTGAATTTAACCAGTGCTTCAAGAGGAACTTCTTTTGCTTCAAGTAATTTAGGTATTTGCTCACTAGCTGGTAATGGTATTACTTACATTGCCGATACTGGAACCTGCCAGATTACAGCGAGTAATAGTGGTTTTACCGCAACAGCAAATGTTACTGCTTCACGGTTTGACCCGGCAGCCCTTAATTATGTTACCTTGAGTAACCCGGCAAATAGTGTTGACTTATCCGGCAATTACGCTTTTGTGGCAACCAATAATTCACTGGCAGTTGTAAACATTAGTAATCCGGCAACTCCCGTTGTTTCCACTGAGTATTCAGGGATAGTTGCTCATGATGTTAAGGTCGCTGGAAAATATGCTTATGTTGCTGCTGATACTGCTGGACTCATCATTTTTGATGTTTCAAATCCTGCGTCAATTAAACAGGTAGCACAACTGGATACGGCAGGTATTGCAAATGATCTGGTGCTAAAAGGGCAGACGGTTTATCTCTCTGACTCATCGGCTTTATCAATTATTGATGTCAGTAATAAGTCCAGCCTTAAAGAGACTGGTCGTTATTCATTTAGTTATACCACGACAGGTGTTGCGGTCAATGCGGCGGGTAATATGGTAGCTATGGCCGCTGGTACTCAGGGCGTTTACGTTTTTGATACCAGCCAGTTGAGCCAGCCTTTTCAGTTATCTCAACTGCCTGGTGGTAATGTTATCGATTTAGCAATTAAAGGCAATTATGCCTTCCTCGCTGATTACCGTCGTTCAATGACAAGTGTCGATTTAACGGATCCTCGTAACCCGATATTGGGTGCGTCAACGCCACGAGCCAATGGTGGTTTACTAAATGATATCGCGTTGTGGGGCGATTTTGCTTTTGGGGCTGATGTATTTTTTGTTAACGGCGTGCCGATTGTAAATACCAGTGTGCCAATGAATCCGGCACCAAGACAGATTTTAGATTTTTCTCAGTACTTTGATGACAACGGCACAGGCATTGCCGTGACTCAATCTCATGTTTATTTAACTGCAGCTAATCGTTTGTATGTTGGTCAGTACCGAACTTGTAATGATGCTGATAATGATGGTTTGTGTAATGAAGAAGAGGAAGCATTGGGCACGGATCCGCTGGTGGCAGATACTGACCTGGATGGACTGTCTGATGGCTATGAAGTGCGATATGGAATTAATCCTTTAGATGGTACCGACGGAAATAGTATTGATACCGATGCCGATGGATTAGGAGATGCGACGGAAGTTGGATTGGGGCTTAATCCAGAAATTTATGATACTGATAGCGATGGCCTGTCCGATGGGGATGAGGTGAATCTTTATGGTACACAACCGCTGGTGAAGGATACTGACGGAGACGGGATCAGTGATGGTGATGAAATAAAAATTGGCGTGCTTGATCCATTATTGGCTGATACTGATGGCGATGGTATTTCTGATGGAGAAGAATTACTGGCCATGCCATTGAGCTACCAGTATTCAGTGCATAAAGAAGTGAGCGTTGTTTCTGATATTGCCAGGTTTAAAAATGAATATTATATTTCAAGTTTTGGATCAATCAATATCCCCAACCGTTTACATAAAACAAACAGCCTTAATGAGACGTTTAAAGAAGTGGTAAACGGTCCGAATGTTGCGCTGAATTATACGTTACTAGCTGACAATAATTGGCTTTATGCTTGTCATCAGCATGGCGTGGTTCGTTTTGATGGTGGTAGCCGCGTGGAGAACAACGCGAATAAAAGTGCTTACCCCACTAACCAGCTAAATTTTGTCGATAACCAGATTGTTGCCGGTCGTTCGAATAATAGTGGCTATGGCAATGCATGGGAAATTCTGCCAAGGGATAACAGGTTCTCGACAGCGGGTTATACCATTGATGATCGACGTATTCAGGGGATCTACTGGGGACACGGTGTTAGCGCAGAACGATTTAAAGACTGGGTGTATTTTGGTGGAATTATTTCCAGTAGTAATCGAGAATCAACCAGTGCACCAGCATTTTATGGTGCGCCAGATCTTGACATTTCTGATGGTGTTACTGGTTTATCAATCGTTGATTTGAATACTGGTCCATTAAAGCATATTGGTTCAGAAGCCTTTATAAAAGCTTCGCCTGACCGGTTGATGGTTACTTTAAGTGAGTATCCATATTATTCGACCACTGCTGATAATATCAGCTGGAACAATCAGCAACTGGTAGCCGGAAAAGTTTTTGTTACTAGTCGTATTCTTTTTCATGAAGGTGCTTTTCATACACTGGTCAGAACTAATTCAGATAAATCTTTTGAAATCTATCGGTTGAATACTACGACAAATCAACTGGAACTCAATCATAGCTTACCCAAAGTTTCTGATATAAGCATTATTGGTGAAACAGTCAGTGCGTTGACATTTTACAGATTACAAGTCATCGATGGGCAGTTGATTGCTATGGGAACTGTTGAAACCAATGTGGGTCGTTATGGTATTGTTTATCATTATGCAAGAAATCCGGCAGGAGATGATGACAAAGATGGACTTTCAAATTTTGCTGAATTTGCGGTTTATAACACTGACCCGACTAAAGCTGATACCGATGGTGACGGGATTAGTGATGGAGACGAAATAAAGATTGGTGTGTTTAATCCGTTGCTTGCTGACTCGAATGCTAATGGTGTATCTGATAGTCAGGAGTTGCTGGCCATGCCAATGAGTCAGGGATATGCGGTACACAAAGAAGTTGCGAAAATAAGCGATATTGCAAAGTTTAAAAATGAATTGTATTTATCAACTTTTTCGACGACAGGTATAAATCATCAATTGAGAAAGTCAGACAAACTACATCAGACTTTTCAATCGATTGTATCGGGACCGAATACCGCGCTCAATACCTCAATAGTTGCTGATAATAACTGGTTATATGTGGCGCAGGAAAATGGCTTGTCACGTTTTGATGGTGGCAGTCTGGTAGAAAATAATTCCAATGTAACGTCATTACCATCAACGGCAGTTAGTATCGTTGATGGCCACCTTGTTAGTGGGCGTTCAAATGGCGGCTCGAATGGAAATGTATGGGAAATTATTCCGCTGGCAAATACTTTTCAAACAGCAGGTTACATGATTGATGATGTCGCTTTACAAAATACAGGGTTATCTCGTGGAGTGGCAGCTGAGCGTTTTAAAGGCTGGATTTATTTCAGTGGAAGTCTTGAAAATACGACTTCAGTTGTTACTACATTACCTGCGTTGTATGGTGCGAGAGATGTTGATATTTCCAACGGTGTAACAGGCATGGCAGCTATCGACACTGGTACTGGTGTGTTACAACATAATGGTACCGAGACACACATAAAAGCATCATCAGAGCGGTTATTAGCAATCTTTGGCAATACACCACACTATTCATTAACGAGTGATAATGTTACCTGGCTAAAACAAGAGTTGAGTATCGGTTTAGAATTTGTTAATAGCCCGATTGTTTTTCAGCAGGGAACTTATTATACGCTGGTGAAAACGGTGGCAGACAGTTCAGTTGCAATTTATCAAATGAATGTCAGCTCTATGAGTTTTGAAAAATATCGAGACTTACCGGTTTCAGCTATGATCGATATAACTGGTGAAGCCGTTACTGGGCTGACTTATGAGAAGCTCAGAGAGATTGATGGTAAGCTGGTTGTCGTGGGGGAAGTTGAAACCAATCTATCCCGTTACGGTATTATTCATACTCAATCCAGAGAGCCAGCGGCTGATGATGATGATGATGGATTATCTAATTATGCAGAATTAGTGGTTTATCATACGGACCCCGATAAAACGGATACAGATGGTGATGGCATCAGTGATGGTACGGAAATAAAGAATGGAACGGATCCGTTAATTGCTAATTGATGAGAGTCGTCAGTTACTGATTGTTTTCGGGTATAAAAGTAACCCCCTGACTGAGCTCTCAGGGGGAATCACTGAAATTCAGGTTATCCAGCTACTTTTATTTGCTTTAGCAGATTTTTGAACAGATGTTTTTTATGCTAACGCTGACAAGTTTAGCATTGAAAGGAAATTGCACTTATTCAAATAGCTGAATAATAAACAGCAAACTATTTTTGTTTACGATACTGGCGAGATTTGTATTAATTAAAATAGAAGCATAAAGCAGATAAAGTAACTGTATATGAAAATAATTTCATTCACTCTTCTAATGTTCTCAAACTGTATTTTTGCTGATCAGGTAATCCAGAGATTCGTAGAATATTCTGATGGATTTTATGGAGCCTCAGTTGTTAACTCAACAGGACGGCTTATTGATTCTAGTATTACCAAAAAACTGTATAATGAGAGTAGTATTTTTGTTGTTGGCAGTTTTGAACTGACCGAAAAACAAAAGAAGATAATTTTAACTTTACAACATAAAATAGTAAATTTTGAAGTTGTTAGTGATAAAAATTTTACGGAGCTTTCTGACGTAAAATTTAAAATTCATGAGACATACAAAAATAAGTACAAAATTTCTAATGAGTTTGTTGCGAAAGTTCCACTGTTATTGTTTTCAGCTGGTAATGATAAGTCTTTATATTCAGAGTGCAAGCTTACAATACCTAGAAAAAATAGGGTTTACAAAAAAGATATAAAAGTCTGCTCTCAAAAAAGCATCATTCGAAACACGTATTTGCAGTATAATGTTTTGTTCAGGCAGTCAGAAATACAGTGATTTTAAGACTGATATTCCTGAATATTAGTATTTTGAAGTTTGGACCGGTTATTGAAAAAAATGCGCACTTCACTTTATGGAGGAAAATAAATGTACAAACATGCCTTATTAATATTCAGCTTTGTTTATTTCAATACTGCTCTAGCATCTGAAAAACAGTGTTTTATCGATTTAGAAGAAAATATAAATCAAGTTCAGTTAAAAGTTAAAAAAACGGACATTAAAGGTGGCAGGCTGTATGAATATGAACTGATAAATCGTGTTTCATCTGAATTAAGGTCTTTTGTTATTGGTTTAGGTAAAGTAAATGAGAATATACAAATATTTGAAGCTAACATTCCCAAACTTGTAAAGTCACCTGATAATTGGAAAGGGAGTGTGATTTTTCCAGAAAAAGGTCTTTATATGCATTTGTACTGGCGAGCTACAAAGCCTGAGTCATATATAGAATCAGGGAAAAATTTGCAAGGATTTAGAATAGAGTTACCTGAAAATAATTTTATAAAAACAGAAGCGATTTATACTGATGGAAATAAAATTAAGGTTGTAGATTATGCAAATATGCCATTTACGGCGTATTTTGCTGATGGAAAATGTTATTGGGGAAAAGTATTTGTTCCTTAGAGACAGGAGCATCGCAAGGGTTGAACAATGAAACGACTACAGATTTTAAGGCACCAATATCTAGTAATCAAATGAAAGAAGGAAATAATATGTTTTTTGTAAAAATCAAGAACTATGTAAAACTTACATTTTTTGTAATTGTTATGTCAGGCTATGTAAAAGGTGTGGAGGCTTGCAAAAACATATTGAGTAAGGATAAAGCTGCAGAGTTTGTTAAAGCTTATAAAATAAAAAATAATATTAGTGTGACTGAATTTACTCATATTGCCATTACAAGACAAGAAAGTGGGTGCCATTATTTATATAAAGAGTTCAATTTAAAGAAGAGGCACTCAGAGAATTTCTTTACATTATATGAAGATGGTGAAATAGTTAATCATACTACCAAAGCATGGAAAAAAAAGTGCAAAAATATGGGGTTGAAACCTACGTATTTTAGAAAACAGATAGAAACTCTTGAAAAAGCCAGGTTGTCTAATTTTGTTCCTTCAGCTTCGAGTCTTCGGGTTTATGGTTGCAAGTATAAATATTATGTAGAATTTGAGACAAAAACAGAAAATATAACTTTGGTTTATCATTTCGATTTTAAAGGACGATTTATTTATAAGAATGAAGCGAGATTGTATTAATAATCAGAATAAATCTTTGGGGTATGTAAAATGATTCAAGGTTTGAAAGGAAAGTCATTAGTTTGGCGGTTATTAGTTTTGTTGATTTTAGTTAAGACTACTGTCGTATTTTCATTTGATGAAAATCGTCAGCAGATCGTAAAATCGACTAATATATATCGAGACCTTGCTAAGAAATACGTTAAGTTCAAAGAAGATACTGTTTATTTTGCACAGATGGATTTTAATATGGACAGAGAACAAGATGTTTTTGTATCTACCTCAAACTCAAAGAGTTATAGATTATATCTTGGGGTTGTTAAGTCAATCAACCTTAAAGAAAATAAGCGTAATAAGCAGAGAATTGATTTTTATCGTTTTGTTCCTGGTGAAGCAGGGCAATTTTTCGACGAAAAAAGTGTGGTTGGTATTAAAGAAACAGGTGGTTTTGGTTTGCTTACTCTGGTTGAAAGTGATGGTGTTTTTTATAAAAGATTAAGTTATTTAAATAGCACTGAAGATAAGCTAGTAACAAAATTCATTGCAGTAGAGTGTAAGCCGGAGACAAAAACATGTAAAAATAAACTATTGGAAAAATTTACGACTACCTCCATGATTAGAGATTTTGCTCAGTTTGAAGAAGCTTTTCAATATGTGACCACGGCTAAAGAAGTGCTAGATAAGGACTATTATCAAAAATTACCTAGCATAAATGAGTCTTTGGTAAAAAACTATAGAATTGATAAGTTAGTGAATTTTAATATCTCGTCGGATGTTATTCGTGTTTTTGATAAAAAGACAAATGAATTTCTCGGCTATTATGATAATTCAACGAAATCTTTTGTGAGCCTTGAAATTTTAAAAGAACATAAAATTAGAGCTTATCGATTAGAGGGGCCAAATTTCAGAGTGAAAGAACGTTTTGGTAATAAACCTGTATTGCGATTAAAGGAAGTGCCAGAAGAGACTCCCGGTAGCATCGTCGGTGGTCCTTTAGATAAACAAATTGATGTTGGTGGAAAATTGACTGACAAACCTGATGAAGCACAAAATAAAACTGATAAAGTGGAAAAGCTCGTTATCGAACAAAAGAATAATGATGGAAAGCAGGAGAGTAAAAAAGGTAAGTTCTCAAAAAGCTGTGGCAGCGTAAGATATTGTCTATAAAGCTATACGTCAATAGATCACAGGTACTTCAGCAATAGATCAATGTAAATAAA
>JADGFG010000003.1 GCA_016743995.1 Kangiellaceae bacterium | reverse complement strand
TCTTCAAAATACCAGTGATACTTAGCAATTCCTACGACCATAACAATCAGCGTGATCAGTGCCAACAACAAAACACCTTTTCTTTTTCCATCCAGCACAGGATATTCAGAAGGTTCGGGAGGCTGTGCACCTGGAATGTCGTAAACCAGACTGGCACTGGCATCTGCTCGGACTTTAGAAGCATATTTCCACAAATGATGAAAGCCAATCACTAGAAACGGAACAAAAATAATCAGCCGAAACTCCCAACCCGATGTCGGCGGTACACCAGCAACCCCTTGGGCAACCAGCACCGTAAACGGATTTAATAATGCCGTTCCGTAACCAATTCCGTAACCGATTACCATTGCGCCTACCGCTGAAACAGTATCCATTTTTAAAGCGACACAAAGTGAAATAAGCACGAGCACTAACGGTATATATTCTTCAGCCATACCAATGCTGGATGATCCCAACATAAAAGTCATCATACTCATAAACAGCAACAACGCAGGTCGATGAGAAAACCGGTTAAGCACCTTACCCAGCAATGCATCGATTGCGCCTGTTGAACGAATAACAGCCAGTGCACCACCAATTAAGAAAAGAAAGAAGATAATTCCCTGGGCTTTACCCAATGCTCTGGGTATTACCGTGAACAGGCTCCACACAGGCAATGACTTTTGTTCTTCCAGTACTTTAAAGGTTCCTGGAGTAACCACTTCTCGACCTTCTGCATTAGTCACGGTATCAAAGCTACCTGCAGGCAAGACCAATGTCAGACCGTATGCAAAAATCATCATTAAAAATAACAATACCAACGTGTGTGGTACTTTCATATTTTTCATTTATATTTATCCCCTGAAAACAACTGAATTACCCTGGCATTTTTTAGCTCGTTTTATTTTAACAGGCTTTGATTAACCCACCTTACGTAACGTGCTATACCACCAGGTAGTATCGACAAATTTAATTACCAGGATTTTTACTCGGGTAATTATGAACTGCAGGATACCGAATAAGGACTTCATAGCTATTTAATATCGCCGAAAAATCAGGCAAGCAAGCATAAAGCCAGACAAAACCATAAGCTCTGGTTCTATCCAAAAGCAGACGAAAAAGTATACCTTATAATATTTTTGACTAACAGGCTATTCAATCAAAACTGAATAAAACGGGAATAAATAGCTGGAAGAATCAGCTGGCTTCAGTCGATTCTATGCTGGGAGCAAGCTCTTCATCAAAACCAAACCGAGACATGTCCTCCATTCTCATGGGGTATAAAATACCATCAAGATGGTCACACTCGTGTTGCACAACAATGGCATGAAACCCTGTTACTTCACGCTCTATTGGACCACCTGTCGGAGTGAAACCTTTATAACGAATATGTAAGGGGCGTTTTACCAACCCTCGCATGCCAGGAATGCTTAGGCACCCTTCCCAGTTATATTCAACCTCATCTGATAAAACTTCAATTTCCGGATTAATTAATATCGTAAAAGGGACCGCATCCACTTCGGGATAACGGGGCGTCTGAGTCACCCCAAAAATAACCACTCTTTTTAAAATTCCAATTTGAGGTGCTGCAAGGCCGGCACCGTTAGCAGCTTGCATAGTATCTTTCAGGTCGTCTATAAGCCCATCCAGAAAAGGGGCATTAAATTCCGTTATTGGTGAACAGGCTTGTTGCAGCCGAGGATCTCCCATGCGAAGAATTGGACAGACAGCCATAACTTTATCCTCAATTATTGCGTTATCTTTACTAATAACATTTATCAGTCATTATTCGACTGTTCAAAACGGTTGAGATTAACCTTATTTGTAACTTATTGAAACAATAGTCTATAAATATTCTACTGTCAGGCTCTAGTATTCTGTTAAAATGCGCGTATCCGTGATGAGCTTGAAACCTCCAGAAACCTAAGCAGATTTAGCACTCATGATCAACCTGATAGCCCAGGGCCATATTAATGTGGCAATTTTACTATTAATCGTTATTATCATATCGCTCACCTTTCATGAGTTTGGTCACGCATGGACCGCCAGACATTATGGGGACAATACCGCACAGCAAATGGGAAGACTGACCCTTAATCCGGTTGCTCATATTGACCCAATGGGCTTATTAATGGTTGCACTGGTTGGCTTTGGATTTGCTAAGCCTGTTCCAACTAATCCTCGAAACTTTAATTCTCAGTATGCTTCTTTGTGGATTTCTGCGGCAGGACCTGGAATGAACCTGATACTGGCATTTATCAGTATTAATCTTTATGTTCTGGGAGCCTCTCATCAAATCGAATTTCTCGCCGGTCAGGGACCACTACAATTTTTGGGAATGATGGCATCAATTAATCTGATATTGATGTTATTTAACCTGCTTCCTATAGGTCCTCTGGATGGTCATTATATATTCCCCTACTTTCTGTCCCGAGATCTGGCTTACAAATATGTTCGCTGGAATGCCATTTATGGCTCTAAAGTATTGTTAGGTTTTGTATTTCTCAGTTTACTTGGATTGCCCGTTTTTTCATTTCTGATGAATTTTTCTAACAGTATTGCCCAGTACCTGGTAGTCTTTTAATCTTCGGAAATGACCAGAGTCTTCGGAAATGACCAATGTCTTCGGAAATGACCAGAATCTACAGAAATGACAAGGAGCTTCGAAAGTCACTTACTATCCAAACTCCCTGGAAATGCAGGTTTTGTCTTTATGTACCGGAGCGTCTAAAAACCAGACCCGTTCATCATTATTTAATCAATTCAAAACGCTTTACTTTTTTATCTCCAATTTGAATAGATTCGTTAAACATATCAAAAGGTCTTACCCAGAGATTTTTTTGTCCATATAAAGCTCTATATAAAACCATAAGCTCCTGAGTTTCACTGTGAAAAACAGTATCAATAACTTCGTATTCAGGTCCTTTATAGTGACGATATTTTCCTTGAATTTGAAATCGAGGATCCAGCTCAGTTTTACCCACAAGTTATTCCTTCCATGCCTGTTGATTTTGATAGGCTTCCAGGTGCTTTTGAAACTCAATTAATAGAGATTCTTCAACATCTTCGGCAAGATTTTCTATTGCTTTATTCTGGTATTCAATCGCTTTATCAAACTCACCACCTGCAGCAAAAACAGCCGCTTTTGTATCCCAGATTATTGAGGGATCCTGAAGACCATTATCTTTCAACTTTTGTGACCAATAGCGGGCTTTTTTAACATTAAAAAAACCGCCTTTTGCACTGGTCGCATAGAGCCATGCAAGATTATTAATACTCATGCTATGTTCTTTAAGTGCTGCTTTATTAAACCAGAAAATTGCAGAACTGATATCTTTGTCTCTCCCTTCTCCGTTAAGATAGATTTGACCCAGTGTAAATTCCGCCTGAGTATCAGCGTTATCAGCAGCCTTACTCAACCAGCTAAAAGCGCTTTCATAATTACGAGAGACACCATCCGCATAGAGATAAGACTCACCGACAAATGTCTGAGCAGCAGTTAACCCAGCTTCAGCGGCTTTTAAATACCATTCAAATGCCAGATCAGGACGGGCGCCCAGAGCAGCCAGATCATAGCGATAGATGTGGGCCAACAACCACTGCGCCTGCGCAATATTCTTTTTTGCAGCTGTTTCGCAATTTTTTAATGCAACCAGATAACTTTGTGCGCGATAGTGATTATCACAATCTACGAGTAATTTGTGATTAATGATCTTATCGTCAGAACAAGCGGTAATCACAACATACAAAAACAGAAAACCTGACAGCTTTTTTATACTCATATTCTTTATTGCCTTAATAACCATATTATTATTATAGCCAAACACCACGATAAACATTGATTCCTGCGATAATTTGAATTCTAATCTTCAATTAAATTTGAGTATAAAAAACTAACTTGTTGAAAATTAAAGATAAATAATATCAATTGAAACCTTTATTATTATCGCCAGGACAGGTTAATTCGATTTGCTGAACCCCAAATGCAAACTATCAATGAATATTGCTCACAGAGCAAGAAAAATCTCATTAGTCATATTGATTCTCTCAACCTTTTGAATCGACAATATTATCTGAACATAACCTGTTAGTAATTTTATCTACAATTAGAGATATCAAGATAGCCAATCAGGAGATGCTTTATAAATTTAACGTCATTTTTAATAAAAAATAATAACTAACGCCTTTTTTGTCACAAAAAAATCTATATAATTAATACCATAATAAATACTCAAAGGAGAACTCGTTTGAATTCAGAGTTAACGAGTGAAGATAAAATGTTTATCTGGCAGGTTGTTGATCAAGCCGTTGCAAAAGCAGGCTCTCATGCTCAGTTATTTGCTAATAAGAGTGAATATTTTGAAAGAACTGGTCGTATCAGATCAGACTGGCCAAGCTGGCTGGATGCAGCAAGAGGCTATTTAATCCACCAATATGGCGAAATAAAAACTGAGTCATTACTGTTGTCAATCTTACGAACAGTCAGAAGTGAGCTTGATTATAAAACTTATTTGCGTACAACTCGCAATGACAGAGTCAGAGTTAGAATCAGACAGGTTCATTAACTCCTGAAGGCAATACCTGACCCTGACAACAAAACTTCTTCTGACGAAACAACTTTCAGTTATTCGCCTGGCCCTTCAGTCTACCCTTTAATTCAGGTGTTCTTCAAATAATTGATAAATGCGAGTATATTCATCAAGCCAGCTTGATGGCTGTTTAAAGCCATGTGGCTCAACCGGGTAGATTGCAGTTTCAAAATAACGTGTCTTTTTCAGTTCAATCAGCCGCTGTACAAGCCGAACACTATCTTTAAAGAAAACATTATCATCAATCATACCATGACAGATTAGTAGCGGTTTATTTAAACCACTGGCAAATTCAATGGGTGAACTTAATTCATAAGCCGTGGGATCAACCTGAGGCGTGTTAAGAATATTGGATGTATAACCATGATTATAATGAGACCAGTCTGTCACCGGCCTTAATGCAGCACCTGCGGCAAAAACTTCAGGCTCCTTAAATAAAGCCATAAATGTCATGAAACCACCGTAAGATCCACCGTAAATTCCTATTCTTTCAGGATCAACATTAGCATTATCGACTAACCACCTGGCACCATCAGTCAAATCTTCCAGTTCAGGCGTTCCCATTTTACGATAAATTGCAGTTCTCCAGTCTCGGCCATAACCTTTAGAGGCACGATAATCCATATCCAGCACCACATAACCTTTGCTGGTAAGCAAACTGTGAAACATAAACTCTCTAAAATAATTAGACCATCCAGCATGACTATTTTGTAGATATCCGGCACCGTGCACAAAAATTACCGCAGGTTTTTTCTGGTTAACTCCGGTTTTGCTATCATTCCGTGCTGCATAATAGCGAGAGTAAATCGGGCGTTTAATATGAGTTGAAGGCACTCCAATAATTTGTGGTTTACTCCATTTTACTTTTTTAAACGACTCACTGGCCGTATCAGTAAGACGAGTTACTGACTTTAACTGACCAACATCAACCAGGTAGAGCTCTGGCTGAGTTATGGTTGTTGAATGCCGTATTAAAACTTTATTTTCTGCCGGAGAAAGCCAATAATCATTCATTCCGCCAAGGTTGGTTAATGGCTCAGGTTTTCCGCCTTGCGCAGAGACTCGATAAATTTCATAAACGCCAGGATGCCTGATATTTGCCTTAAAATAAAAATACTTCCCATCTCTGGAAACGGTTAAATCACTAACTTCAAATTTCCCTTTTGTTAATTGACGCGCTCGTCGTTTATTTTTTTTAATATAAAGATGTGAATATCCATCTTCTTCTGACAAATAATATAGCGTATTGTGATCGGGTAACCAGCCAAAATCAGTAAAACTCCAATCATTCACCCAGGCGTCATCAGAAAGCCAGTGATAAGTTTTTAACTTTTTCTTAGTCACATTAAGACCAACAATCCAGCGATCCTTGTTATCATAGGAGTACAACATCAAAGCCAGCCTGCTACTATCTTGAGTCCAACGAACTGCCGGCTTTTCGTCGCTATCAGCATAAATAGCTCTGGGGCCTTCATGAGGTTTGTATTTATAACCAATTTTTCTGGCCGCATCTTTCTTTAACTTGTCCAGAGGGTCGTCATTAATACCGGGAAGCTTTGAAATATCAATAACGTATTTTTTATGAGCAGTAAGATCAAGCAAATAAAAGCGTTCCGAAAGCGGCTCAGCCGTACCGACCAACGCTCTTACTTTTCTATCTTTAACATAACCATTTTCAGTAACGAACTCTGGCATATGATCAGCTTTTCCTTCTAACTTCTTATCAACCGTACCCAGTAACAACCATTTTGCATCAGGGGACATTTGAAAAGTCCTTATTTTTATATTTTTTCCCAGATACCAGGTATCGGTTTTATTCCTTTCATTTCGTTTATGCCGTTCCTTTTGAAAAAGAGTTTCAGTTCTGATATTTCTTAGTGTTTCAATTATTCGAGGCTGTGATTGCTCAAGATAATTTTCTACCTCTTTTTTATCTGGGTCTGCTGTCAGCTTAAATTCGGCAATCTGCTTAATCAGTCCAGAAGGATGGCGAATAAATATTTTGTGCCCGACCATAAAACTGATGTCTTCATCATTAATAAAGCGTGCATTAGACTGTATTTGCTTATCCGCGGTTATAGCGGTTATTTTTCCGGTCTGATAGTTTTTGAAATAAACATCTCCTTCAAAGGTAAAAACCCCTGAAGTTCCAGCAGTGTTTCTAATCGATTTCTGACTACTAACTAGCAACTCATCATTTTCGGCTAAAAAAACGGTTTCATTATCTGACAGGCTAATTCTAAAGTGCTGAAGATGCGAATGGCCTGGCGTTTTGCGCGAGTAATAAATAGATTTTTCATCAAGTGACCAGACTGGTTTTTGTGGAGAGTTGCCCATCCAGTCGGGATCAGCCATTATCTTTTCAAGAGATACCCCTTCAATGCCCGTCTCGGATATTTTTCTGCTATCAGCATATGAGGATGTGCTCAACAGGATGAATACGGCAGCGCTTAATGCAATTGTCAGCCTCATAAAATGCCCAGTTTCAATACAAGTTATCAATTAGTGTCGCTAGGATACCACTTTTTATGCAGAATTGGGCCATTGCATAAGAAAAATGACTACGCCTCTTTATACCCAGGCTCCTTGAAGATGCAGGAAACAGCAAGACTAAAAGCCATCAGGTTCGAGGCATAAATACGAGGGACTTGCTATTCTAATTCGAGCTTCTATAACGAAGAAGATGGCTTATAATCTTGCCCTGCGGGTGCCCAGCTCTTACCTGCATCTTCAAGGAGTTTAGGTATAAACCGAAAAATTCAGTAAAATAACCAGATTAACAACCAGGCACGAGTCAATTACCAATCGATATTATTGGCCAAAAGCTCATTATTAAAGCCAGGTTAACCTCTGTTGCCGAAAAAGAGTGAAATTCTGCACGTTATCTTTATCTGAAATGAGAGGTTCTGGTAGTCGCTTGTTGCAAGCAGTATAATAAATTATAGTAATTAGCCTGAATATATGAGGTAGTGTTTATCCCAGGCAGAATTAAATTGAAACTCCAGGATTTATTGTTCCCAATAGCACACAATTTAACCAATTTTTTTTAATTTGTACTGTTTTGTTTGCGTACGCTATTTTATATACATGCGATATTTTACATATACCCAGACTCCCTGGAAATGCAGGATTCAGGGAGTTTGGGTACACAAGTATCAATAACAACATTAGTTAAATTACCAGCTTCCAGGAGCTCAAGTGTCTGAAAACGAAAATCAGCAGGTCCAGCCTGAACCAAACCATTCTGGTGCCGACGAAAGTAGTACCTACCGTGTAGTGCCAGCTGCAAATGGAATTATCTGGCTAAAACAGGCAGCAAAACTATTTTTTGCCAGGCCAGGCACCTGGCTGGGAATGACTTTTATTTTGCTGATGGCATTATTAATTTTAATGTCTATCCCCATTATAAAAGTACTATCCTTTATCATCACTCCAGTTTTTATTGGTGGCATAATGTCAGGCTGTCACCAGTTAAAAACAAAAAACAATTTACAGATTAACCATTTATTCTCTGGTTTTAACCAATCCTTTAATCAGTTACTGGTGGTCGGATTTATCTATCTTGTGGCTGTTGCAATTGTGTTCTTTTTAACCCATTTGATTTTAAATTACATGGGGCATGTAATTTATACGCCCAATCTGGAAAATTTATTAAAAGATCCTGAAGAGTATCAGCGATACGCTCAATCCCTGTTGTTGCCCATGCTTATTATGATGCTATTTTTAATTCCTGTTTACATGGGGCTCTGGTTTTCTCCGGCACTGGTGATATTGCGAGAAGAAAAACCACTAAATGCCATTAAAAAAAGCTTTGCTGCCTGTGCTTTAAATACTATTCCATTTTTAATTTATGGCATGGTTGCTTTTAGCGGGATCATTGTATTAACAATTCCTCTGGCATTGCTGGCAAACCTGATCCCCTCATTCAGCATATTCTTTTTTATATTATACAATCTTTCATTATTTAGCGTTTTGGTGGCCAGTCAGTTTACTTCGTTCGAAGATATCTTTCCTCACTATGAAGCAACTCAACATTCTGTTTTAGAAGAGAACAGCCTGATTCTTTGAACGTAAATATTTGAACGTAAATATTTAAACGTAAATAATGGTTAACAATGGAAATGAAACGGACCTAATTAAAACTGAGCTTACCAGGCCAGCGGAAGAAAAATAATGAACAATAGACGGATAAACAGAAACCCTTTTTTACACTTCACTCTTGCATTGATTCTGGTAAGTCCGGCAGGCTTTATTTTTCCTGTTAAAGCCGCACAGTTAGTTGATATTATCCCCACAGAGTTAATCAACAACTGGGATATCTGTCTTCATTATGAATCAAGAGAGCCTGATTGTAATAAACGAGCAGTTCCCGAAGAAAACATTAGTTTACCAGCATTCGTCACTTACCAGACCTATTCCAAAGATTTTATCATCAACAGCAAGCTAAAAAATACGGCCATGGGTGTCTGGGTAAGTGACATTGACGACGTTGACACCATTTCAATCAATAATGAGTTAGTAGGAAAAACGGGGCAATTCTTACCTTCCTATGAAATGGGTTTCAGACAACGAAGACTTTACCTTATTCCATCAGAACTATTAAATTATAACCAGTTTAATCGAATTGAAATAAAGACATTCAGCTCCAGAAACCAGCCGGGGTTGCTAACCACACCGCCAGCATTAGTCAATTATCTTGAATTTCAGGGCAAAATACACAAGCAGGATTATGTTTATGCAATATCCTCCGCAGTGTTACTGTTGTTAATGATATTTCCTGCTTTTTTCTATGTTGTTGTTAAAGGTAGTTATGAAAGTCCATTCTTTTTACTCTACTTATTAAGCTTTGTTGTTATTTCTATTGCGCGCTCAAAAATTCCTGCTTTCATGGGGCTTGACTTAAGCTCAGCATTTAAAATTGAATCAGTTATGCTTAATGTCGGGTTGATTTCACTCGGTATATTTGTCTACAGATTCTTTGAACTGGATATACGAAAAATACATAGAGCCGGCATGGCGATAATGGGAGTTTCCGGGTTAGTACTGGTATTATGGCCGCTTAACATCCATTTAAGACTCATTGCAGAAGTTAATTACTGGCTACTCATTGTGTTAACCTTTCTGGTTACCGGTAGTGCGAATATCATTGCACTTCATAAAAAACGAAAGTATTCCATAGCACTGTTCATTGTCTGCCTGGCTGGCTGGTTTATTCTTCTCTATGATGTACTGATGCAATCACGAAACCTGTTTGAATTAAATCTGGTGATTTATTCAAGCTTTATTCCCTTTGCCGCCACGCTTCACGCAGCCACACTAACCCTGTTTCTCACCCATAAATACTGGCACTTTTTTAAAGGTGCAACTTATGACCATATTACAGGAGCCATGCTAAGACCCGCATTTTCACAGCGGCTTTCCGAAGAAATGCAACGCAATAGCCGCAATAATGACGTACTCATTGTTGCGTTTATCGATATTCAACAATCAACAAAAATGACTGCGAGCTATGGTTATAGCAGCAGCAACCAGATCATTGCATCAATTAGTAACTCACTCAGTAACATTTTAAATCCCTATGATTTAATTTGCCGTTATAATGATGATCAGTTTTGCATTGTCACTTCAATCAACCAGGATGAAGACCCAGATACCAGCCTTAACAATATCTACAAAAAACTGATCAATGTTCAACAACCGATTAACAAAAACCTTGAGTTTTACCTGGATGTAAGAATTGGTGGCATCATTTATAATCGCGACCAACATTTGTCCACCTCTCACCTCATCCAGGATGCTAGTTTTGCTTTATCGAAAACAAAAAATCAATCTCAGCAAGTCAACTTGCTCACTCAAAGCCCCTTAGTTTCAAGCTAATACCGAAAATTTGTTATTTTTATATTGATACTAAAATATCGATATTAAGGCTTGTGTAACCTGGATGAATCAACTGTTTTATTAATCTCTGAAGTTGTTATATTGCAATGGCCACTCTAGTGAAGCCTCTTTGGTAAGCTGAATAGCCTGTTGTAAATCGTCTCGTTTTTTACCCGTGACTCTTAATTTGTCACCCTGAATACTGGTTTGCACTTTAATTTTTTCAGCTTTAATCAGTTTTACCACTTTTTTTGCCAGTTCCTGCTCAATCCCCTCTCGAATAACAATATCCTGTAACACCACTTTCCCCAGCGGTTTAATTTCTCCTGGATCCATACATTGTATATCAATCTTTCTTTTCACCAGTTTTGCTCGTAAGATATCCTCAAGTTGTTGTGCCTGAAAATCTGCATCTGCAGTTATCTTAACCACTTTTTCTTCCAGCTCAAATTTTGCTGAAGAACCTTTTAGATCAAACCGGGTCGTTATCTCTCGATTTGCCTGGTCAACTGCATTAACCAGTTCATGGCGATCAACTTCTGAAACAATATCAAATGAAGGCATCTTACTCTCATGTCGTTAATGTTAATAATGAACAACCTTTTAGCATATGAATAAACAAATTTCTACAGTCACGTTAATTCTGGCACAATAAAACCAGGAGGAATACCAACAAACAACAGGCTTTTATTTTTGAATAAACGACTATAATTTTGTTAGAAACCATTATTTTTGCTAAATAAGTACCGTAGTTAAAATAAAAAATTGGACAGAAATTCAATAAGTTGTGATAATTTCACTGATAATAGAGCAAATAAACCTTACTCATTAAACAATCGACGTTATTGCTATTCTCTGTGGAATAGCCTGATTGCTGGTTCTTTAAACAACACTGAAAATCATTAACACGATGCCTATACTGGAAAATTTCGAAAACGAATACAGTAGCGACCATTTGCAGCAGCTTAATCATGCGCTGCAGAGCGGTATGTTTGTGCAAGTCAGAATGATGCTCAATGAACTACCAGCAGCGGATGTGGCCCATTTTCTCGAATCCACACCACCTAAAGAGCGAAATATCTTATGGCGTCTGATTAATACAGAACGTGAAGGACAAGTCCTTCAATTTCTGGATGACGAAATCAGAAATGAATACGCCGCACAAATGGAGCCGGCAGAACTGGCTGCAGCCACCCGAGATCTTGAAGTTGACGACCAGGCCGATATATTAGGCGACTTACCTGACAAAATTGTAAAAGAAGTACTGGCATCCATGCGAGTTCAGGATCGCCATCGCATAGAGCACGCACTGAGTTATTCAGAGAATAGTGCTGGCGGCCTGATGAATACCGATGTCGTCACGGTTCGTCCTCTGGTCACCATTGAAGTTGTATTACGCTATATTCGCATGAAAGGAGAGTTACCGCCAACCACAGATAGTATTTATGTCGTTGATTCTGAAGACCGATTTATCGGCTCCATAGCCCTCTCAACATTAATCACCAGCCAACCTGAACAAACCGTCGATGAAGTACTGGACAAAAACATACAGGCTATTCCCATTGATCTACCAGATGACGATGTGGCTCGTCTGTTTGAACGAAGAGACCTGATTTCCGCCCCGGTCATTGACAGTGACGAAAAACTGGCAGGCCGTATTACTATCGATGATGTAGTTGACGTTATTATTGAAGATGCCGATCACTCATTGATGAGTATGGCTGGACTGGATGAGAATGATGATACTTTTGCACCAGTTTTTACCAGTGCCAGACGCAGAGCAGTCTGGCTTGGAATTAATCTGGTCACGGTAATGCTGGCAGCAGTAGTTATTGGCATATTTGAACATACCATTGCCGCAGTAACCGCACTTGCCATATTGTTGCCAATTGTACCCAGCATGGGAGGAATTGCTGGCACACAAACCTTAACGCTGGTCATTCGAGGTATGAGTATTGGCCACATTAGCAGTAATAATTTTCGATGGTTAATGATGAAAGAACTCGGGGTTTCAATATTAAATGGCCTACTCTGGGCACTGGTTGTCGGGTTAACTGTTTTTCTCTGGTTTAATTTCGTACAATATTCAGAATATGCGCTTTTACTGGGGCTCACTATCGCTGGCGCTATGGTCACTAATTTAGTTGCGGGCGCTACACTCGGTGCCGTTTTACCGGTAATTATGACTAAAATGAAAATTGACCCGGCATTATCTGGCGGTGTGGTATTAACAACCGTTACCGATATGATTGGTTTTTTTGCATTCCTGGGTCTGGCGACTGTGTTTTTTGCCTAAATCTCAATAATCCAAATCCCAGCAAATCTGCCCCTGACATCGAAACCTGGCAGTTCAGCCCCTGATACGGCCCCTTCCAACTCTATCTTTGAGCAGCTCAGTGCTTCTTGGCGTATTGCTCTGCCTGCTTCCATACTCTAAGTAAATTGCCTGACAAAATTTTACCAATATCCTGCTCATTATAGCCTCGCTCTATCAATCCCTGAACAAGATTGGGGTAGGAAGAAACATCTTTTAAACCGACCGGTAGGCTATCCCCTACCCCATCATAATCCGAACCAATACCAACAGAATCAATACCTGCCAGATTAATAATATGCTCAAAATGATCCAGCACTTCATCAAGCGTGGCAAAAGTAAAAGGATGTTGCTCTCGATAACGTCTGGTAAACTCTTTCACCGCCTGACTTCTTTTTTCCAACTGATTATCCTGCATAAATTTTGCTCTGACCGTTTTAAAAATATTTCTTTCATTCAAAGACTTTTGAGAGATAAATCCAGAGCCAAAATTGACCATAATGACACCGCCTTTGCTCGCCAGCAATTGAATCATTTCATCACTCATGTTTCTTTCAAAACCCGGAGTCAGTGCTCGCGCAGAAGAATGGGAAGCTATCACTGGTACCTCGCTAATTTCCATCACCTGAAAAAATGCCTCATCTGAAATATGAGAAACATCAATCATGACCCCCGTTCTATTCATCGCCGGCACCAGTTTTTTACCAAAATCAGTTAAACCTCTGGCGGGTCTGTTTTTATCGTAAGAAGAATCTGAAATATGATTCGCCTTTGAATGTGCCAGCGTAATATAACGAATACCTCGGTCGTAAAAATATTTTAAATTATCCAGTTCTCCTTCAATAGCACTACCATTTTCCATTCCCATGGGCAACGAAATAAGGCCTTTCTCAAAATTATCAATCAGTGCTTTAGTAGAATAAGCTAAAGCAAATTTGTCAGGAGCTGACTTAACAATATTTTCAACCATATCAATTAACTGTTCAGCCAGCACTTTACTTCCCCCACTGGACTCATAGGATGCGGGAATATAGATTGACATAAAGGGAGCATCGAGCCCCCCTTTTACAGCACGAGAATAATCAAAATCCCCTTCAGTGGTTGCCTGGCTGACATCCTCATATTTGTGTTTAAGTCGATAAGGTAAATCAATATGAGTATCTACAATCATGTATTTTTTTGAAAGCTCTGTAGCACTCAGTGCCGACTTTGTCTGTTGTGATGTATCGGTAGACTGGCAAGCAGCCAGCCCCAGATAAAACAAGCCTGTTATTATCAGTTTAAATAAAACAATCATCGAACAACTCGTCATCTGTTTTTTCATAACAATCCACTCGTTAAAATCCAGTGTATTTTGAATCAAGTACATTTTGAATCAAGTACATTTTGAATCAAGTACATTTTGGAATTAAGTTAACATCGATATTATTCAGAATAAATATCATTCTCTTTACTTTGCACCGGTAAATAGTAAAAGTCAAACCTGCAACAATTCCAATATTGTCTTTTCTTACAACCATAAAAAAAGCCACCTCAAGGGTGGCTCTAACGCCTATTAACTAATCCAGAATTCAGTTATTGTTTTTTCTTATTATATTTTTTATAGCGTGCTCTGTTTCTACGAGACTTTTCCTGCAATTCTGCAGTCACTTTCTTTTTACGGCCTTCAAAAGGATTTTTACTTTCGTTCATTTCAAATTTAATCGGTGTACCAACAATTTTAAGCGCTTCACGAAAACTCTTTTCGAGATAACGTAAATAAGATTGAGGTAAAGATTTTGTCTGGTTACCATGAATAACGATTCTTGGCGGATTATGTCCTCCAGGATGCGCATAACGTAACTTGCTTTTAAATCGCCCTTTTGCCGGAGGCTGATGCTTTGCAACAATGGTTTCCAGAATACGAGTCAGTCTGGATGCTGTCATCTTAACTCTGGCACTCGCATAGGCTTCATCAACCGCTTCCCATAAATGTCCAACATTTGTGCCATGTAACGCAGATATAAATTTAAGCCTGGCAAAATCCGCAAAATATAAACGCCTGGCAATTGCCTCTTTGACATCATTTCTCTTATCTTCGCTCATGTTATCCCATTTGTTCACTCCCAGAACAAGCGAGCGACCAGCATCAATAGCAAAGCCTAATAGATTTAGATCTTGCTCGGTAATGCCTTCTCTGGCATCAAAGATCATGATGACAACATTTGCGTCATTAATTGCCTGCAGAGTTTTTAAAACAGAAAACTTTTCTACCGTTTCCTTAACCTTTCCGCGTTTACGCACACCCGCAGTGTCAATTAACGTATATTTTTTATCCCGTCGTTCCATTTCAATATAAATTGAATCACGAGTCGTCCCCGGCATGTCATAGACAACAACCCGATCTTCACCCAGCATTCGATTGACCAGCGTAGATTTACCGACATTCGGTCGACCAATAATAGCGAGCTTTGGACCGACTTCTTTACCGTCTTCAGAAACTTCCGCTTCCGTTTCATCTGGCGCATCCTTCTCCTGATCAAGCCTTATATTAAGCGCAGGAAAAATGACATCATCAATTAGCTTATTCACGCCGCGCCCATGTGAAGCCGCAATTGCAGAAACAGACTCAAACCCCAGAGAGAAAAAATCACTCAGGACGGTATTTTGATCGAGCCCATCAACTTTATTGACAACAAGATGAATTTTTTTATTCTCAACTCTCAGTTGTTGAGCAATTTCTTCATCTGTTGTTGTTAAGCCTTCTCTGGCATTAACAATAAACAAAGTAATATCTGCTTCTCTGACCGCTTGCATAGATTGCTCAGCCATCAAGCCATCAACCCCTACCTCGCCTCCGGTAATCCCTCCAGTATCGATAATAATAAAAGGCTGCTCATGAAGCACGGCATGACCGTACTGACGATCACGAGTTAACCCGGGTAAATCAGCTACCAGCGCATCTCGTGTACGGGTAAATCGATTAAATAACGTAGATTTACCAACATTGGGACGCCCTACAAGCGCAATTACAGGTAGCATTAAAATAAAAACCTTATTTCTTTTTAACAGCGTAAAGAGTGCCGCTATAACTTAATAATATTACTTTGTCATTGATAACCAGAGGCTCAGCACCAATACCATCCGAATCGATTTCTCTTCGACTTAACAAAGAACCATCTTTTCTGGATAACCAATGCAGATAACCTTCAAAATCAGTGACA
Organism: Kangiellaceae bacterium; assembly: GCA_016743995.1. Classification (GTDB taxonomy): domain Bacteria; phylum Pseudomonadota; class Gammaproteobacteria; order Enterobacterales; family Kangiellaceae; genus Aliikangiella. Next base: position 41,310 of record JADGFG010000003.1, on the reverse strand, counting down.
ACAACATAATCTCCCACACTCACTGGCGCGGATAATTGACGACGATGCAAATCTTTCTGAGTCCATAACATCACGCCATTGGAGCGGTTAACCGCGCTGACATAACTGTTTTCGTGAGTAACCAGCAACATCAGATTTGACAGAGTAATCTCCTGGAAAGTAGAAAGTTCTCGTTGCCAGACTGTTTCGCCATTGTTCGCTTTTACGCTGACAAGGTTACCATTATAGGCTGCAACGTATATATTCTTTCCTGCAACCATTGGTTTTATATCAACATCAACCAGCCGCTGAATTTCTGAACGTCCAGAAGGCGCTGTAATCGTTTTTTCCCAGGCTATTTGTCCATTTTCCAGAAGGAAAACGGCCAGCTTGCCATTTGAAAAACCTGAAACGACACCACCACCAACAATGACAGGCGCAGAATTACCACGTAATGTCAGTTTAGGCATAGACTGATCATAAAACCATTTTTGCTCGCCAGCCAGGTCAAATGCTGTGACTTTTCCATCAACGGTTCTGACAACCACATAGCCATCACCAATAGCAGGACTAGAAATCACTTCACTGGAAACTGTTCTACGCCATTTTTCTGTGCCTTTTTCAGCGTCAAGTACAATCACTTCTCCTGATTGAGTACCTACAGCAACCAGCTGGCTGGAAACAGCAGGACCACCACCAACAGGCACTCCCAATTCGGTTTTCCAGATAATTTTGCCATTTTCGGGATTAACTGCAGCAACAGAACCATCATTCCCTGCTACAAATATTTTTTCGTAAGCATAAACCGGAGAAATTTTTGCCGTTTTATCCAGTGCTTCATCGCCGATATCTGTCGACCAGAGTACTTCAGTACTAAATTTATTATCCAGGTCAACCAGAGGATCTGGCTCATAAATATCTATGTCGTCGTCACTACAACCCGATAAAGCCAGTACAGATAATAATAGTCCGGTGTAAAACAGACGCATTATTTAACTTCTCCGTTCTTTTCCTGTTTAGTTTTCTCCTGAGTTTTTTCAACCGGTTTAAGTGTCACCTGTTTTACCGTAGACGCGTCACTCGCAGACTGATTGTCAACAACCGTCACTTGAGTGTCAGACCCACCAGTTTCTGGCTCGCTCACTTTAACGTTTTTAGTTGTATCAGCTTCTTTACTAACCGTTTTTGATAAATTAACTTTTTCTGACGTTAACTGATCGATTTTTATTTTTAAAGCTGGGTTTCTGGAGATAACACCTTTATCAGCACTCGCTATCTGATATGCAGCCAGAGCATCATCTTTCTTATTCATCGCTAAAAACGCATTACCTTTTACCATATTAGCTAGTGCGTAATAACCGGAGTTTTCTTCCATTTCTACCAGAGGTAAAGCCTGTTGATATTTTTTTTGCTCAATAAGAACTCGAGCCAGACGAATACTCGCTATGGCAGACAACTCATTGTCCTGATGGTTATCAAGCACCCAGTTCAATTCTACAGCAGCTTTATCAAGCTCTTTATTTTCTACAGCAAGTCTGGCCAGTTGGAAAGCCGATAAAATAGCGTAACTCGATTTTGGAAATTCAGATTTTACGGCTTCAGCACTTTCAGCCAGGCCTTCTTTTTTCTCACTCTCCAGAATTTCGCTCACTTTCAGATAAAGATCTGAAGCGGATTCCTGATAAGAAACTTCTTGATGTTCCCAATATTTCCAGCCAAAAAAAGCAGAAAGCCCTAATACAGCACCAACGACCAGTGGCGTTCCATTATCATTCCACCACTCTTTCAATCTTTCTACTTGTTGTTCTTCAGTTTCGTAACTCACGTTTAACTCCCAGTATCGTTTTAAATTTGTTCTAAATTCTACTTAAAATAATAATTAATATTCTTTTAAACCAGTCTTTTTAAACCAGTTCTCTTTAACCGATCGGTCAACACTCTATTTTAAAAGTTCAACTAACTGATTCATCAGATCGTCTTGTGAAAGTAATAGTTGTTCTCGCTGTTCTCTTAAAAATTTTATACCTGCACTTTGATTAACCACTTCATCATCTCCCAGAATAATGGCCAGACGAGCCGCAGATTTATCTGCTCTTTTTAATTGCTTCTTAAAATTACCGCCACCACAATGCATCTGCAACCTGACCAATGGTAACTGTTCTCTGATTTTCCGGGCTAACTTTAAACCTTCGATTTCGGCCTTTTCTCCTAACATGCAGAGGTAGACATCAACGGCGGGGGAAAGTTTTGTCGACAATTCAATCTGCTGTTCTAATAGCAGAATAATTCTCTCAAGCCCCATCGCAAACCCACAACCCGGAGTATCCTGACCGCCAAGCTGCTTAACCAGACCATCATAACGTCCACCCGCGCAAATAGTACCTTGTGCCCCCAGCGCGTCGGTTACCCATTCAAATACCGTTCGGTTGTAGTAATCCAGACCTCTTACCAAGGTTGGATTGATTTGATAGTCAATTCCCAGTACGTCGAGTTTATTACACAAATTAGTAAAATGAAGTTGTGACGCTTCATCAAGGTGCTCATTCAACTTCGGTGCATTCTTGATTAAATCAACAAGTTCCGGGTTCTTACTATCCAGTATTCTCAACGGATTTGAATCGAGCCTGCGCTGACTATCTTTATCCAGTTGTTCAAAATTATCCTTAAAATAATTAACCAGAATCAATTTATAGGCTTCACGAGCCTCATTACTTCCCAGAGAATTCAATTGCAGCCGAACAGTATCAGCAAAACCAAGTTTTTGCCACAACATAGCAGTCATCGCAATAAGCTCTGCATCGATATCAGGATCAGCAATACCGAATGTTTCGGCACCAAACTGATGAAACTGGCGATAGCGTCCTTTTTGCGGGTTTTCACGACGAAACATTGGGCCCATATACCAGAGCCGTTGTTGCTGGTTATAAGTTAAACCATGCTCTACAGCCGCTCTGATGCACGACGCAGTACCTTCCGGGCGTAAAGTCAAACTGTCTTTACCTTTATCAACAAAGGTATACATCTCTTTTTCAACAATATCAGTCACTTCACCAATGGAACGACAAAACAGCTGAGTATTTTCTATTACCGGTGTACGTATTTCTGAATAACCGAAACTGGCAACGACCTGACGCAGAGTATTCTCCAGATAGTGCCAGACTGGAGAGGCTGCGGGCAAACAATCGTTCATCCCTTTCACGGCTTTAAATGCTTTATTCAATGAAATAATCCCGGCTGGTTAAAAATAAACGCGCAATTATAGCCTAATTTAACGCCGGAAACAGTGGGCATTAAAGGTATTTATGCCATTTTGGAAATTTTATTCATTTTAAGGGCATCATTCTATCAACAAAAGGCCTGCAAAAGCCTTGTAAAGCAGGCTGCTCAATCGGCTAATGGCCAGCTATCAGGAACAATAAAGATTAACTGTTCAACGTAATAACGAGGGTTTGCTAAATATTCAGACGGCACATCAACCCGAGTTTTGCAACATAACTTTGAATAACGAGCGTAAAGCACTGGTACCTGAGATTTAGCAAAGTGCTTTCTGACTGCCCGCTCAAACAGTTGATTATCCAGCAGTTTGTCTGCGGACTGAACAACAGGTGACAGCCAGTGAGGCTTTTTTGCCACTCCCCATAAGTGCTCCCTGCTAATCAGTAGAGACAAACAACTCAAATGTAGCCAGAGCGCTCGATTATGTTGTGGGTGAATCTCTGACGGAGGAAGCATGACTTCTTTCATAGGATAAAACAGGTAACCAGATAAACAGATTTCCCGTTTTATATTTTCAATGGACTGCTGGTTAAGCCCCAGACTTTGTAATACCTCTCGACCTTCTTGCGAAAGTGACAACTTTGATTGATGCCTGACTAACTTGTTAAGCTTTATATCCAGCCTGTCTCGAGTTGCGGGGCCATACCAGCAATTCATTGATGAATTATCAGCTAAGGTACTACCTCTGGTGGGCTCGGGCACACCCAGATAATATTTGATGGCCACTTCGAGATGACGATACTCAGCCGAGGACTTATTATAATAAATAAAATCAAACTCTCCGAGAGTGCGTCCTCTACGTTCTTTTTTATTAAAATCATCAACTTGACTTATACTCATGTCACTATCAGAAATAAGCTCTCTGGTTTTGTCATTCATGCATTTATTATCTGCAAATACCTGAATATTACTGGCAATCAGCCGATTATCTGGTGAATGACCTAAATAAAACTCCCACAAAGCTTCAAAATAGCCACCAATCATATTCATGTTTTTTGTGGACAAGTGTTTTTCAAGACTTATGAAATCTTTATCCAATTGGCCAAACCAGGGTAAATCCAGAGGCTGATGTTTCGATAGTAATGCCGAGGAAGAAAATAATGAAGGCGAGGAAAAAATCCACGCCAGGTCTCTAACTGGTTGATTGTCATATAAAAACGCATGTTTACTCAACGAGTATTAATCCTTCCAGGAGCTCTGATTATCAATCGGAGAATTCTGGTGTTCTCACTCACAGACTGACACATGATAAGAAGTAAACTTTCTGATGTTAATAACCCCGGTATCAAAAATAAGATACTGCCCCTTAATCCCAAGCAAAATCCCTTCAACCACTGGATTTTTGTCAAAATTGTGTGAAACAATTTTATCTGGATAGGTCAGCACCGGATAATTAATTTCAACCACGTCACTATCAAGTGATTCTATTGAGCCTTCTTCCAGGTCGTCACTGACACTCGCTAAAGACTCAGCAAGTTGTGCCTTCATTTCTACCGCATCATTAACCAGGTCTCTCGGTGCAGCATTTCCTCTGAGCATAGCACGCCAGTTTGTTTTATCAGCAATCAAAGCTTTAAAAACAACTTCTATTTTTCCAGACAATAACCTGCTATTTACCTTAAATAAGGTCATCGCCTGAGTCGCACCCTGATCAATCCATCTTGTAGGAATTTGAGAATGGCGGGTTATTCCCACCTTTAACCCAGAAGTGTTTGATAAATAAACAAAATGGGGTGCAAAGCAGTTTTTCTGTGCCCACTCAGGTTCTCGACAGGTCCCCTCATGAAAATGGCAAGTTTCCGGTTTCATAATGCACATATCACAACGTGCCAGCTTTTTCATGCAGGGGTAACAATAACCTTGAGAAAAACTCTTTTTTGTCGCCTTACCACAATACAGACAGTTAATTTTACCGATAAACTCAAGCCTGAGCTTTTGTCCCAGCAACGAGTTTAATTCCAGCTCCTGATCGCCAACAGGCAATCGATAATTAACAACGGTATTTAACTCGGCACGTAGTTTTGCCAATGGACCTTTCAATAGTTTTCTCTCATTTCTCGTTCGTCAACTGCAAATAATAAACGAAAATCAGTCCTTTGAAAATTCAGATTGAGTTCATTTTAAATCAGGTAAACTGTGGTTAATTTCAATCAACACTGATTTATTAACCATGAATACTATTTCAAAACTGATTTCGATAACAACATTAACGCTTTCAGCAGCGTTTAGCGTTAATGCCAGCGCTGAAACTTCGATTTTTTATAATCATGAATTTAACGGCCCTGATACCATTCGTAGCCTTGGCTTTGGAAACACCAGTATTGACCCACACAATCACCTGGGCTTCGGTTTCAGTTCTTCATTTAACTACGCCAATGTCACAACAAAAGAATACCGTACTGAAGAGTATTTTGCCTGGGAAGCCTCAGCAAAATTTGGTTATTTTTCACAAATCAGTCTTTATGCAGAAGCAGGCATTGACCTGACTGAACTAATGTTTGGAGACTTCAGGGTTAATGTCGATAATACAGAGTTTCACTATGGCGATAATAATAGCGACAAAGTAGACACTTTCTTTGGAATTGCTGCCGGCTATTCTATGGAAGTTTTAAAAGTTGAACTAATGACTCGCTGGCGAAATATCGATAGTGAGTACTGGGAAGCAGAATCCGAAGTATTTACAGGTATCTCTTTTTCACTAAATTTCTAGAATGCGCATATTTCACTTGTACAACCTTAGCTCTGCTTGCTATTTTAGAGAACATTCAGACTGGCTAAAGGGCTATTTGACAAAGAATGTCTGTGTTTCATCTAAAACGAGTGCTTTTACTGTTTCTAACGGCAGGACTGATATCTGCCTGTTCAGAAGGCACTGTTGATGATACTCAGCCACCGCTCAATTACCAATACGTCATGCCAGAAACCACCGATGATGGCTGGGTAACAGGACATTTAAATGACCACCAGCTCAGCGAACATCCAATCAACCAGCTGATCAACAATATCCACAATGGTACTCACCCAGGTGTTGATTCACTGTCAATTGTCAGAAATGGCAAACTCCTGCTCCATGAAAACTTCCGTAAAGAACTCAATCATTATGATGACTCAGTTGGAAATAATGAACTGGAACGGCATGTCATGCACTCGACCAGTAAGAGTTTTGTTTCTGCACTCGTTGGAATCGCATCGGATCAGGGTTTTATTCCTGATATATCAACCCCTTTTTATCAGTTTTTCGATTATGCCGAATATCAGAACTGGGATCTCAGAAAAGAAGAAATGACCCTGGAAAATGTACTAACCATGCAACTGGGACTCAAATGGGATGAATGGTCTCATCCATTTGGTGACGAAAAAAACAGTCTGACTGAGCTTACCGATAACAACAATGATTTTGTTAAAGCCCTGTTAGATTTACCCATTGTTGAAAAACCAGGTACTACTTATCAGTATAATACGGTTGCTTCTATTGCATTAGGTTTGCTGGTAGAGCGAGCAACAGGCATGCCAATGGAAGATTTTGCTCAACTATATCTATTTGAACCTTTACAGATTAAAGCGACTGACTGGTTAATGACCCCTACAGGTTTTCCAAATACGGGTAGCGGTCTGGTTTTAATGACCCGAGACATGGCTAAACTGGGCCAGCTTTATCTTAATAATGGAAAATGGAACGGCCAGCAGGTTATTAGTGAAAACTGGATTAACCGTACTCTCAATAAAAGTGTTTCCCTGGACTGGAATTACACGACAGGTTATGGTTATCAGTGGTGGTTGGGCGATTTAAAATACAATGAACAGCTCATTCCTTTTTATTCCACCAGAGGTTATGGTGGCCAATTCATCGTGATCATTCCTGAATTTGATATGGTTATTGCTTTCACTGCACAAAACTATACAAATAACCTGTATGACTCTCCATTTACACTCATCGAAAAATATATATTACCGGCTATAATTTAGTCATCCTGATAAATCAATCACCTTAATAATTCAGTCTCCCTGATAGCTCCACAAATTTAAGAATTACTAAAAAAACGACCCATTATTTGCTAAAGCAAGCAAGTCATCTTAATGTTCTACTTTCTACTTGAACCTGCAATTAATAGCCCGTCTATTTATTTAATTATTGCTTTCTTATAATCAAACAAGATTGCATATCCTGGTTTATTATCGAATAATTAATCATAATCAAGTAAACCAGATCGACAGAAATTATGCCTTATCAAACCGATGACCTGAGAATTGAACAAATTAAAGAGCTGTTACCACCAGTCGCGCTTCTGGAAAAATACCCCGCCAGCCAGACAGCTCGTAATACAGTCGTTAACGGCCGCAATGCGATCCATAACATTCTTAATCGCAAAGATAACCGTCTGCTCGTCATAATTGGCCCCTGCTCAATCCATGATCCAGAAGCAGCCATGGTTTACGCCAGAAAGTTACTAACTTTACGTGAAAAATATCAGTCTACTTTAGAAATTGTCATGCGGGTTTACTTTGAAAAACCCCGCACGACTGTTGGCTGGAAAGGTTTAATCAATGACCCAACACTGGATAATCAGTTTAATATTAATGATGGGTTACGTCTTGCAAGAAAACTGCTGCTGGATATTAACCTGCTGGGATTACCCACTGCAGGCGAATATCTGGATATGATTACGCCGCAGTACCTTGCTGATCTGATGAGCTGGGGAGCGATTGGAGCAAGAACCACTGAGTCACAGGTTCACCGAGAGCTTGCATCGGGCATATCTTGCCCGGTAGGCTTTAAAAATGGTACTGACGGCAACATAAAAATAGCGACAGATGCGATCAAAGCTGCTCAGTCCTCACATCATTTTTTATCTGTCACCAAATATGGACATTCTGCTATTGTTCAAACAACAGGCAATAAGGATTGTCACATTATTCTGCGTGGAGGAAAAAAACCAAATTATAACCAGGAAAATATTAAATCAGTGGTAGAGCAGCTAAAAAATGAATCGCTTAACAGTAACCTGATGATTGATTTTAGCCATGCTAATAGTCTTAAACAGTTTAAACGCCAACTGGAAGTCTGTGACGATATCTGTAACCAGATAAAACAAGGTGAAAAAAACATATTTGGCGTCATGGTTGAGAGTTTTCTGGAAGAAGGCAACCAGAAGCTCGTTGATGGTAAAGCAGAAACTTTTGGTAAAAGCATTACCGATGGTTGCATTGGCTGGCAAGACACAGAGTTATTACTGGAGCGGTTATCAACAGCTATTTCGGACTCCTGAGCTTGAATGGTTCATTTCTAAAGCAGAAATAGACACCCGTATTCTATTTTTCTTTATCTGATTTATACCCAAACTCCTTGAAGATGCAGGAATTTGGGTATAAATATTGAAAATAAAGGTTAAATCATTAATTAAGGACACAGGTTCGCGAATATTAAGAACTTTTTCTCATTTACAACTATACTCACAGAAAGAAAATAAGAAGTATAATCAAGCCTATTGAACAAAGATAAAGAGAAATCTACGCAAAAACTCTTATTGGAGTTAGAAAAGCGCGATCGCCAAATTGCTCAGTTAAAACATGAGGCAACGCGCTTTTCCACAACCAGAAAACTTCAAAATGCCCTCTTCAGAATAGTTGACCTCACACATTCAACTGAAGAAATCGGCACCTATTTTAAAGAACTCCACTTTATTATTACAGAACTGACAACCGCCAAAAACCTCTTTATTGCGCTCTATCATAAAGAGGAAAACTGTATCAGTTTTCCCTACTACAAAGACGATGAAGACGATCAACAAAATATAAATGACCCCATTTTTTCGGGAGATAAAAAAATACCTTTTACGCAGTTTGAAGGAACCCCCACGTTTAACGTGATTCAATCAGGTAATCCTCAGCACTTATCTCGCACTGAATTCCTCAAATTTACCAGCCGGGGGAAACCCCCGGAAGACTGGCTTGGCGTGCCACTTATCCTGGATGATAAAGTACTGGGTGCTATCGTTATTCAGAGTTATCAAAAAGATTTCAGATATAATAAGCGCGATGCCAGCCTGCTGGGTTACGTTTCTCAGCATATTGCAGCGGGCTTAAGGAAAAAGCAGGATGCCGAAGCACTGATGATTGCTCACAAACAGTTAAAAGAAGCTAATCTTGAGCTGGAAAACAGAGTATCAATCAGAACAAAGGAACTACATGATACCAATATCATGCTGGAAGCAGAAATTGAAGTTCGCAAAAATAGCGAAAATATACAAATTGCTTTATTTAAAATAACAGAACTCGTCAGCACAACGACTAACCTTGATGAACTTTTCGAAGAGGTCCATAAAATAGTTGGAGAATTGATGTACGCCGAGAATGCGTATATTGCAATTTTTAATGAAGAAACTTCGCATATTGAATTTCCCTACTTTTTTGACCAATTTGAAGAAAGACCAGAGGATATTCCCGTTGATTTATCCAGCAATGACCTTTCACCAAGTCTCACTGTTGAAGTTTTACTCAGTGGGGAAACACTGTTGGTCAACCAGAAAGAAGATTTTGAACAAAGATCAACCGGTCCCATTTCAGTATCATGGCTTGGTACGCCACTACAGGACAACGACAAAACGTTTGGTGTTATTGCTATTCAAAGTTATGAGAAGAAACACGTTCATTCCCTGGAGAATTTATCGGTATTAAAAATTATTGCCAAACAGGTTTCAACGGCCATATTACGTAAACAAGATGCAGTATCACTACATAAAGCTCATGAAAACCTGGAGCGAAGAGTAAAAGAGAGAACTTCTATCCTTGAAAAAACCATTATTAACCGCAGAAATATAGAACAAAAATTAAAACACGACTCTCTACATGATTCACTGACCCAGTTACCTAACAGAAAATTTCTAACAGAAAAGCTCGCTACAATTCTGGCAACACAACCTACCGATAATGCCAGCGATATCGCGCTGCTTTTTCTGGATCTTGATCGGTTTAAGATTATTAATGATAGCCTGGGTCATCAGGTAGGCGATCTGTTTTTAATTGAAGTATCCAAGCGTCTGAAAGGCTGTATGCGCGGAGATGATATAGTGGTCAGGCTGGGTGGTGACGAATTTTGTATCTTAATGTACAACGTCACATCAGAATCCATTGCAATTAATCTGGCTGAACGTGTACTTAATCAGCTCAAAGTCCCTGTTGATGTCGAAAAACACTCATTATTTACCAGTGCCAGTATCGGCGTAAGGCTGGCAAAAATTGGTACTGATAATAGTATTCAGGTACTGGGAGATGCCGATTCGGCCATGTACCAGGCAAAACATAATGGCAAAAACCGTTATTGTCTTTTTGACGCAGCCATTAAAAAAATCATTTCGAAACGTTTGCAACTGGAGCATGACTTACGCCATGCCATCGGTACCAGTCAGATACGCCTCTACTATCAACCCATTCTGGATTTATTCGATCAGAGTATTGTTGGACTCGAGGCACTTTTGCGCTGGAAACATCCTACTCTGGGTTATATCAGTCCAGTTGAATTTATCACTATTGCGGAAGAAACTGGGATAATAAAGGAGCTGGGTGATTCAGTCATCATTATGGCTTGTCAGGGATTAAAAGAATTTGCCACCCACGCAAAGACCGCAGAGCTTTATGTTAATATTAATATTTCAGCGGTTCAGATTCTATCACGAACACTTGATGAGTTTATTCGTCAGCAAATTATGGAGTACAACTTAAATCCCGCTTTGCTCAATGCAGAAATTACCGAAAGCCTGCTAGTCGATGATTTTCGCGCCGCGACACTATTTGTACAGGAGCTTAAATCGATTGGAATGAAAGTACTACTGGATGATTTTGGTACTGGTTACTCTTCTCTCAGCTATTTACATCAATTTCCATTTGATCTGATAAAACTGGACCGATTTTTTATTCAATCAAGTTCTGATAGTGAAAATAATATTACACTAATCGAGTCTATTGGTTTTCTGGCCTCAAATCTTGGAATGGATATCGTTGTAGAAGGTATCGAAACAGAAGAACAGCTACAACTGGCAATTAATCTCAACTGCCGTTACGCTCAGGGTTATTTGTTCTCAAGACCACTACCTAAATCTGAAATTATACAATTTGTAAAAAACTATGAACCCTCTCTATAATGCCCTGACAACCAACGCTGGCAGAGCATACTTTCAAATCAACACAACTACAAATCAGTACCACTACAAATCGACAAAACTACAAACCGATACAAACAGCAATACTCTTTGACCATATTATGATACCTGTAAATCATTAAGTATTCGCGTTTTTGAATAATCTAATTGCTCATTCCTTAACATGGGTAAAATAAGATGACATGCTTACGCTTACTAGTATTATTGTCGCTACTAATTGGTTGCGATGACTCCTTTAGCCGAAATAAATCCAGCCAGCCTTCCCTGAAAGTACTGGAAGTAAACGCGACAGGAATTAACAAACCGGTTACGCTTGCTGAACATATATCAAACACCAGTCATCAGATAACTTCCGACGGTACACATAAAATACCACTTTTTCGAAATCAACAGTTATTCGAACTGGAAATCATTAATAGCCAGCGGCAAAAGTGCTCTCTCGACAAACAAAACAACCTGTCCTGTATGCCTGGCATGTGCACACGAGAATACCGACCTGTTTGCGCAAAAAAAACACTCGCTGGTGTACAGTGCATAACAACACCCTGTCCAACCAGTAGATATATAACTTACTCAAATGCTTGCGAAGCGCATAATCAAAATGCAATGATTGCAATAGAAACTGATTGTCAGGGCTTAGACGGTATTACTGCGTTATCACAAAAACCCGTGCATATTACGGACATTAATCTAATAGATACTATCTCGGATTCGTTCGAAATAGAAAGTGCTCAGATAAATGAAGATATACTCACCATGAGGCTTGAAATAGCAGGCGGTTGTGGTAGCCATCACTTTGACTTTTTTACGCATAATACTTTTATTGAAACAATGCCGGTAAAACTGGACACATTGATAAATTACAGCCCAAACGATCAATGTGATCAAAATGAATTTATCATTGAAAAAGTGTTTGATTTGCTGCCTGTTAAAGAGGTTTTTCGACGTAACTACCCCAACGCAAAAGGACCACAAGAAGTTATTCTTCGTGGCATAGGAAGTTACCGGTTTAATTTAAACTAAATAGCCTGAAAGAAAAAACCTACCAGAGAACAGGCCCTATTCAGTCCATACATTTACCGAAAACGGTCAAAATATCAACCTCTGGCTATTCAGCAATGAAAAGCCAGAGATTAGCAGTCTCGCTCACAGCCTGTCATTCCGCTACGGATAACAGCCCGGACACTCTCAATACTTCATTTTAAACCCTTCTTTAAAATCAGCGCTGCAAAAAACAGCTTTTAAATCCAGCTCATCATCCATATACTTTCACTCAACGTATCATTTGATGAATTAATGCGTTAATTAATTCATCTGGAGATATCTTTTATTCGATTCATCCTTTAAATAATCGGTAGACTCGAATAATTGGTACTCTCAAATAATTAAGACTCTCGAATAACAGAAGAATCAGTACAACAGAAAAATCAGTGAGACTATCAACCTGGTTTTCTCAAAAACGGTAAACTCGCTTGAAAATTGCGATGTACTGCCAGACTCAATAACAAAAAGCATTAAGAGTAAAATAAATAATGTCACAATCTCCTTACCAGGCCCAACATAAAATAAGAATCGTAACCGCAGCCGCACTGTTTGATGGCCATGATGCGGCCATTAATATTATGCGAAGGATTATTCAGTCCAGTGGTTGCGAAGTCATCCATCTAGGTCATAATCGCGGTGTTCAGGAAGTTGTTGATTGCGCCATTCAGGAAGATGTGCAAGCGATTGCTATCACATCTTATCAGGGAGGACACGAAGAATATCTCAAATACATGATAGATCTGCTAAAAGAAAAAGATTGTGCTCACATTCAGGTTTTTGCCGGAGGTGGTGGCGTTATCCTTCCTGAAGAAATAAAAAGATTGCAACAATATGGGGTGGCCCGAATATATTCCCCCGATGACGGACGTCAACTGGGACTACAGGGGATGATTAATGATTTAATACAACAGGCCGACTTTGCCACCGGACAACATGCCCCCGACTCAATCCCCTCCCCCCAGGATCATAAGGAAATTGGTCAGTTAATTTCTGCAGCCGAAAACTATCCAGAAGAAAATAAAGAAATATTTAATCGTATAAATATAACAGCGCAAGATGGCAACGCTGTCGTTCTGGGAATAACAGGAACAGGTGGTTCAGGAAAATCATCAATCGTTGATGAACTGGTTCGTCGTTTTCTGATGGATTTTCAGGCAATAAAAATTGCGATTATCTCGGTCGATCCATCCAAGAGAAAAACTGGTGGTGCCTTGCTGGGTGACCGCATCAGGATGAATGCCATTCATGATAAACGTATCTATATGCGCTCTCTGGCCACCAGACAGTCAAACCTTGCACTTTCACCACATATTCAGGCTGCGGTTAATATTGTAAAAGCAGCCGACTTTGATTTAATCATTCTGGAAACTTCTGGAATTGGACAGTCAGATACAGAAATAGAAGAACATTCAAATGTTTCCATGTATGTCATGACACCAGAGTATGGTGCAGCAACCCAGCTTGAAAAAATCGATATGCTGGACTTTGCAGACATTATTGCAATCAATAAGTTTGATAAGCGAGGTGCTCCCGATGCACTACGTGATGTACAGAAACAATTCCAGCGTAACCAGGGCTTATTTGAAACACCAATGAATGAAATGCCGGTGTATGGCACTATAGCCAGTCAGTTTAACGACGAAGGTACCAACCAGTTGTATCTTCATCTTATTCAGTTAATCAACTCTCATGCTAAGACAGACCTGAACAGTCAGTTAACATCAAATGATGAACACTCAGAAAAAATCAATATCATCCCCCCCAGGCGCATCCGCTACCTGGCAGAAATTGCAGAGAATAACCGTCAGTATGATGAATGGGTTACTCAACAGTCCAGCCAGGCTAAAAAAGTACAAAGCCTGGTTGAAACACTCAAACTGGTCGATAATGACAAAGCACTGAAAAATTCTCTTGAACAATTATTAGAAAATACCGAACTGAAACTCGACAGAGAAAATAGTAAGATACTCAATGACTGGGAAGAGGAATGCCAACAATATCAACAGGAATACTATTCTTTTAAAGTAAGAAATAAAGAGATAAAAATAAAAACCCATAGTCGTTCATTATCTGACCTGAAAATTCCTAAAATATCAGTCCCACAATATTCAGGCTGGGCTGATCGGCTGAAATGGAAGCTACAGGAAAATTATCCCGGTCAGTTTCCCTATACTGCTGGCGTTTTTCCTTTTAAACGTGAAGGTGAAGACCCTACTCGCATGTTTGCCGGAGAAGGTGGCCCCGAAAGAACCAACAGACGATTTCACTATGTTTCAAAGAATATGCCCGCTGCTCGTTTATCAACCGCTTTCGATTCAGTAACATTATACGGAGACAATCCGGATTATCGACCTGACATTTACGGTAAAATTGGAAACGCAGGCGTTTCAATCTGCTGTCTTGACGATGCAAAAAAACTCTATTCAGGGTTTCGGCTTACCAACCCGACAACATCAGTCTCTATGACCATTAATGGTCCTGCGCCAGTACTCGTTGGTTTTTTTCTTAATACAGCCATTGATCAAGAATGCGAAATTTATATCAGAGAGAACAATCTTACCTCACAAGTCAGTGAAAAAATAAAAACCATTTATAATCAGAAAAAACTACAAAAACCTCTATACCAGGGTGATATTCCAGAAGGAAATGATGGGCTGGGTTTAATGCTTCTGGGGGTTACCGGTGACCAGGTTCTACCCGCAGAAACTTACCAGACGATCAAATACGATACCATTCAAAAGGTCAGAGGAACCGTACAGGCTGATATTTTAAAAGAAGACCAGGCGCAAAACACCTGTATCTTCTCAACCGAATTTGCGTTAAAGCTGATGGGGGATGTACAGGAATATTTTATTGAAAAAAATATCCGTAATTTTTATTCTGTTTCTATATCCGGTTATCACATCGCAGAAGCCGGAGCAAACCCTATTTCTCAACTGGCCTTTACCCTGGCCAACGGATTTACTTTTGTAGAGTATTATCTGGCTCGTGGCATGGACATCAACAAGTTTGCACCAAATTTCAGTTTCTTCTTTTCTAATGGTATTGATCCTGAATATGCAGTAATCGGTCGAGTTGCCAGACGGATTTGGGCTAAAGCAATGAAGTTAAAATATAAAGCAGACTCAAGAGCTCAAATGCTGAAATATCATATTCAAACCTCTGGTCGCTCTTTGCATGCTCAGGAAATAGATTTTAACGATATCAGAACGACACTACAGGCTTTGTACGCCATTTATGACAATTGTAACTCTTTACATACCAACGCCTATGACGAAGCCATTACAACGCCAACAGAAGCGTCTGTCAGACGTGCCATGGCCATTCAGCTAATCATTAATCGAGAGTTGGGGCTTAATAAAAATCAAAACCCTTTACAGGGCTCTTTTATCATTGAAGAGTTAACCTGTCTGGTTGAAGAAGCAGTGCTCTGCGAATTTGAACGCATCAGTGAACGTGGCGGAGTATCCGGCGCGATGGAAACGATGTATCAACGCTCAAAAATTCAGGAAGAATCGATGTATTACGAAGAATTAAAACACACAGGAGACTACCCTATTATTGGTGTTAACACCTTCTTATCATCAGATGGCTCACCCACGGTAATTCCTGGAGAAGTTATTCGCTCTACTCAAGAAGAAAAAACTTATCAGATTACAATGCTCGAAAGTTTACACACTGCCAATGAGGAAAATGCGGATATCCAGTTAAAATTAATTGAGGAGGCAGCACTTAAGAACAAAAATATCTTTAACGAATTAATGGAGGCAACTAAGTACTGCTCACTGGGTCAGATCACACAAACCTTATATAAAGTTGGGGGACAATACCGAAGAAATATGTAAAGCAAGAAGCAATACTTAACAGCATTTTATGATGCTATGGAAATTCAGTTTTTTCTCCGACGAGCAAAAAAGTCATCGGCTTTTTTTGCCGAAGCAGTTAACATACGTTGAAACTTTCTAAGCCATTTCTTTGCAATCGGATATTCTGTTGCCAGAATAACCAGTCCCAGAGGAATAAATAACATAGCCGGACCTGGCAATACGATCAACAGGACACCAGTTAAAATCATCAACAAACCTGCAATCGTTACAATTATCTTTTTCGCAGGTCTCATCAGGGGGTTATTAAGCATTCTTTCTGAAGAATGAGAATATCGATGCATCAATATTGCCCATCGATTACGCACAGCCCGATATAAAGCTGACCGTCTGGTAGCAGACATTTTAATGACTCCCGTACAAGCTGGTTGCAGACTGGATGACTTAACGGAGCGTTAAATCTCCCGCATTGAAATTAATATTCAGTGTACGTGAACCTATGCATACAGAGTGTTTAAAACTTTGTGTAATTGTTACAAAATCTGATTGACCCGAATAACAGACAAAGCCTTACCATTGATAAAACACGCTATTTCTTTAGCCTGTCTACTCTTCAGCGCCAAGCATCACACCCAGCCAGCGAGTTTCTTCATGAGTATCCAGCGCAATTTTGATTGTCATTGTTAGCGGAATTGATAAAAACATACCAACGGAACCAAAAATCCAGCCCCAGAAAATTAAAGATAAAAATACCACTAATGTAGAAAGCCCCAGCATTTTTCCCATAAAGCGAGGTTCAAGAAAGTTACCAATCAAATTGTTAACCGCAAAAAAGCTGACCGCAGTCCAAAGCATAGCCATGGGCCCTAACTGGACTAATGCCAGAATAAGTGCTGGTATTGCAGCAATAATAGAGCCTATATTTGGAATATAGTTAAGTAGAAAAGTGAGCATTCCCCATAAAAAGGGATAATCGACGCCAATCAGCACCAGAAGTATCGAAACCAGAATTCCGGTGACTAAACTGGCCCCGGTTTTAATCGCCAGATAATGTCTGATTTTCCCAAGAATGGCATTAACATGGACCATTTTGTCCTGGCTGTCTGAAAAAGCTTTTTTAAATTTTTCCGGAAAGCTTGTCATCTCTGCAAGAATAAAAATGACACTTAAAAATATAACAAAAAAATCACTAAAAATAGTTCCCAGACCACCAACAACTCGGGTAACCAACGACATGATATCAGCCTTTTCAACCAGCGTAGACACTTCAACGCCTTGAGCCGGAATGCCAATGGACACCAGCCAGCTGGTCAACGCTTGAAATTGAGCATCCAGTTTTTGCACATACAGGGTTTTATTATCACTAAATGACTGAATCGAATCTCCAACCAGAACAACGACCAGATAAACAAATGCCAGAATAACGAACAGTACCAGGAATATAGCTAAACTACGTGGTATTTTTTTGCTTTCCATCCAGTGAATTGATGGCGTACAAACCACCGCAATAAACAACGCCAACAAAAACTGGGCTAATAGCGGTGCCGCCACTTTTAATCCGGCAATCACTATTACGAGAGCGGCAAGTGTCACAATTAATGGAGTCTGATGGCGGCTCCCCGAATTTAAATCCATAATCTCTTACAAAACCTTTGAAGCTTAAAACTTCTATTTATTTTATTCACAATGAGCAACCTGAGTTCTGACTCAATGTCTCAGTGTATTATCTTTTCGTTATTAATGGTAGATTATTTTGCGGTCTGCGTACCCGCACTCGAAGCAGGAGTTTGAGAAGGTAATTCTCTGGTGGCAAGAAAAAGTCCCGGTGGTCGTCCCACATCGGTCTGAGTATAGTCACAAACGCCATCTGGGAAAATCAGCTTCATGCGCCCTTTGTAAGGGCTAATATTAATGTCACCATAAATATTATTTTGCATCGCTTTATCAATACTCTGTAATGCACATTTGTAAGTATCCCCAGCAAGACTGGCGCCTGCTACGGTACGCGACACGCCATAAATGGGGTAACGTTTCATACAGACCCCGGTCGGCTTTTTATTCCAGCGCCCATTCCATACCCCTTCTCCATCGGCAATAATTTCCCCATCTTTTGAGTAACATCGGTCAGAAGCGGTATCTGGTTTGCTCAAAAGGACCGAATTGACAACTCCGCGCGCATCAAGTGTTTTCTTTTTCATAAGCCACTTATCCATTAAATCTAACGCATCCTGCAGTGGATGGTGCGGTTTTCTGGTCACCCAGATTAATTGGTTATCTGCATGTCCCTGCTCTCTAATAATACGCAAGCGAGTAGAGAAAGAAGCCGATGAGTGGTGCATATCTAGTTCGTCATCCAGATAGTGACGTAAATCTATAATTGGAATATCAACTTTTCCGACAAAAACATGTCCTGACTGATAAATACCTCGCATTGCTTCAATACTGCCCCTGGAACGCGGTACAATATCTTTATCAGAATTTTCGTCATGTAGCATATTATGCTGGCTCCAGACGGAAAAATCGCTTAACGAAGACTCTCCTCCAATAGCCCAGTAGCGCTCAGGTCGCATCTTATGAGGGGGTTTCCAACCACCAATTTTTGCATTAAGTTTTAAAAACTCCTGTATACTGATTTTATTATCAATCAGTGCATTCAATCCATATTGCACCCCGACATTATCAAAGGTTGTCCTCGCATAACCTCGATGATCAACACCATAAAATTTTTTAAGATCTTCCCAATGACTAAAATGTGTCTGTTTTAAAACCTGAGGCTTAAATCGTTTATAGTAATGAACATAATTGGGATTATTGACCAACTGAGTAACTCCCCGCCAGCTTTTACTACACTCACTCATTCCACGTGGATAGGGTGGACTGTAACCACGTAATATCAAAGACAGGTCATACAATAGCGATATCTGATTTTTTATACCGGTTACCGAATTAAGTCCTTCTACCGCTTGCCGGTTCTCCCACCGACCCCATTTGTCATTATCGTTATCCACCACATCAAAATAATATTCAAGTAGTTCACAGTCAAAAACATAAATTGTCTGAGTCGCCATATCCGGATAAGAATACAAAGCGATACTCGCGTCCAGAAATTTTGAATTATTCTGTGCAATCAGATATTGTTGAATAGCCCCGCCAGATCCCCCGACACCAACAAGATAATCTTCTTCACCGTACAGATGATTAAATTGATGTTTTACTCGACGAGCAGTATCTTCAGCTAACCAGATATTGTAGTGATTAGATGTCTGGTTAGCTGAAGAATAAATGATTGCATAACCATTTTTTAATTGTTCTGCTCTGCGTTTTAGCAGATATAAGGGGTTAATTCTGCCTTGCTTATAACCAATACCAACACCACCCCGAAACTGATAAATCAGCTTATTATTCCAGTTTGTCCCATCAGGACTTTCTAATGTCCCATTAGCCCCTTTTAATGCAACAATAGCATAAATAAAACGATTAATGGTTCCCATTTCAACTCTTATAATAAAAGGAATCTTCTTGCCTTTTAAAGATATAAGCTCAACATCAGTAACCTTTGAAGTAAAAGGATAAAAAGCACCATCAACAGTGCTTTTATAGTAGTACGACGCTCGAGTTGGCGAAGAACAGTTTTTACTATAACCCATAATTTTTGTTGTCTTACTTCCATTTTCCTCTTCATAAACAGGAATACCAACCCCCTGCTGATTATCAACCAGTGGCTGGCCAAGGCCAGACTCCTCCGTGCTACAAATAAAAGGATATTGCAATTCGTTGGCATAATCTGGCTTAATACCACTGACCTCTCCAAGATTAATTTTTTTTACTGAAGACAATGAGCTTCTGATTATTCTTGATGGATGCGGTCCACGGTAAGATGGGATGTTCTTTTTTTTCAGGGAAATTATGGGGACTGCATTGACCTGTGGTAAATCATCGTATTTATGCTCAAACTGATAAACCTGATAATAAACCAGTGAGAAGAATATCAATAAAATGACTATTGGCAGAATAAATATCAGCTTCCATTTCATACCTCACCCCCTTATATAAAACCATTCACAAACATGAATGATGTTTCCAATGACTACTATCACGCCCGCCTCTTAACTTCCCACAGCCTTATATTACTAATTCAAAAACCAGGCGTACGACAGACATACTCTTATTATATTTTATGAAAGAACCTTTTGCTGACGAGAAAAAAGGTAACATGACTAACTCATTGTTTTCGCCATGTTATAGAGAAGAAACAACTAAAGAACATCTATGCTTATTCCATTCGAATACCTATCCGCTTCAGAAATGAGTGTTCTCCAGTTTAATGAGCAAGCAAAGGAAATGTCTGTGGCAACCCATTGAAAACAAAACGTTCATAATCATCAATAGCCACAGGTTTCGAGAAAAAATAGCCTTGAAACAGATCACAACCTGCATCAACAAGAAAATCTACCTGTTGTGCCGTTTCTACACCTTCAGCAATAACCTGAATATCCATTGTTCTGGCCAGTGCCAACATGGCGAGTATAATTTCCTCGTCCTGTTTGTCGACACCAATATCCTTAACAAAACTTCTGTCAATTTTTATGGAGTCGATCGGCAGCCGCCTTAATTGATCGATAGAAGAATGCCCGGTACCGAAATCATCAATTGAAATTGCAACCCCCAGTTCATGAATAGTTCCCAATACATTTTTTGCATTAACCGGATCAAACATAACCCCTGTTTCTGTTAATTCAATTTCCAACATTTCTGGTGGTATATTATTCTCAACTATAACTTTCTTTAATATGTTTTCAAAATTACCAGCCATCAACTGTATCGTTGATACATTGACAGACAACACCATGTTTTTCATCTGGTTTAATTCGTTCCATTTTTTTATCTGTTGACAAGCTTGCTTAAGAACCCAGTAACCAATATCAATAATCTGACCACTACTTTCAGCAATTGGAATAAAAACATCAGGTGATATCATCGGCTGCCCTGGTGGAAACCACCGCAACAGAGCTTCACCACCAACAACCTGGTATTTTGAAAAGGAAACTTTGGGTTGATAGTATAATTCCAGTTCGTGGTTACTAACTGCCTTATGCAGAGCAATTTGCATTTTGCTAGACTTCTCTGCTTTTTCCTGCATTTCTTTTTTAAAATATTTATATTTATTTCTTCCCAGCTTTTTTGCATAGTACATGGCAGTATCAGCAGACTTCACCAAGTCGTCAACATTCGTATTATTCTCATCCAACAGAGAAATCCCAATGCTAACGCTGGTTTCAAGGTTATTATCTTTAATCAATATAGGCTTGGAGACCAACGATAAAATATTTGAAGCGATCACACCAGCGTCTTCAACTGATGTCAGATCGTGAAGAATGATTGCAAATTCATCCCCTCCCATTCTCGCTACAACATCCCCTCTTCGTATCCCTTTAATAATTCGCTGACTGATACATTGAAGCAACAAATCTCCTACATCATGTCCCAGGCTATCATTCACATATTTAAAATGATCCAGATCCAAAAATAAAAGCCCTAGCAAACTCATGGTTCGTTGACTTCTTGCAATAGCCCTGTTTAACGCATCTTGAAAATAATGACGATTAGCTAGCTGAGTTAATGGATCAAAGCTCGCTAATGTTTTCAACTTTTTTTCCATTTCCCTTTTATCTGAAATATTCTGAAATAAAATAACAGCACCTTCACAATTACCTGTTTTTGAATAGGTTGACTCACAACAGATTTGCGGATAAAAAACCGTACCATCATTGTCAACCCAGTGGTCTCTGTTGTCTTCATTTTTAGATTGCTCAGCAAAATAATGAATAATACGTTGATTCTGCTGTACCATATAAGAGTGAGGCCCTATTGATGATTCTATTGAAAAAGACTGTTTTGAAAGCTCCTCTGCCAGATGAGAATCATCACTATTAAGTTGAATAAATCGAAAAATACTCGCATCAAGTAAGGCACATTTGTGTAATCTCAAAAGTTCACAGGCTTTCGGGTTAACAAAAGTGATAATTCCTTTCAGATCAATGCCAATAATGCCCTCTCCTGCTGCTTCCAGTAACACCTCCAGTCTCGCTCTGGATTGTGCATTATCTTCTTCTGCCGCAACCGCTATACGACGCTGATTATCCAGCTCAACAAACTGCTTTACTTTATTGGTTAATACAAGCGGCTTAACCGGTTTTGTTATGTAATCCACTGCGCCTGCCTGATAAGCCTTCATGTAATCAGATTCATTATTCTCACCAGCAGTAACCATTACAATAGGAATATTTTCAAAACGTCGATTATTGTGGATAAGTGATGCGGTCTCATAACCATCCATAACCGGCATCTTTACATCCATTAGAATGACTGAAAATTGATTTCGTAATACCAGAGCAAGCGCTTTTCGTCCACTATCTGCCTCGTGTATTTCAATATCAAGCTCTTCCAGAATACGAGACAACGCAATTCTATTCGATGCCAGATCATCAACGATGAGTACTTTTGAACGCCGAACTAACTGTTTCATAAGAGTATTTAATTTTTCATACAAGTCATTACCGTTAATGAGAATATCAGCGACTTTAAGTTGACGCTAACGATTTACGGATGTGCCATCATTCAGAGGTAGATAAGTTTAAGCTCTATACCCAAACTCCCTGGAAGTGCAGGTTTTAGTCTGGGTATAACTACCAACAATATCTATAGTCAGAACTTGAATTATAGTTAACCTTTTTGTAACAATTAGGGGAATTTGCACAATTAGTCAATATTCTTCTAGCTAATTTTACTTTTTATAACAAAAATATTTCAATAATCAGATATTGAAGAAGAAAATCTTACTTACTTTGTTTATAGCGTGTAGCATCTGTCGGTAATATTCATATTAAGTAACAGGCATCACATTTATACCCAGACTCCCCGAAAATAGACTAACAACAATAATCATCTATATTTTTGAGTTTTGTTCTGCTTCTTACAAAAAGGCCATTGCCACGGCCAATTTCAATACCTTTAGCATTGTACACAATAGCCTCAGCAATCGTCTGGCTACGATTTTTATTAGCCACTCTTCCAACGGCTTTTATAACGCCACTACTCACCGGTTTTGTCAGATAGGTGGTAAAACTCGTAGTAACCAGAAAAAATTCAAGCTCAAGCGAGTTTGCAGAAAAATAAGCGGCATCATCTAACATCTTAAAATAAACAGACCCATGAACTGAACTTGCCCCATGGAAATATTTTTCCTGAACATCAATAGCAATTTCCGTATAGCCTTCTTCAATTTTGATACGCGGCCTGTAAAACTGATTGATTGGAGCGGCTAAAAACATATTCTGCAGGCATTGATAGTGCGATTCAAAACTCATACATCATCTCTTAAATTGAGCAATAAATAGAGTACCATCTGATTTTAAACACTTCTTTTACCCTGTAATCCACCACAGTGAATTAATAAAATTTTACTTCCCTTCCTGAAAAAACCCTGCTTAATCAGTTCACAGGTTGCATAAAAAGATTTACCACTATAAACAGGTTCCAACGGAATATCATAATCAGACTCAAATTCAGCAATGAACTGTATCAGTGTATCATTTTTTTTTGCGTAACCACCGAATTCGAAGCCACTAACAACTATTGGCATCTGACTTCCTGTTAATGGTACATCGGTTAATGGTACATCGATTAATGGCGCACCTGCCGATACAGCATCTTGCGTGAAGGCCGTTCGCTCATCATAAGCAGAACATTGATGTAACATCATTGCAATGTCATTTCTCAATTGCGATGCATTGTTTAAAACGGAAATTCCAATCACTCTGGTATTGAGTTTTCTTTTTTGTATCCCACAAGAAATACCAGCCAGACTTGCTCCCGTTGCGGTAGCCATAACAATATAATCATAATAGCCAGGCAACTCCATGATTGACTCAGCAGTCCCCTTAAGTGAAAGCTCATGAAAACCACCCTCAGGTATCCAGAATACATCTTTATCCAGATCAGGAGGACTAGACCTTAATTTTCGAAAGTTTTCACGATTAATATAGTTTAGCCGAGCCCCCCACTTTACCGCATCCATCAAAGCAGGCGTCAGTTTTTGCTGCGGATGTCCTCTAACCAATAGATCCAGTTGCCAGCCAAGTCGGTAGCAAAGGTAGGACAATGCATGCAGCAGATTAGAATACATTCCACCCATACTGGCAACTTTTTTGTATCCAGATGACTCAATAGTCAGTAAAACATGTTTCAGCTTACGCCATTTATTACCAGAAACAATCGAATGTAAACAGTCGTCTCTTTTTATGTCCAGTTGGACATCTTGAATACACAAGTCAGGATGTTCAATATTTTCTATTGAAGAATTACTTAATTCAGAGTAAAAGTGAGAAACTTTCTGGAGTGACATAAAAAAGGTCGACCGAGTATTATCGAGCGACCATTATGCATTATTACGGCTTAATATGACTATAAAAAATTAAATCTGAAATGAAGATGACGACCCTGTTTTTGTATTAACAAACTCAGAAGTTAATAACCAGGAAGTTTTTTCTTTACGACGCTCAACCTGAACCCTTTCATCGAGCCCAAAATTTCTCAATCGAGCTTCTGCTCGCGAATTCATTTTCTTATTGCGTCTATCTTTACGACGATCTGGACCAATATACATACTCATCCTGCTGACCTCACACTGCTGATTGAAGTGAAAGCTACTTCCATTTTTTTACTCATAACTACCTGATACCCTGTTATCTGGCCACTAACCCTTTCGAATTGCAAACCTTCTCACTAATAACCCTTAATTTCGCCCTTTGAATTGAGCATTATTTTCTTTACTCTTATTTATTGTAACCATTCAGGAGCAAAGAACCGGCGGAATTTTAACCGACAGCGGTATAATTCACAAGAGAAATGTGATCTTAGTCTCATTAGTAATAATAATATCTCGATGCGAGTTGTTTTTGTCTTGTTTTTTTGCTTATTAATCTTCATGAACAATTCCTACGGCTGACCAGGTTAAACTTAACTGGCAGCCTGGGAAATAATTAACCACGAACTATTTGTCTGGCGCCTGTCATAAGCCAATCTTCTCTCAAGCCCCAGATTTTTATATTGAATATTGAGTTTTGTAATTTGCCTTTCACTGCGTCGCTCACTACGTCGTTCGATTCCAATATACATAATTACCCCACCTATCAGTTTAATTAACACAAATTCAGAGTTTTATTATTCATCTGTACCTAAACTCCTTAAAGATGTTCACAGCTTATCAAGGGGTAACTTAACGCGAGCTTAATGCAAGCAAGTCAAAACAGGCAACTGATTGACTCGTGACTAGCAACATTAAAAATTGAAAAGAGAGCTTTCAAGCGACCTGCATTGCTGCAATAAAACTAAAAAGATAAAAGATGGAATAGTCGGTTATACCAACTAATCAGGAGATGACTGGACATTTTATGCTAACCAGCCTTTTTAGAAGTCAACAACCATGATGTATCAGCTCTCCGACGTTCAGTTCTCAGACGCCTGTCGAGGCCAAAATTTCTTAACAAAGTTTCAACTCTGGTATTTTGCTGTATGCGGCGTCTGTCAGCCCGACGATCTGGACCAATATAGGCTCTTTCACCGCCAATTACGGTAAAATTTGCCGCTTTATTAATGCTATTTTCCTTTTTCATATCCTGTTGAAACCTCATATTAATTTGATACCTGAAGTTCACCAATCCTGTTGCCTGGTGATAAATCCAGATCTCGGTAAAGTTATTTCTTAAGGGATGACACTTCTAAAAGAAAAATGCGCTTCTTAAGTAACATACTTCTTTAAAGCTACAGCACTTCCAATGATCAGAGAAAATATGGCGAGTACTTCACAATCCGAATACCGTTCTGGACATTTGTTTGATCTTAACTTGAATCGTTCAAAATTCAACCATATTGTCGACAACAGTACGTTTTTTAGCGATAAAGTCCATTTAACCGCCATTTATATTTAGTCAGGCAATAAAAATGATCTAATATTTATTTTAAAAATAAGCCTCAGAGTAATCTGTCGCTACGTCAATCAATATATTAACGCGAACACTTATATTAATAACGCATTTATATCCAGACTCCCAGGGTATACACTCGCAACAACAGTTAAATGGCTTTTAGATAGCTTTCTACATGATTTAGCCTGACTGGATGAGCAAAATGATATCCTTGAGCACCGGTAATTCCCGATTGTTTCAAAAACTCTGCTTCTTCAGCAAACTCAACACCCACAGCGAATATTTGAACGTTCTTCGTTCTTAAATTAATCATCAATGCATTAAACAACAATTGCTTATCTTTAGAATCATGAATACCTCGTATAATCTTTCTATCCAGTTTAACGCTGTTGATAGGTAAATATTCCAGGTATTCAAAGTTTGTATCCGGAGAACCAAACTGCTCAATACACCAATGCGCACCTAAATCTGTCAGTCGGCTAACGACATCAGTAAGACGAGATAAATTTGAATTGACCTGAGAAGCATTAATCTCGAAAGTCAGACGACGAGATAATTCTGGATAACTCGATAACTTGCCTAATAACCAGCCCACAAAACACTCATCAAGTAAGCTGGGTATAAATAGATTAATTGAATAATTTTGTAATGGATTATCGGTTCGAGAATAAAGACAGTGCTTTATAACCCCGTCAACAACCTGGCGATCAAACTCCATTGCCAGACCACACTGATGAGCCATGGGTAAGAATGTTTCTGCCGTTAGAATATCATCTCCATCTTGTATTCGAACATAGATTTCCTGGCTCTTTTCTTGTCTGGAATCAAAAAAACAGACTGGCTGCCCAAAAAGCTGAACCTGTCTTTTCTCAATGACTCTCTGTAAAAAACTGCGCCAACTTAAACGCCCCCTGACTTTCGACTCGACCAGATTTTCTCCATACATAAACCAGCTATTCCCGCCCTGCAACTGGGAATTTCTTAATGCCATATCAGCTTCAGCAATAACCTTGTAGTAATCAAACCCTTGTTTATAGGCTGAAATACCAATATCAACAAAATGTTCTTTAATTGGAGTCTTATCAAAAATACTCTTGTCTAATTGCTGAATTAAAGTTTTACAAATCTGATTAATCTGGCTACGTGACTGATTAGGAAGTAGCAAAGAAAAATCATTTCCTCTTAAACGTGCGACCAGCGCATGATTCATGCCGCTAATATAGCTCTTCAGTACATTAGAAATACATTGTAAAGTCTCCTGACTGAGAACCTGATTCTTAAACTCATTCGGCTCACTAAATCCTAATAAAACCAAAAGCCCCTCCTCCGACTCTTCCTGACTATGGAGGCGCACTTCAAATTCAGCCTTAAAAAAAAGCTGATTTCCCAGTTCAGTCACTTCATCGACATATGACGTTTTTCTGATTTGTTCTGTCAGATCAAGTTTGTCTTTTTTTAGCAGGCTATTATGAAGAATCAATTGATTAATCACCTGACTAATCGGATTTGCTAACAACTTCAATCTGGGCTTTGACATTTGCTGAGTATCAACCAGTAGATATTTCGCATAATTATCTAATTTAATTATCCAGCCGAAAATCAAATAGAGAACAAGCGTTAATATCACAACCAACGTGGTACTTAACAATAATATACTGACAAAACCAGAACCCTCTCCCAACGGAGCGAGTTCAAAGTATAACTTAAGACTGTACAGGTGATTTTTTTCAGGACCAATGTAGAAGTAAATATATTGAGGAGAAGATAATCCAGCAACACCTGAACTTTCACTGACTATTTTATTTTTATAATCAAGCAACTGCCACGCAGTAATACCAGACACCTGATTGAGCTGCTGTAAAAAACTTGACAATTCCTGACGTTCGGATACGTCCATGCTTGTAACCAACAAGCTAACCTGAGCAATACTTGCAGATTCTCTCTCGTTACGAATATGATTTTCCTGATTAAATTCGGAGAGATAAACAGATTTAACAATTAAGGTAAAAATGACAACAACAAATATAAAACAGATAAAAAACTGTTTGATATTTTTTTTCATGGCTCAGCTCTCCTGTTTTCAACTCACTTATTCAGGTTTTGCTCGTTTTCTAACTCACTTCCCTTCACGATAATATTCACAACTGACCTTAACTGGCAATACAATCTTATTGAGTTATCATATATTAACTGTCAGGTATCACTTGTCATATACCACTTATCATGTATCACTTATCATATAATGGTGTAGGTTTTTCAATGCCATATCCTTGCGCAAAATCGACGCCAATCTCATTTAACGTTTGTAATATATCTTCATTTTCCACAAACTCTGCAATGCACTTCAGCCCCATCATATGTCCCAGATAATTAATTGAACTCACCATGGCAAAATCAGTCTCATTGCCAACAATTTCTTTTACAAATTGTCCATCTATTTTAATGTAATCAACAGGTAGATTTTTCAGATAACCAAACGAAGACATACCACTGCCAAAATCATCCAGAGCAAACAAAAAACCTTTGGCTCTAAAGTGTTCGATAAATACTTTTGCTCTCGTTAAATTTGATATTGCAGCGGTTTCAGTAATCTCAAAATGCATTTCTTCTGGACAGACATTTTCAGCCTCAATAATTTTATCTAGAAAATCCTGAAACTTCTCATCAATAATTGATGCACCCGACAGATTGATCGCAAAAGCAACGGTATCATCATTTCCCCTCTTGTTTTTGACATATTCAATCGTTTTAACGATCACATACCTGTCAATCGATTGCATCAGGCCAAATTGTTCAGCGGCAGGAATAAAGTCTCCCGGCGGTATAATTTCTTCATCTTCACCTATCATTCTGACTAATATTTCGTAATGATGCAGATATCGCTTGTTATCAGAAATTGAAATAATCGGTTGTTTATATAAAATAAACTGATCATTCGAAATTGCCTCACTAATCACACTGGCTCGATATATATTTGCCTGATAATCTGTTTCACGCTCGCTTTCGCCATAGACATGTACTCTACTTCGACCTGACTGTTTGGCGGAGTAACAAGCTGCGTCAGCTCTTTCCAGTACTTTAGAGGCTGATTTATCACTACTACAAACCTCTGTTAAACCAACGCTGACACCAACAGTAAATATTCTGTCCTGCCAGGGAAATGAATATTGATCCACATTAGCGCATAAATCTTGCGCAAGCTCTCTTGCTTTATCCAACGGACAAGCTTTTAAAAGGATGGAAAATTCATCTCCACCTAACCTGCAGATAAAGTCATTATCGCGAAAATGCTTGATAAATATTTCACTGATACGTTTTAATAGCTCGTCGCCAATCGAATGTCCAGCAGTATCATTAACCAGTTTAAATCGGTCCAGGTCCAGAAAAAGTAGTGATGCAGAACTTGCTTGCTTGATAATTTCTTCAAGTTGCAGATTGAAAGCTCTGCGGTTAGCAAGTCCAGTCAACGCATCATGAGATGCTTCCCAAGAGAGGCGGGTTGAAAGACGACGAGACTCCTGAACATCTCTAAAAACAAGAACACACCCGCTAACTTCGTGATTAAAATCAAAAATAGGAGAAGCCGTAGCAATCACAGGCAGCCCTTCAGGATATTTACTGGTAATTAAAGCTGAGTCATTCTGACTATTAATTGTCGATGCTAACTCAATTGATTTGAGCACAATATTATCTTGTAACTGCTCAGGGGTTTCATCAATTAGCTTAAAAACATTCTGAATTGTCTGTCCTTCTATGTTTAATTTATTTCCGACCAGTAAACTCTCCGCAATGGGGTTAACCAATTCAATAATACCTGAGGCATCAGTGGTAATAACCCCGTCAGCGATTGAATCTAGTGCAGTTTGCGCCAGGCGTTCACTTCGAAAAATAGTTTCTTCCATTTTCTGTCGCTGCGTAACATCCCTTAAGGTGGCGACAATATAATCATTATTATCTTCCAGCTGATTGGCATAAATCTCCAGGTAGATTGCATTGTCATCTTTTGTTATTCCTTTAAACGTCTTGTCAAATGAATAACTACCTGCCTTATTGATATCAAAATCAGGTACAATTTTTGTGATTGATTTGCCGTACAACTCTGAATTTTCAGTGTTAAATATTTGCAGTGTTGACCGGTTACTCTCTATTATTTTTCCATCTTTAGACAAAGTAACGATAGCATCAGCGGAACTGTCAAAAACTCTTTGCAAATGCTGTTTCTGAAAGACATTCTCAGCTAAAAGGCTTTTTATTTCTTTTGTTTGTCGTTTTAAAACATTTTCTCTACTTACTGATGCAGTAACATTTTTAATCTCTATCAGCACATACTGAGTACTTTGAACGCACAACGGCCTGACATTAATCTGTTGATTAATTCTCTGATTTTTTGAGCGTGCTACCGAATCGAAAAATAGCGGCAATGGATATTTATTAAATATTTGTGATAAAACGGAGGAAACCCCTTTCTCTATCGCATTTTCAATCGCCAGAGACAAACGAGAATTTTCCAGCTCATCGAACAACGTTAATAAATGCTGACCTTTCGCCTGATTTCTGCCTATCCCTGAGTATTTCGCAGTCCAGCCACTCCATAAACAAACAACCTGATTATCATCAACAACAATTAACCCCAGGTCCTGTATTTCGAACAGCTGAGCTATAAGGCCATTCAGCACAACATCATCATCTGAAGATTTTACAAGGTGGTTAACCTGACCGTCCAGGTTGCTACCAGCCATCAGGAAAAACACCTTTGGCTAAACACGGCATATTTATCATTAAAGAGAATGATTAACTGAAATGGGAACAATTGTCTCAGCCCAGTACTTTTTTTAAATAGGCTTCGATTTTCTGTTTAAATATATTCATGGATATCACATCCATAATGAAAATGACAAAGCCTCTGGTATTACTGGATTTCATCGAAAAATCAACCTGTAGCAACATTATATAAGTATTATCCTTATCACTTTTAATTGACTTTTCCTCGGCCAGAATTGTATCAATATCTCGATTAATAAAAACAGGAATTTCGCCATTAAGCCGAGTAGAAAGTAAATCTGCAACCTGACCAAAACAGGCATTTAATATAATATTTCCAATCTCAATCAGTGCTTCTTCTTCAAGCTCGCTAATTTCGTCATCAGAAACTGTTTCAGTTAACATCTGACGCACCAGCGACATACCGCTCGATTCAGGAAAAACTAATAAAGCATTACCGTTAAACTCTCCTTTAAATTCCTGCATAACAACTGATGGTTGCTGGTTATCAATGGTACTCAGATAATCGCCAAGCTGAGAATATTTAACAAATTCAATATCCGGCACCGACAACAGCACTTCTTCTTTTATCATTTGAGCAAGTGCGTCAGCCGCTCGACCAATTCCGAGGTTAATCAGCTCAATAATGGCGTCTTTTTGAATCTCATTAAAAGTAACCGCGGACATAATGATTACCCCACAAAACCAAGAATACCATCTTCATGAATTGGTTTCGGAATAAAGTTCAATCCTAAATCAAGCGCTTGTTGCTTGACTGAAGACTGTATATTGGCTGTTAATAGTGCAATTTTTGCACCCTTCTGAGATTCAATGATTTCTGGTGCAGCCTCCAGTCCGGTACGGCCAGGCATATTAAGGTCCAGTGTTATCAGGTCAAACTGATTTTCTTTACAGGCAGCGATGGCCTTGTCAGCAGAAGCAGCCTGAATACATTCCCAGTCAGAATGACGAGTTAGAATAATCTCTTTAATCATCATGCGTGATACAAGACTATCATCGACGATCAATACTCTTTTTGACATAAAGTAAAACCCTACCAGTATACTGGTTTGTTAAATTGAATGACCCCAGACAACTCGTTAACCGCTCATGAAGCTGTTTCAGGCTCAATAATCATCCAGAATGAAATCTCACAAAACAACCTTGCAACTCGTTGATGTATATACAAAACCGGAATAAACCTCCATTAAAAAGAGATATTCAGTCAGTCGACAGGCTTTTAAATCTGGTTAGAGAGTGACGTAAATTTTTAATTTCACTCAGTTTTTCTGATTAATATCAAGTATAGGAGGTAAAACGCATTCAGGATGGATATTTGTAGAAGAATCTATCACCATAAAAATAATTGACTACTACAACAATGACTAATCACTTGAAATAATAGTAAAAATCAAAACAAATTGATTTGTAGTGAATTGAAATTACTTTGGGTATGAATTCAACAAACTCTAGCTCAACACAAACCCACAAATAGCATTTACTGGTTATATCTGGCAAACTGCCACTATCATCAACAGGTATACCCAAAGTTACTTAAATGCTTCAATCTCCAATTCCCGTAGGCATCACTTTATCAAGTCTTCCGTTTGCACTTGTCGCATTTCAGGGATTTCTTCTATGTGCGGTACTTTGGTTTAAAAAAAATACAAACTCCAACCTGGTGGTCGCCAATAGAATATTTGCTACTTTATTATTGGTTTTCAGTCTGATGTTAATTGAACATACCATGGACCTGGCAGGCTACTTTTTTTATATGCCTGACGCAACAGGCTACATTCAACTACTCTATTTCCTCATTGGCCCACTGATTTACCTTTATATAAAAATTCAGGTATCACCAAAAGTCAGGCGACTGAAAAGCAAAGACGCTTTACATCTTTTACCATTAATTATTGCGCTGGTTATCATGTCACCCTATTTACTAAGCGCGGACTATAACGCAAAACTATTGATTTATTATGATCGGCTTTTCCCGGAATTGTCAGACGTTGAATCAGATTTGACTTTCAATTGCGAATTTTCCTCTATTCTGGACTGGCTGACCTGCGAAGTCAGACTAACGCTTGTTCCCGATAAACCACAATTTGAGTTGTTTTTCTATTCACCCATCATTTTAATCTGGCTATTTGGCTGGCTCACACAGGCATTATGGATATCATTACTCATTTATGTTGTTGTCAGTTTACGTCTGTTAAAAAAGCATAGACAGTTATTACGCCAGATTACCAGCAATATCAATGGCCTGGATTTAAGCTGGCTACAACATTTTACCTGGTTGCTTTCAATTACCATTATAGTCTTCCTGTTCTTCAGCATTCAGGAAGAAATTTTTGGAAATATCTTTGAAATCAATGAATTGCTAGCGAACTACATTATCTACGGTATGATCGGTTTCTGCGTTATGTACATTGGCGTACGCTCTCTACAGCAACCCCATATTTTTTCTCCAGAACTATCAGCCATAGCAAAACAATTATCAGCTGAAAACAATCTGGTTGAACAAAACCACAATATGCCAGCCAAAACACCAATGGCAGACAATGAAACTCATGCAAACAAACCCAAATACCAAAACTCCCCAGTGACGACGCCGCTCGCTCAAGATTTGGCCAACTCTATTAATAGTCACATGCAGACAGAAGAAAGCTATCTTAATCCTCAGTTAACTTTACCAGAGCTTGCCGAAAAGTTATCAATAACACCTCATGTGCTTTCTCAGGTACTCAATGAAACCTTAAAACAGAATTTCTTTGAATTTGTGAATAGCTTTCGCGTTGAAAAAGCAAAAAGCTTAATGCTAAACCAGCGCAGCATGCCTGTTATTCAGGTTGCCATGGATTCAGGTTTTAATTCAAAAACTGCATTTTATTCAGCATTTAAAAAACTCTCAGGAGCAACACCTCGTCAATGGTGCCAACAGCAAAATGGCTAAATCACTCAATAGCTAAATAAATACACAGCCAGACCGTTCAATAGAACTCAATACCAAAGTTCTATTCATACCGGTTCTCAACAACAGCTATTTTCCAAAAAATCAACAGTATTCTCATAACTCCTTGAATCAACGGGCTGTTTTAAGTAGTTCGCTTCTATCGGGACGGACGCATTCCGTATAAATATCAGTTTAAATGGCTTTAATCCTGGTCAACGGCTTATTTTTAATCAGGAGAATCTCCAATTAATTTTAACTTTTGAACATACCTCCATTCACTGATTCTGGAGCCTCATCAGTTATTGAACAGTATTTTACGGACAGGAAAAATTATGCTTATTACCAAGAACCGACTACCTGTATACCTGCCTGCGTCGCTGGCACTTGTATTTTTAACAGCCTGCGACATTGAAGAAACACCCAAAATAGAAACGCCTGATTATATCGGGGTCTGGTCTGCACCGGCTTACGGGAAAATAGTAGAATATAAAGCCACCAAAACTGGCTACACACTGAGCAACTACCACGTTACCAGTGCAAGTTGTATACAAGGTGACATAGAAAGATATCTGACGAATGAGGCAGTGTCTGACACAGTAATTATCAGTGATGACAAGAACAAACTAGAACTACTGGATAAAGGTCAGACACTCACCCCCGGTATTCAATTTAATCGAATAGATGAATTACCCGATCAATGCGTTGATACACTTTACCCCATTGCAGGTGATAAAGATTATGTCTTTAATCCCGACAGAGACTTCCAGCTATTCTGGGACACACTCAATGAGCTCTACCTGGATTTCTCTCTCAGCGGTACAGACTGGTCAGAAGTTTACACCCTGGCCAGCGCCGAAATGGTTAATGTCACAACCGAGGACGAATTGTTCAGCCTGTTTAGCGACATGATTACTCCGTTAGCAGACTCTCACAATATGTTAGTTCAGGGAGATTTAAGCCAGGGGATCGATGCATTATATAAATCTGGAAATATCCAGCACTTCTTTTCAGTTGATAATAAAGCCTCTTATAAAGACTTATGGTTAGAAGAATATCGTGTAGATAACAATTTACAACCGCCACTGACAGAAAAGCAGCAATCAGACGCAGAGCTCTATGTTGAACAAAATGAGAACCTGGTAAACGACATCATTCACAATTACGAGTCTCCAGAGTCAGTTAAAGTCGGCGCCAATGAAAGTATTGTCTGGTTCAAAACCCATGACGATGTCGGATATCTGATGCTCAACAGCATGTCTGATTATTCTCAAACTAAATCAGATCTACCAGGTGATGCAGTGATTGCTAATAAAGTCATTGACCAGGCCATGTTAGATCTTAAAGATACCCATGGACTGATAATCGATATCAGAACTAACGACGGTGGTAGCGATGAGATCAGCATGATTATAGCGAGCCGCTTTGTAGGAGAAACCACCCACGTCTATTCAAAACAGGCACGGATTGGTGCTGAAAGATCAGAATTAATCGATGTAGAAATATCACCACTCGGTAAAAATCAGTACTCAAAGCCCGTTATCTTACTAACCAGCGCATCAACAATCAGTGCAGCAGAAACCTTTACTATCAGCATGAGAAATCTACCCAATGTCACTGTAGTGGGTGAAGCCACCGCTGGAGCAATGTCTGACATGCTGGTACACAGGGTCACCTCAAACATAGCGTTTGGTATTTCCAACGAATTTTATATCACTCCAGACAATGAATGGTTCGAAGGAACCGGAGTGCCTGTTAAATATGAAGTCCCTTTTGCAACAAAAACGCAGCGACTTCAAGGTCGAGATCTTGGTCTGGAAAAAGCTTACGAATTACTTAATTAGTTTGTTAATTAGTTTGTTAATTAGTTAATCAGGGCTCATCTTTTTGAATGTTTGTTGGTAGTAATAAACTTGATAAAAAATGAGTCTGTAATTCTGTAATAAAACAGTCTGCTCTGGTAAAGCCCCCAACCGGGCAAGAGTGGACTGATAGTTAACAGCCAATCACCCAAAAGACTAAACGGGATACAATATGAGCTTAATTATCAATTTTGCAGGCAGCATTTTCGCCCTTGTCTGTTCTGCCCTGTTATCTTCTACAGCTAATGCCACAGTCAACCAGACAATCTGGAAACATTGTAACACCTGCAATGCTTACGATATGCAATTGACCGCCGAAGGCGCAATACCAGACTCTTCAACAACAAAAATCAATCACTATAATGTTTATGTTATGAACATCAGGCATTCCATTATTGAAAAGTATAAAGTGACGGGATATTATCCATTTCAAAATAAACGGCTGTTTACCGAAGTAGAATGGGTAGGAGTCAACGCTGAGCTGACATCTGA
This sequence comes from Kangiellaceae bacterium, assembly GCA_016743995.1. Classification (GTDB taxonomy): domain Bacteria; phylum Pseudomonadota; class Gammaproteobacteria; order Enterobacterales; family Kangiellaceae; genus Aliikangiella. The sequence continues at coordinate 4,980 of JADGFG010000003.1, read as the reverse complement.
TTTTAATACGTTAAGCAACCGGATCAATGAACTTGAAGCCTCATTAAATTCGTTACCGGATATGCCAATTCCGTCTAATATATTAGTTTCATCATTTGATCTGATACATCATTCACATAATCAATTACTCGCTGGAGAGTATATCTCTCAAAATTTGCACCGCCTGGAGTTTTGCGCGAACATTGGCGCTGGTTTATCGCTTCCTGTCGGTATGTTCAATACTGTAATTAATGGTCTGGCTTCAACGGTTACGGTTAGATTTTATGATAATTCAACCGCACAATTCAAAATTACAGGCCCAAATTTAGACCGGTTAATATGGACCTATGTCAGTGGTACCGCATCAGATGCAGACAAAAATATTATCCCTGAAACAGCCGGTCAGGCTTCTCCCTGGGCTGGCACCTACACCAACACAACAAACGCAACGATTATGTCAAACTTTATTGGTTTTCGATATTTTGGCGCCAATGCCGATGGAAGCGACGGAAAATTTTATTGCCGTTCAATTGTAAAAGGAGGAAAGCTCACATTAATATGTCGAAGCACTAACTAATTTTACTACTTGACTTTCATATCATAAAAAACCACATCAGACTCTCCATGTGGAGCTTTATGCGTATCTGTTTTAATATATTTCATACCAATCTTTTCCATCACATGAATCGATGCCTTGTTTTCCTCGAGCGCAATGGCCATCAGGCGAGTGATATGCCCTCTGTTCATTAATGCATCACGTATACTAACCACAGCTTCAGTTGCATAACCTTTTCCCCACGAATCTCGGGCAAAGCGCCAACCAAGCTCAAGGTTATCATGCTCAGGTTTATCACCAAAAAATTCCCAGGGACGAACCAGAATCCAGCCAATAAAAGAATTATTTTGTTTTGTAATAACTTTCCATAATCCCCAACCTTCTTCTTTATTGGTATAACGCTTTATTCGGGGCATATAAAATTCATTAATTTCTTCCATACTGGTTGCTTTGCCGCCATTAATATAGCGCATAACTTCTACATCCTGATCGAGTTAAAACAGCAACTCAGCATCTTCCTGGCTCACTAATTCAAACTTTAATCGCTCTGAGTCTGGTATCTTCATCTTATTACTCCTTTTTTATCAATAAACTTTACCATTGCATTTTATTGAGAGGATATAAAAAGTCAATCATAGAAAGATATTACTAAGTCAGCCACACCATTGATTACCTGAAACCCAGTCAACCGTTAGTCGAGCGACCGGTATAAAAGTCAGACAAAAAGTTAAAAGTTGTACATGCGGACCTGGTTCTCTTGTTTCATGAAAAATTAGTCATATGATCACAATAATATTTATCATTGCGCCGTTATAAATATATGCTTAATATGACAGATTTGTTCTTTACAATTTGCTTTCTAAAATCGACTTTTAGTTGATTTTAAGATAAAGACTAAAACAGAACAAATATTCGACTTCAACAAATATCTGAGCAGGTCCCTGAAACGAACCCGTCATATTACTTTGACACACCCTCCTCTGGAGAAATCTAGTGAAAAATCTAATCGGATTATTTACTCTTATTATCACACTCTCAATAAATGTTAATGCATTAACTTTCAGCAACGGCACAAGTATTAATATTAACTTAAATGACATTAATACCTTGTTAAAAGGAAATGATTTACAGGGAAAATCACTGAACCCTTTAATTTTAGAAAAACTAAACCAGAAAATCAGAAGACAGAAAATTACGATTGACGGAAACACTATAGGCATGAGTTACACTAATCCTGATATTAGCAATCAATCAGGCGGAGGACGATGCCCTGACACAACAACTTATTCAAATATCAACGGAAAAGTTAATCTGCTAAATAACAATACACTCGCCTTTAACATTCAGTCGCTGAATGAAGTGTCCTCAGCAGATATCGCATTAAGAGGAGAGTTAAATCTGAATTTTGACATTGCCTATAGAAAGGAAAAACGGATATTCAGAAAATGCAGAAGAATCTTTAGCACTCACGGTACTGTAGTGGCCAGCATTCCATTTGATATTTCTGTTAATGGTAAATTAACTTTTACCCATAGAGAACTAGATATTGTATCAAATAACATAATGAAAAAAGTACTGCTCATTGATCCTGCATTACAATTAAAGGGAAGCATCAATTCAAATGTTAAAGGTAGAAAAGTAACGGTTAACATTAACAATGTATCTTCAAAAATTGATAAACTACTCTCCAGAGAAGCAGATAATTATGTAACAAGAAAAATACCAGGACTGAAAATAAAATTTCAAGAAGCTATCGAAAAATTGCAGAATGCTGAAAATATAAAGCTAATTGAATCTCCAGTGAATTTTCCAGAAGGTGTTGATTATAATGTATTAAAACAAGTCATATTTGGAATCAACACGACAAACATTCCCAATGAACTTATCACAGACAACTATAACGAGCTGTTAATCATGCTGTTATCAAACGATAATAAAGGAGTAAAACGCCTGATAGCAAGTGGTTATGGCTGTGAAATGCTATATAAAGATTTCCGAAAGCCACTAAAAATTAACACGATTGATCCTGCAAAATTTTATACAACAGAATTTGGTTCATTCTGTCAATCTACGTTAGATAAAAGAAAATTCGGAAATGGTAATTTTGTTGATGCAGGCAAAAATGATTTATGGACGCTTAATCCTGCACAAACACTTGATTTATCATTACTGTCAATTGCTGGTAGAACTCAACCTTATATGCAAAAAGCAGTCTATAAAACAACTCCATCAGCCAATAATCAGGCGCCCAACCCAAAAGCCTGTAAACTGGAAATGCGCATCTATAAAAATGATATTAGTGCTACTGGATTGAAACCTCTCATAGCAATTCATGGCGGAGGCTGGAGTAACAGAGGCTTTTCATATCCTGGTATGGAATCACAATTTGCACACTATACTGACAAAGGTTACATTGTTTTTGCTCCTTTCTATCGACTAACAGGTAATAATGACGGAAATGTTGAATGCCAGAATGCAACCTATGCCGAAATTACTGCTGATATTCAATCTGCCTTTGAATGGATAGACCAGGCAAGCACCAGAAATAAATACGGCATCTCCCTGACTGAACAGATTTCGCTCACAGGTCAATCTGCCGGTGCACATCTCGCAGGATGGTTGGCGACAGAATCGGTAAATCTGGATAAAATTGACAAAGCTCTTCTTTTTTATCCCGCAACAGATTTTGGTGGTATTTTAAAAATGGTCAATAATAACGACCCAAGAGTTAATCATCCAGAATTTCAAACTGGCCTAACTCATTTATCAGCATTTGCGAACAAAACAATTGCAGAGCTTAAAGCGAATCACAGACTACCTGTTATAACACGAAATAGTTTTCCAGAAATCATTAAAAATGATCCCTTGATTTATCCAGACTTTTTCATTGTTCACGGTAGCGATGATAACATGGTACCTTTTGAGCAGGCGGTTAATTTATGCAATGCGTTACCCGGTTCACAAGCAATTCCCCTGACAAAACCGTCTAAAACGACAGTTTACCCCTGTGATGACAGTAATGGTAAATCCAGCAAATTGACCCTGATTAAAAATGCAGGACATATATTAGACTATTGTCCCTATGGTATTTGCGAGCCGGGTAACAGCAAGGCCAGGCGTACTGTCAGGATAACCCTGCAAGATGGTCTTAACTGGTTAAATTACAACCCACAACTCTAGTAAGTATAGCTATAAGGCACTTACTGCTTTCCTGAAGTTTGGTACAGGGATGTACTTAACTTGAATTTAGAATAAAAATAATTCCTTAAGATTCTTCCATGGTAAACTAACAGAGACAAACGGACAGACATTCAACGCAACAATTACAACTAACTTTACACGAACAAGACATTACTAGCAGAAAATCAAATGCAATTGGAAAAAAGATATCCGATTTTGCTTTTCTAATTATTTTACTGGTTTTATCAAAAACAAATCGACAGAATACCTGCCCATAAAAGATGTGCGACTTTTTCCATGGGCTGAGTGTCTATTGAAGATTAATTAATCTAGACTCGGCTTCCTGAGAAGCCGAAGAAAGTTAGCTTTGCTTATTAAGTTAAGTACAACTCATATTTTCCAGGCTATTACATCAGGCCTTTCATCAAATTTTTGGCCATTTTTTTCTGCGCTTCCATAGCATTTTTACATTCTTCTGACTCAGGTTTACCTTGAGCCTTTTCCATGGTGCAGTCCACCAGGGCTTTTCCAAGCAGCTGCGGATCTTCCATGAAATCTTCAACTGAAGTTGAACCACAAGCGGTAAGTAACACTGTAAACGGAATTGCAAGTAATAGTTTATTCATTTTTATTTTCCACGCCCTATGGATTGATTGCTACTAGCACAGGACGTATCAATACAAAATAGCGAAATCAGACGTCCGGACTTTATATCACTAAACGTCACTATAATTAGCGTAGAATATAGAATAAGTCTGTGAATATCAACTAGCAACTTAACAAACTGCTGAATTCAGGTTCCAGACCATGACAAATGCATCTTAAATTTACTGGCCAGTGTATAAAATATAAAACACTAAAAATATACAGAACTCACCCGCCATAGACAATCCAATAATTATCAAGTGAGCTAGCAACCGTTAATCAAAAATAAATAGGGAAGTTTAATCATGACAAGAGTACTTTATGGCTGTCCTTGAGTACTCCATTAATTTAGGTAATCCAGTCAATACACCAAATAACAACAGGTAGGTTTCGATGGTGTTTGGCTCTAACCGCATTAATTGATCGTTCGCCTGGAGGCTTTTCTAATACTTGCTTATAAAGATATACCAATGCACACAATGCTTGATTTTGAGTAGCAGGAGCAACTTTTTTATCGACTGCCGGTATTTTTCAAGCTAGTTGTCGCCTAAAGTTATAATATTATGCCGCCTTGTTAGTTTGGCCCATCATTTTTGATTTGTCAGGGTTCAAATAGACCT
>JADGFG010000182.1 GCA_016743995.1 Kangiellaceae bacterium | reverse complement strand
CAGGCTGTCACTGCTGTTGCAGGTAAAGTCAGAGGGAATTCTTTACCCATTAACCTCAAAGAGTATATTGAATTAGCCGAATGGACCGGTAAAACCATTATTCATCCTGATAAAGCCAGTATCCCGCCTCATGTCATCTCTGTACTGGAAAGACTTAATCTTCAACAGGGCCACTGGTTAAAACACATTGAACACTACGGTAAACACTATTGCCGTGTTGTTGGTCCCATCAGTAAAATCCGAGAAAAAGCAAAACGGATAAAAGCGCGTTGTCTTCATGGGATATCAGCGGCAAAGCTGATGTATGTGACTTCTGGTTAAAGACTAAATCTTGAATATCAATATTATTCTTTCGAGGGAAGGTATTTTGCTGATTGAGTTTTGATAAAACCTGTAAATTCATCAGAAAAATCAAATAAGATAACCTTTTTCACGTTCTATTTAATTTTCTGGCAATAATTTGTTATTCGTGTAAAATTTCTAGTAATTATTAAGTTGAGTGTCTGCGATTTTGTTCACACAAGTTGCCTTAATGGAATAATGAGTTGCTTTGTGCAAACTGTTAAATTTGTCTTTTGTTATAACGAGACCATACGGTATTTTAACACCTGAAGGAAGCCTGTAGTATTGCCACCGCTCCTTAGATAGGTGTGGATATCTTTCTTGCTGACTCGACCATTTGAAAGTTTAAAAAGCCCTGCTTCTTATCATTATCTCGCTCAATTATATTTTTGATTAAAAGAAAGCCGGTTTTTTTAAACTGGTGGGAGAAGAGCGAGTTTTGTTGTAGGATATTTTCTATAGGTAGACTGTCTATAGGTAGACTGTTTGCCGATGGCTTATTAGTCTAAATGCTGATAATAAGCCCAAACTGTATGTAATTTATACAGCGTTTTTGGACAATCCATCAAATTTCATGTTTCTCAACAATTTACCCCTGAAAACTGGCACAATACAGCAAATAAAAATCAATCTTGATAAATTACCTAATTTTAAGGGAAAGCATGATAACTGGTGAACTAAGAAGCCAAGTCGACAAAATCTGGGAAGCCTTCTGGACAGGAGGGATCAGTAACCCTTTAACCGTCATTGAACAATTTACCTTCTTGCTGTTTCTACGCCGTATAGATGAGCGTCAGTTACTGGAAGAGAAGAAGGCTAATATGATTGGTAGCCCATTATCTTCAGAAAATAACACTAATCCTCTCTATGATGAAGCGCATAAACAGTTCCGTTGGAACGTCTTTAAGAACAATGATCCTGAGACTATCTTTGACTTGTTTACCAGGCCTCAGGTTGATGCTGATAACCTGACAGTATTTGAACATATGAAGCAGCTAGGTCAATCTAAAGGGGAAAATGGGGAGAGTAGAGCAGGGGTATTTGCTCAATACATGAAGGGGGCAACCTTCATGATTCAAACGCCTAAATTACTAGACCAGGTTATCCAGATGATCGACAAGATACAGATGGATGACAGAGATACCAAAGGTGACCTTTATGAGTATCTTCTTTCCAAGATTGCAACAGCAGGTACTAATGGTCAGTTTCGTACCCCTCGCCACATTATCAAGATGATGGTGGATATGATGCAGCCAAAGAAAGATGACACTATCTGTGACCCTTCTTGTGGTAGTGCTGGTTTCCTTGTTGCGGCTGGTGAATATTTTCATGAGAACCATGAAGACTGGTTTCACGATAAAGAATTTAGAGACCATTACAATGGTGTTTCTGTTGATGAAAACGATAAGCCACAAACTGGCATGTTTACAGGTATAGAGTTCGACAGCACCATGTTACGCATTGGTGCAATGAACTTACAGCTTCATGGTATTGATCATCCTCAACTGATTGGTAAAGATGCGCTGAGTGAAGCTAATGCAGATACTCGTGAAGCGTTTAATCTGATACTTGCTAATCCGCCATTTAAAGGCTCACTGGATTACGACAGTGTTGAAAGCTCATTACTGAAAACCGTTAAAACTAAGAAGACCGAACTACTGTTTCTAGCCTTAATGTTAAGAATGCTCAAAGTTGGCGGACGCTGTGCGGTGATTATTCCTGATGGTGTTTTGTTTGGTTCTTCTAACGCTCACAAACAGCTCCGGCAGACGATTGTAGAAGGTCAAAAGTTAGAGGCGGTTATCTCTATGCCCAGTGGTGTATTTAAGCCGTATGCGGGTGTGAGTACCGCTGTATTGATATTTACCAAGACTAATAGTGGTGGCACTGATAATGTCTGGTTTTATGATATGCAAGCTGATGGTTTTAGCTTGGATGATAAGCGTACCCCAATAACTGAATCTGATATTCCTGATATTGTTGAGCGATATAACAAACTTGAGGAAGAGAAAGCTAGAGATAGAACAGAGCAAAGTTTCTTAGTTCCATTTGATGATATAAAAGGTAATGATTGGGACTTAAGTATTAATCGTTACAAGGAAATTGTTTACGAAGAAGTTGAATATGATTCGCCTGAGAAAATTATTTCTGATATTGAAACACTAGATGTTGAACGCTATAAAGCTCTATTGATGTTGAAGGAGCTGTTGCAGTGAGTTGGCCTTCAACGAAACTGAGTGATATATGTGAAAGGGTTTCCGTAGGGCATGTTGGAAAAACTTCTGAACATTATACAGATGAAAGCGGAATACCATTTCTGCGAACACAAAATGTATCTTCAGATGGTATAAAGATAAAAAATGTAAAGTATATAACATCAGAATTTCACGAAAAACTTAAGAAATCAACCTTGTCGAAAGGAGATCTTATCTTATCTAGAGTTATATCATCTGAGATTAATGTTGGAATTGTTCCAGAAGAGTTAGACGGGGCGAATTGTGCGAATATTATTCTAATAAGACCCAACGTAAAGATCTTAGATGTAAGGTATCTTAATCATTTTTTGAAGTCAGATATTGTACAGCGAAAAATATTGAAAAGAAAAGTTGGTTCTGCTCAATCAGTTGTAAACACTAAAATTATAAAGTCGTGGGATATCCCATTACCACCTCTACCAGAACAAAAAAAGATTGCCGATATTTTAGATGCTGCTGATAGCCTGAGACAAAAAGACCAACAACTGATTGAGCACTACAACAAGCTTAGTCAGTCTTTGTTTTTGGATATGTTTGGTGATCCTGTTACTAATCCTATGGGGTGGGAGCGAGGCACTATTCGAGATTTAGTCTCTAAGGTGAATTATGGAACTAGTAGCAAGGCTCAGGAAGATGGAGTTTATCCATATCTGAGAATGAACAACATCAGTTATGATGGATATATGGATTTCACTTCATTAAAACATATTACTCTTGAAGAAAAAGACAAAGAAAAATATATAGTTAAAAAAGGAGATATTCTGTTCAATAGAACTAATAGCAAAGAGTTAGTCGGCAAGACTGGATTGATTACTGAAGATGCTGAGATGGCTATTGCAGGCTATTTGATTAGAGTAAGAACTAATTCAAGAGCTAATCCATATTATATTTGGCGCTATTTAAATTCAGTACATTGCAAACAAGTATTACAGCATATGTGTAAAAGTATTGTTGGAATGGCAAATATCAACGCTCAAGAATTACAAAATATAAAACTCCTCTTGCCTCCTGTCAAATTACAAGATGAATTTGCAGAACGTATCAAAGTGATAGAAGAGCAAAAGCAACAAGCTAAAAGGAGCCTTAATAAATCTGAAGAATTATTTAACAGCTTGTTACAAAAAGCATTTAAAGGCGAACTAACCAACTAACTTACTATAAACATCAAAACGGAAAGAGATGACAAATAATGAGTAACAATAACAAGTTAATCAATACAGAATTTGCTAGTGATGTTAAAGCTCTGATCCAGTCTGCCAAACAGCGAGCGGCGGTGGCGATTAATGCTGAAATCACTTTATTGTATTGGCAAGTGGGTAAACGTATTGCTGAAGAGGTGCTTAAGGGGGAGCGGGCAGAATACGGTAAGCAAGTGATAGGGGAGTTAGCCAGGCAGCTAACGGCTGAGTTTGGCAAAGGTTGGACAAAACGAAATTTGGCTAATATGGTTAAATTTAACGAGTGCTTTCCTGACGAACAAATTGTGCACTCACTGCGTGCACAATTAAGTTGGACTCATTTTAGAGGGTTAATTAGTGTCAATGAGCCTGTAAAACGTGATTTTTACACTCAAATGGCCATTGAAGAAAAGTGGTCTACCCGCACTTTAGTGGAACGTATTGACTCCCAATTATTTGAACGTACCGCAATATCTAAAAAGCCAGAAAAAACGCTTGCCTTAGAGTTAGATATGTTACGAGACAGAGGTGAGGTTGGACAAAACCTCATATTGAAAGATCCTTATGTTCTCGATTTTCTTGAATTAGATGATCACTATCTCGAAAAGAATCTTGAAGATAGTATATTGCGAGAAATGGAGCAGTTTTTATTAGAGCTTGGTTCCGGTTTTACCTTTGTCGCCAGACAGAAACGAATTCAGATTGATGATGACGACTTTTATATTGATTTACTTTTTTATAATCGTAAGTTAAAACGCCTTATCGCTATCGATTTAAAAATAGGTAAGTTTAAGGCTGAATACAAAGGACAAATGGAATTATATTTACGCTGGTTGGCAAAGTATGAACAAGAGCAGGATGAGCAGCCTCCTTTGGGAATTATACTGTGTACAGCTAAAAAACAAGAACAAATAGAGTTGTTGGAGTTAGATAAATCTGGAATTCATGTCGCTGAGTATTTAACTGTTTTACCGCCTATGGATGTATTTGAACGTAAATTACATCTTGCAATTGAAAATGCAAAGAAAAGGATGGCTAACAAGGATGAGTAATTTTACATTTATTAAAATAGACTTCCCTGATCTTTTTACTGATGCGGTTGAAGCAGAACAGTTAATCTTTGTTTCCCCCAAAGCATCAGCAGTGTTGATGCGAAGCGTATTAGAAAACTCGGTTAACTGGCTCTATGAAAACGATGCAAAGCTGACTCGACCATTTCGGTCTGACCTAAGTACGTTAATGCATGAGCATGATTTCCGCTCATTGTTTAATAGAACCCTGTTTGGTGAGTTAAATCTTATCCGAAAAACAGGTAATGCTGCAGCTCACGGTAGCCGTATTAACTCACAAGATGCGTTAGCCTCATTAAAGTACCTATTCCGCTTCTTACGTTTTCTTGCTATTTACTACGGTAAAACAGCGCCTGAGTCACAAGCTTTTGATGAAGCACTTATTCCAAGCGCTGGTGCTTTACGGGGAAGACAATCAGGAGAGGTTAAGCCTGAAAAGAAAGATGAAGCCAAAAATCTTAAAAAGCTGCTCGATAATTTAGAGTGGAAAAACAAAGAAGCTCGCAAAGCTGAACAGAAAATTCTTGAGCAAGCCAAAGAGAACGCTGCACTTAAACTAAAATTACAACAACAGTCAGCGGAGCTAACCGCTAGAAAAGTTCAACGTGAAAAGACCGTTGATGTTGATACCGCTATTCCATTATTAGTCTCAGAAGCAGAGACAAGGCGAAGATATATCGACTTGTCACTAAAAGAGTGTGGTTGGGATAATTTAAAAGACGGCAGAGAGCTGGAATACGAAGTAAAAGGGATGCCTAAAAGCACCAACCCAAGTAGCCTTGGTTATGTTGATTATGTGCTTTGGGGTGACGATGGATTACCCCTTGCCGTAGTTGAAGCCAAGAAAACAATGACCAACCCAAAGAAAGGAAAGCACCAGGCAGAACTTTATGCAGACTGCCTGCAAACAATGCATGGACAACGGCCTATTATCTTCTACAGCAACGGATTTGAAACTTACCTGTGGGATGACCAGTTCAGCCCTGAACGTGAGGTACAAGGCTTCTTTGATAAAGATGAATTACAGCTATTAATTGATAGGCGAGACCCCGTTACGGGTCGTAAAGATATCAGAGACTTTAAAGTGAATACTGACATTGCAGGTCGTGCTTATCAGCTTGAAGCGATTAAAAGGATTGCTGAAAATAGCGTTGCGACTCAATTAGTAAAGACAAAAGAGGGTCATTCAAAAAATGAACTAAGAGGTAGGGCAAGGCAGAGCTTGTTGGTTATGGCAACTGGTAGCGGTAAAACAAGAACATCAGCCGCTATTGTCGATATGTTTACCAAATGCAACTGGGCTAAACGAGTGCTGTTTTTAGCGGATAGAAATGCCTTAGTGTCACAAGCAAAGAATGCCTTTAACGAACACTTACCTCACTTGTCTGCTATTGACCTGACTAAAGAAAAAGAAGATAACAATACTCGATTGGTCTTCTCAACTTATCCGACTATTATGAATCGGATAGACGGCGTTCGTTCTGGAGGGATTGGAAATAATGACCAGCGTTTCTATGGCGTAGGTCATTTTGATTTAATTATTGTTGATGAAGCTCACCGCTCAGTTTACCAAAAGTACAAATCGATCTTCGATTACTTTGATGCCATGTTAGTTGGCTTAACAGCTACACCTAAAAATGAAGTAGGGCATGACACTTATGGTCTGTTTGGCATTGAAGATGATAATCCTACCTTTGCTTATGAATTAGACATGGCAGTAAAACAGGAATTTCTTGTACCACCTAAGGCAATCTCAGTACCACTAAAGTTTGTGCGGGAAGGTGTTAAATATAAAGAACTAACTGACGATGAACAAAAGCAGTATGAAGATAAGTTTGGTGACCCGACAACAGAAGAAGCACCCGATGAAATCTCAAGTGCTGCGGTTAATAAATGGTTATTTAATACCGACACTGTAGATAAAGTACTCAACTACCTGATGACCAAAGGCATTAAAGTTGATGGTGGAGACAAAGTAGGTAAGACCATTATCTTTGCCAAGAATCATGACCATGCTGTATTTATTGAAGAGCGTTTCAACAAGAACTACCCAGAGTACGCAGGAAAGTTTCTGAGAGTTATTGATAACTACGAAACCAAAGCGCAAGATCTTTTAGAGATCTTCGCTGATGAATATGAAGAGAACGACCCTCAAGTAGCCGTATCGGTGGATATGATGGACACAGGGGTTGATGCGCCAAGAGTGGTTAATCTAGTCTTCTTTAAACAAGTTAAGTCTTCAACCAAGTTCTGGCAAATGGTCGGTAGAGGAACACGATTATGTCCTGATATTTTTGGATTAGGAAAAGATAAGACCCACTTTGCCATATTTGACTACTGCCAAAACTTTGAGTTCTTTGATGTAAACCCAGATGGCATTGAAGGAACAAAAGTTAAAAGCTTAACCCAGCGGATCTTTGAAGCCAAACTAGAAATTGCGTTGGTGATTAGACATTCTGATATTATTGCATCGGCAGACAGTACCGACGATGTCAATTCTGAAAAACAGAGAGCCTTAGCTGAGTCTTATATAGAAGAGTTAAATTTAGCTATCGCCAGTTTAGATACAGACCGCTTTGTCGTTAAAGCAGAGCTAAGGGCCGTAACAGAATTTAGTAACAAGAAGCGTTGGTTACACCTGACCAAAAGCGATATGCTAGAGATTAATTCTCGCTTATCAAAATTGATTTTACCACTCAAAGAAGACGATGAGTTTGCCAGACGCTTCGATATATTACTGCTTAATTATCAACTAGCATTATTAGAAGGTGCATACAGTACTGACCGATACGTTAACAAGATAAATGGCATAGCCAGAGACCTGCTGAAAAAACAGAATATCCCTGCCATTGGATTACAAGTTAGTTTGTTAAAAGAGATACAGACAGAAGCCTTCTGGAAAGGCATTACCGTAAACCGCCTGGATGAAGTCAGGTTATCACTACGAGACTTATTGAAATACCTGGACAAAGAAAGTCAGGCACAAGTAGTCACCACATTTGAAGATGAGCTAGACCATGGTGGTATTAAAGAGGTTGATATAATACCAACTTACGGCAGCTCACAAAGCTATAAAGACAGAGTTGAATCCTACGTTAGACAACACAACGATCATCTGGTAATCAGAAAACTAAAGACTAATAAGCCCATAACAGACCTGGAATTAAATGAGCTAGAGCGCATTCTGTTCGATGGTGAAATAGTCGGTACAAAACAAGACTATATTGATACCTACGGTGATAAACCATTAGGCGAATTCATAAGAAGCATAGTCGGTTTAGATACCAGTGCAGCTCAAGAAGCTTTTGCAGATTTTATACAAGCAGGCAGTCTTAGAGCCGACCAGATGACCTTTATGAATAACATTATTAGCTACCTGACTCAAAATGGAACAATAGATAAGAAGATGCTGTTTAAGCCTCCATTTACATTTGTGCATGATCAGGGATTACTAGGTGTGTTTAATGATGCTGATGCGACTAAGGTGATTAACCTCATTGACAGGGTTAATGGTAATGCTTTGGTTAGTGGGGTTGGCTAACCTAGCTCAGAGAATTTAATATGAGAAGTGTATAAGAACAATTAATCCACTAAGAGACAGCGACTGTTGACAAGCTTTAACAGACAACCCATGGGGCTTTTTATTTTCTGTCAACAATTTCTTATTTATGTAAAATTAGTAAGTTCTCAAAAAGCTGTGGCCAAACGATAGCATCACTCAGAAATATAATCACTTAACAGTGGTATTG
>JADGFG010000002.1:46064-58127 GCA_016743995.1 Kangiellaceae bacterium | reverse complement strand
GAGTTAGCCGCCGAACCTCTGCCCTGACAGAGTATTTGTTGATTCCTGGCAAATTGAACGATGTCATGAACGGTTAAAAAATAATGTTCATAGGATAAGTCTTTTATAATATTTAATTCATAGTCTAATTGAGATTCCATTTTTTCTGGAATTTCTTCTGGCCACCTTTTCTCTGCTCCCTGATATACCAGTTGTTTTAAATGTTCAGTTGAAGAAATTCCTTCTGGTAGTATTTCATCTGGATATTCATAACGAAGTTCATCTAATGAAAAATGACACCTTTCAGCTATTTGTTCTGTTTCAGTTAATAATGGTTCGGGATAAAGCTGTTTCAGTCTTTCTCTGGAACGAAGATGTTGTTCTGCATTGTTTATTAACTCTGATTGTGAATCCTGAATTGTTTGTTTGTTTGATATTGCGGTCAGACAATGCTGTAGTTTTAATCGTTGTTTTATATGCATGAGTACTTTGTTTTGTGCCACAACAGGAATGTTCAGTTTTTCTGAAAGCGCTATGCACTGAGTGTAAAGCAGATAATCATGAACGGTTAGTAGCCGCTGATAGCCTATCCATAATCTCTCTGGAAAAATATCATTAAGTATTTTTAGTTGTTTATAAGATATCTGAAAAAAAGAGTTTTGGTGTGTTTGTTCTGCCGCCTGAGAAGATAGGTCTGGATAGTCTGAAAGTTGTAATTTTTCGTCCGGTAGCCAGATTGCCAGACATCTGGAAATATGCAGCTTCAGATCTTTCAGTTCAAGACGATAATGACCTTTTTTTTCTCTTCGTCTGGCAAGGGTGATTAATGAAGAAAGCTCTGCATAAGCCTCTCGGCAGGGGCAGAGTAAAATAAATGACAGTTCACAATGGTTTGCCCACCTGATTTTAAAGTGAGACCCAATTAATAGTTTAATTGATTGTTTTTTGGCTTCAGTGTGTGCTCTGACTATACCGGCTAATGTACATTCATCGGTAATAGCAACACCAGCATAACCAAGCTTCTTCGCTTGGCTAACCAGCTCTCCGGGATGTGAGGCACCTTTTAAAAAGGTAAAATTTGTAATGGTATGTAGTTCGTAAAAATTCATGAATTATATTCTCTAGCTGAAAATTCCATGTAAATACCAGTGTTGTTCTATGTGGTCGAAAAACATCCAGTACAAAGTTCCATTGTCATGTTCTGCTATAAAATAATCTCGGGCAATTTTTTTCTTCCACCAATGCTGAGTAATTCTTTCTTGTGAAGAGATGATCTTTAACTCACCATGCCACAAGAATTTCCCCTGATTAAAATGAATGGGTTTTGGGGCTTTAAATAACCAGCTGGGTCTACAGGTATTATGGCGATGAATAGCATTATTTTTTTGATGCTCTTCTCTTTTATCTGTATTGCTAGCAATCTTGTTTGAGTAAATGTTAGCAGGGGGGGTATGAGTTATTTTCTGACTGGCCAGTTCTGGAGCTTGCTCCATTTTTTGTTGTAAATGGTAGCAGGATTTCACTCCCAGTCTGGCTTTTATCTTGTCGATAAAGACCGTTTCCTGGATAAAATTATTCTGCTGTTCAAAAAGTTGCTGGTTATTAATGTTAAGCTCGCTGAGCTGAGTCGCGGTTAACGAAATGGCTTCAATAGGAGCGTGTAATGTGTAGCGCTCTAGATTTAACTGGGTAAGTTCTACGCCTGTTTTTAAACTAATCTGATTTTCAGATAACTGTACGTCAAAATGAATAGTGTTCTTTTCGCTGTCAGATAATTCCCAGTGTAGCGATTGACAATGTTTTTGTTTAACTCTTAAAAAATGACATAAGTGGTCGATAAGTCGCTTGATTGGAAAAAGTAACCCCTGACGATGATAAATAACATCGATAAATTCCAGTTTTTGAAAAAAACAATCTTCTGGGTAGAAGTATTCTCTGGGATCAGGGAACTTACCATAAAGTTTTTTTAAATAGAGACTAACTGTTTTTCCAAAACGCTGGCGAATGGCTTTGTCTGGTAGTTTTGCCAGCTCTCCAATTTTCCTGATACCAACAGACAGGATCTGTTCAATGGATTTTTCTGGTAACTGCAGTAGAGTAATGGGGAGATAATGGAGTTTTTCCATTTTATTATCAACTGTTTCATTCTGCTTCATCCGCTGGATACTGGTTTGGTTCGTGATTGTTATTCCGGCAGTTTCAATTGAGAATAGCTTTGCGCTTTCCGGCGTTTCTCCTGTTGTTACCTGAAAAGTTATTTTTTTATTACTTAATACCCGTGTTAAAGAAGATAATAATTGTTCAAGACTACCAAAAAGTTTCAGGCTACGTGAAATTTCAACCAGAAAAAAACCTTCGATCTCTACTGTGATATTCGGTGAGTAATTATAAATTAGTAAAGCGAGCTGATTAAGGTATTGTTGCTCTTGCTGCTGGTTACACTTAAGAATTTTTATTTCCGGGTTGATTGTATAAGCTTTGGTAAGGCTTTGATTGATTTTTATTCCCTCGCTACTGGCTTGTGGATTTACACAGATAATAATGTTGTTTTTAACAACTGCGATAGAACTTGTTATGAGTTGATGTTGATTTTCCTGATAAAGGTCCAGGGCTTCCAGAGGCAGTAAAGGGAGATAAACAGATAACCACATAAGAGCTCTGGCCTAATGGTGAGGGGGAGTTATCTGTTTGCTAATGATTGAAGGCTGTGTCGCTTTTGCCTGGTTTAAAAGGTTTTCTTTTGAGACAAAGTTATTTTGTCTTATTAATGGTGAAATACAAGGCCAGTGTTCAACACTTAAAGGGGTCCAGTATTTTCTTTCTGGAAATAGATTTAATCTGACTTGCTGACCACTCCAGCCTCCGGGCTGTTTAATAATAGAAAGTTGCTGATGTTGTTTTTTTGGCTGCATGACAATGCGTAAAGCAGCTGGTGAAGGATGTTGTTGTAAACTGGCCGGACGAAGAATAATTCCCCAGCATTTTCCTTTTCTGGCGGCAATACTGAGTTTGCGCAGGGCTTTATTTAATGCTTTGTCTGGTAACCAGAGTAATACGGCAGAACAGGCCGCAGAGGCCATTGCCTGCTCTGCAGCCCAGATGCTATCCTGAGTGTTGCAGGTGTTAACAATAACCAGTTTGTTGAGTTGAAATTGTTGTGTCAGTGCTGGAGCATAGGGTTGCTCTGGCGGATTAACCCAGGTGATATAACCTGACTGTAAGCTAAGCCTGGCAAATAGTGGAGAGAGCAGGCGTATTTCACCAATCCCGTTATTGCTTAATAATAATTCAGAAATAGCAGCTCGCGGCCAGCCTGTATAATGGAGTTCTTTATCTAGTTCAGCGTAACCAGTACTGATCGCTCGTTCTGGATCCGTGGATGGGTTGTCTTTTTGTGATGCTTGCCAGATTTCATTACGTTGTAATAATTGTCTGATTTTTGATGAAGCATTTGATGAAGACATACTATTTGATGAAGACATACTATTTGATGAAGACATAATGAAAGTGAAGCCTGGTTAAAATATCAGTGAAATAACGTTTTACCTGGTATTTCATTTTTCGTTTGTATAGAATGAAATACTACCTATATAAATAGCACTTGTTTGCCGGGTGGTCTAGTGTTTTTTTGAGTGAAATAATTAACTTATTGAATTGGCTGGTATTTAAATTTACTTCCCTGTAAATAATTAGATGATTATAATTAATATTATGACGAGTTATTATATTTATGTTGTCTTAATCATCAAGAAGATCTTCAGGCTTTAGTGGTAAGAAAGCTTCAATTGCGTCCACCGAAGGGTAAGCTTCTGCTTCTTTATGACCACTACATTCGGCTGGGTATGGGTTGTTCTTTGTATCCCTGATGACATCAATATAGGGCGCATAACCCGCTGAAATGATATCTGAATTAAAGCTGGGTGTTGCTTCCCTTAACCATGCTTTTTTTACCTCGTTAGTACAATATTGAACCACAGGAATAAAGACTCGTAGTTTACTATAACAACCAGACAGTTTGGGGAGTTTTGCCTTGAACTCAAGGTTGGCGTACATATCATCTGCAACATAGCCATCTATCCAGTGAACCGCACGAGTGTCTGTTGATTTACTGCCGTGATTATAATAAGCAGGTACGCTTCCTTTTAATCGTTGAATGCTTTCCCAGTTGCTATCGACCGCTGGTTTAATTCCCATCAGTGCATTACCTGAATAATGGTTGCCTTTGCGATCAGCAGTGTAGGTGATTCCACTTAAATCAACCGAATTGGGGAATATAGCTGTTGTGTGTTTTGTTGCCAGGGCTTCTCCAGTCGAATTTTTACATCCATGAGACAGGTTTATTTTAATAAATGCAGTGCTTCCTTCCTGATATTGTCTGCCATTAAAAGTATCCAGTGTATTGTTGGGTACGGTATTGGCGTGACCGTAAACTAGTGTTGTAGAAAAAATACTGGTAGTTAAGAGTAAAAGTTTGTAGCCTTTTTTATTCATTTTATTTTCCTCAATATTAAAGACTGTGAGTATAGGTAATTTTTCTATTTTGTATAAGGGCGTGCGACAAAATGACACAGCAGAAGCAGAAGGGCTCTGGAAACACAGAAGGTTTATATTTTTTTAGTTAAGTTAAGTTAAGTTAAGTTAAGTTAAGTTAAGTATTGTTCTTTTGTTAAACATTAATAAGCTGAAATTTAAAGCCCGATTTCATCGAGCTTTAAATTCAAGTACGGTGGCATTAATACAATAGCGGTTTTTTCCATCCGGACCGTCAGGGAAAACATGTCCCAGGTGTATACCTGATGATTTTGAGCGTATTTCTATACGACGCATGCCGTAGCTGTTATCGGCTAACTGATAGGTAGAGCCTGCCACAGGTTTGGTAAATGATAACCAGCCAGAACGTGAATTGAATCGATCTCTGGTATCAAATAGTGCTTCACCACTAAGTTTATCGACAAAAAGGCCATCAGGTGTATTTTTTAAAATTTCATATTGTTTGCAATATTTTGAATCGGTCCCCTGATTAAACGCAACATTATAAGCTTCACTTTTACCCAGTTTAAATAGTCCCAATACTTTGTAGAAGTCTTTTGCTGACATATAACCCTGTTGTCCAAAAACTTCACGACCATTTTCAATGAAAAGAATAGTGGGCGTAGCCCAGGTCTCTGTTTTTATTGTGAGCCCTTCCAGTTGTGAAGCGAGACGATAGTTGATAGGAATTGTACCTTTATATGGGTTACTGACATCAGATTTGAACTTTTCACAATAAGGGCAATAGTTTTCTGACTCAATAATAACTATCTGCTTACCTCGTGTAATTGCGCTGTTGTTAATTGTTTTGTTTGCTTTCTGGTTAGCTGAAAATTTAATGCCCGTCGCATGGTCCGGACAGTAACCTTTCGGGTTTTTTACCAGGTAATCCTGGTGATAACCTTCTGCAGGATAAAACTCAGCGTTCATCTTTATTCGGGTTGCTATTTTTCCATGGTTAGCTTGCGTGAGTAACACCTGGTATTGATTTAAAACACGCTGTGCAATAATAGTTTGTGCATTACTATTCGTTAAAATGGTAGAGCGATATTGTGTGCCAATATCGTTACCCTGACGATTTATCTGAGTGGGATCATGGCTTTCAAAATAAGATTGTAATAATACTTCCAGACTGACTACTGAACGATTAAAAATAACCTTAACCACTTCCGCGTGGTTGTCAGGGTTAAATTGATTGCTGCTACGAGTAATTTCTCTATAAGTGGGAGAAACCCCTTTGCCGTCCGCGTAACCGGATATTGCGTCAATAACACCTGGAATGGCGGCGTAACGTTTTTCTGCTCCCCAGAAACAACCTGCACCAAGAATAATACTGTCCAGGTGTGTGGTTGCAGGCATTTTTTTTATATCATTAGTTTCCTGACTGGCAGAATTTATCATTTTGTCGGCAACGGCTGACTGACAGGTAAAAATAGAGATAAAGATTAATAATAAAAAATGAGTGAGCCGGAGAGTTTTCATTTAAGCCTGGATCCTGATAATTGGTTTCATCTATATTAGAGTCACTAGCCGTTAAAAGGTTACATGATTACTGAAATTAAATAAATGCATTCCAGTTGATCCCGTTTTATTAATGAAAACTAATCTGGTCTAAGGCTTGTTAATTGGAGCAGGGAGGGCTGGTAATTTCTGTTCGTTTATTGGTTAATGACAGTTACAAACATAAATAAGGAACTGTCATTAACGGGGAGATGTCAATCCTGATTTGATGATTGACGATTGAGTAAAAGTGCTTTTAGAAAGCCCAGCCCAGACGAACACCATAAACGATGGCGCTGTCCTGAGCCGCATTAAATTCACTATTTTTAATATACTGAATATCGGGAGTCAGTTCAAAGTTGTTGTTGATGGTTAAGCGATAATAAACTTCGAGTTGTTGAGTATTTTCTATTATTCCATCTGATTTTATTTCGGATGATACCCAGGTTTGTCCAATGGCAACACCGAAAGTATTTTCTCCTGTTGGAACTTCGACTGCTGCACTTAAGAATCTGGCGGCAGATGAAACTTCATCATTGGCCAGTCCCGCTCTGATATTCCAGTTAAAGTGGGAAGTGGTACCGTCAACAACAGCATAGACACCATAATTATTCTGTACCTGATTACTGTCAACGAGTTCGATATTATCGGCAGTACTGGTCCAGAGACCAACTCTACTGATTAGAGCACCTGTTTTCCAATAGCCTTCTAACGCAATAAATGCACCTTTTTCATCTTCGCTTAATTTAAATAACTCGGAATAAGAAGCGTTTTTATTATCTGCCAGACCGTGACTAGAAACTAATAATCCGGTTATTCCCATTGTTTCAGCTTCATTATCCCTGTGATAAGCAACACCCAGCGTGTAGTCTGGAAGAGCAATGACAGGGTTATTTACAAAACTACCAGAGGAGAACTGCCGAGTTTCATCATTGGCAATATCGCTGGCATCAAGAAAGCCTGCCGAATCCATCAAGCCTGTGGTCAGGGTGCCGAAAGTGCTACTCCAGCTGTAATGAAGTTCGGAAACCTGAAATCGTCCCTTTCCATCACGGTCAAGCGCTGAGCCAACATCAGCATTCACTTCAGGTAACATTTCACTGACTCCATCCATACGTGGACTGGTGTTACCTTCAACATAAACCAGCCATTGGCCAGATTGAGAGGGTAAAGTGGAAATCATATCGAAAGACGCCGTTAATTCGTCGTTAGTGTTCTTAAGGTCGGTAGCAAAAGCAGAAATCGTTGCTCCGGCATTAACGGTCATGCCGTCAAGCTTTTGATTAACATAACCATGGGTAACGTCTTTTTCATCAGCTAGTGTAATGCCAGAAAACAGAGTCGCAGATAACAGGGGGACGAGTGAGAACGCTAACCCTGTTTTAGAGAATTTATTGGTTTTCATTATGATGGACTTTTTTTTGGTTGAGTTTAAGTGCGAAGCTTTTATATCAAATTACTATCTATTAACCAATATAATAACCAATATCAGTTGCATTTGATTCTTTTCTATTGAGGTAGATCAATAAAACTAACGAGAATAAATCTCATTAACTTTTATAATCTCATTAAATAATGTAATATTCTTCAAAATTTAATGATTTCCATTATTTATACGATTGCGGAGTGAATGTTGAAAAAATTATTTATCAGAAGTACTGTTATAGCTGCAATTTTATCAACCGGTATACAGGCTGCGGAAGTCAGTGTTCTGGATAAAACACTTAATCCTGCAAGTAATTTTCTTGCTTACACGGAGTTTGAATTATCCGGAGAGCCATTAGCTGAAGCATTAGGTCTGGATTTGGATATTCTTGACCCGATGGAAGCGAATGCACCAACGGCTTTTGATTTTCTGGCTGGCATTGAAAGTTATGAGTTTTCCGAAGAAGCGATGTATGCATTAAACTATCAGTCACAAATGGGAATTCATCTGGCTAACGGCCCCTTAAACCAAAAGAGAGGTGGAAGTTTAACGGCGTTAACAAAACGAATTAATAAAATGGCAAAAGCTGTTGGACTCGATAATAAAGAGCTTGCCGCTAATATGTATCTACTTTCTATGCCATACCTTTCAGGAAAGCCAGAATTTATAAATAAGCCAGATGTAACGACTTCACCAGGTGAATCATTAAAAATAAAAACAAACCAGGGCAATGTTAAAACGGTTACAACATTGGTACCTGCATATTCAAAAGACTACAAGTCATTAGCCTGGAATACTGCGAGTTTTGATCGAACATTAAATCCGGCAGCTATTGGCGGAATTTTTCTTAAAGAAGTGATGTGGTCACAGGATTTTCTGGGGGGAATGCATGTCACTCAATCAGATGAAGAGGTTGAAGCCAAGTCAGATAAAATGGATCAGGATGGCAAGCATAGCCTGGGCGTTTCAGCTGCCGATGGAATGAACGGTATGATTTTAACAGAGATGTCGATTGATAAATTATTGATTATGCAGCAGCAACTTGGTTTTAATGGTAAAAAACTAGGCGTAAAATTTGCGCCAGATTATGATCCGGCGAAAGGGCCTGTCTGGTTTGCGAATAAAGTCAGTGTTAAGCAGGGTGATAAAAATGGGGTTAACTCCATTAAATCACTCAAAGTTACTAATGCCACTTCGACACTCAGAGATAGCTGGCAGATGTTGTGGCCTGTTTCTGAATTTTTTGCGTTTACTGACCAGCGTCTTGCCAACACAGCACAAAACCCAGCGATGCTAGCAGTGTTTGATGGCTCTCCTTTTGCAGCGGCTCCAAAAGTCAATATCGATAATGATAGCAACAATGACATTATCGCTAATGATGCATTTTCACTAGCTAATAATGTTTCAAATCTGGTTTTTAAGAATATATCGAGTCTACATTTTAATAAACAGAATGGTACTTTTATAACAGAGTACAAAAACTCAAAACAGGGAAATCAGGTTAATACTTATGACGCGGCTTATACCATTGTTGCACTTTCCATTTATCAACGAGCTAAAGATGCGTTACCGGTGGGTTATGCTTCGGCAGATTCTGGTGCTGTGAACTTGAAAACCAGAGCAGGTAAACAGGCGTTGTCGATGATTAAAGCACAAGCTGATTTTATTCTTAAGCAACTGGTCAATGACAAAGGCCTGGTGGCAGATGGTTTAACCTTAGGTAAAACCCTGAAAATTGCTTCAGATACCTCATTAGAAACACAGTTTGCAACGATTCGCGGTTTAGTAGCAGCATTTTTAGCGACAAATGATGAGAAATACAAACAGGCAGCTCGTAAAATTTATCTGAGTGTTGAAAAGCATATGTTTGATAAGAAAATAGATACCTGGGCGACAGTTCCTGGAAAGGCAACGATTCATACACCTTATACTGAAGCAGCTATTTCTGGTGGATTACGAGAAGCCATTCTTCACTTAAAAAATGAAGAGGGCGAAAATGTACCTTCATTAGAGGTTCAGGCATTAACTGATCGTTATGTGAGCTGGTTTACTACGGTTATAAAAGGCGGAATGCAATTAGCTGAACCATTGGGAGATACGGGTGAAGTTCAAACGAAAGGTCGCCAGTCAACAGATACTGATGAAGATGGCATTCACCAGATTATTGCTGCTGGTGGTCAGTTTGGAACCGCGCCTACTATGGCAAATAAAGCCAGAGTAAAATAAATTTGATAAGCCTGGTTTCAATTAAATCGGGCTTATCGTTTTATAATGATTAAATAGAAGTTAGTGATGTCGACAAACTCAATTACATTGCAAAGCAGAGTTCCTGCATTTATCCACTCGTATTGGCTTCGACTGGCATACCGGCATAAATGGGCAGAGTTTTTTTTATATTTTATGTTTGTCAGTGGGTTAATGTTATGGGAGCGAATTGAAATAAGCTGGCAAATGGAGCGCTGGACCTTATTAATTCACATGCTAATCGGCATTTCAATATTTAGCCTGGTGGTTGGCGCATTCTGGAGTTCCCATCGTCGATTGTTTCTGACTAGCAAAAAGCCATTTTTACGCAAAACGGGGACTTTGCTCGAATGGTTGCTCAGTATTTGTAGTTTATCTGGATTTTATCTGTTTTTTTATGGTAATACAGGAAACCAGGTTAGCCTGATTATTCAGGATGTTCATTTTTACTCTTCCTTTGCCCTTGTGCCGCTGGTGTTTAGACATGCGTTACGCTGGAGTATAATTAACTTCAAAAAATAGTGTTAAAAACTGATTTTTTCATTAAAATTAGCGAACTGTTTTTTATTGTTGACTGGCCGGTGTAAAAATCGAGCAATTTTGTAAAGGCAAATGATGTTTAAAAGCGCCAATGGGGTAGTGTTACTACTCATTTTTCTGATAGCAGTTTTTTGCCCTTCGTTACAGGCAAGCGTAAAAAGTAGTTCGATTTTATTTGATGCGCATCAAAGTCAGATTATCAGCGCTAACTTCGATGCCGGTAGTATCAGCTATATCAATCGTGATAATGGAAAAATAACAAAAGAACAGATTATTGGTAAGGATATTCGTCGTATCGCACTTTCTTCCGATGGCCTGCTGATTCTGGCTACAGATTATTTAAGTGATCAGGTTATTCTTCTGGATGCGACCAGTTTAAAAGTAAAAAGCAGGATTTCGGTTCCTTCCCGGCCATTTGGTGTCATTTTCGATCAACTTAATCATCAATTTTATGTAACAAGTTTTGAGGGAAGTCAGTTACTGACGATATCAACAGAAGGAAAACTGATAAACAGTATTTCTACTTTAAAAACTCCTCGTGGAATGGCTTTGACCGATGACGGGCGTTTGTTAGTGACCCACGCTTTATCCGGGCAGGTTTCAATCTATGATGTTAATGGTGCACAGCCAGCGTTAAACAAAACAATACAGTTACTCGATACACCATTTGATAAAACTTTATCAACGCCACAAGGTAAGCCGCGATTACTGGATAATATTGCCATTAGCCCCGATGGAACGAGCGCCTGGTTACCTCATGTTTTATGGTCCTTTGGACATAACTTCCAGTTTCAGTCGAGTGTTTTTCCAGCGGTGTCTATTATTGATTTAACGCCAGGTAAAGAGCAGGAAGTTGTGAATGAGAGAAAGCTGCTTTTTAAACAGATTAATATTATCGGAAATGGTAACAAAGTGCGCATCGTTTCAAATCCTCATGATGTTGTATTTGTTAAAGAAGGAAAAAAAGTCATTGTCTCGTTAGCTGGCTCTGAAGACTTAATGATATTTGATTTATCTCGCCAGGGTAAAAAAAATAAAAAAAGACATCGCCGTAAAAAATTTCAGGGAGGCGTCAAGGCGACCCAGATCTACCGTAATGTTCCCGGAAATAACCCTAAAGGATTACTGGTTAGTGGTCGTGACCTTTATGTGCAAAATGCAATGTCACTCGATATTACACATTTTGATACTGGGGCTGCAGGTCCATTTGCTAAGGTAAAGCTTAAAAAAGCACATTTTGCAGCGCTAGTCAGCCAGGATCCGCTGGATGAGCAGATGCGAACAGGGAAAACGCTGTTTAATAGTGCGAACTTTGCTGATAATCCAAAATACCCGATGGCTGGCGATTTCTGGATGAGTTGCAACTCCTGTCATTTTGATGGGTTTAACTTTACGAATAAACAATTAATGAAAGACGCACTGAAAGATCGATTTGTTAATGCGACGACTGGACATATTGATGTTCCGGGAATGATTGCTGGCGATCCCATTGCGGCTTACATTGACATCATTCAAAAGACTCAGGGGGGAATGGGGGCTGATACGACTGATGAGAAAGCTAAACCGGTTGATATTTATTCGCCACCACTAGAAGTCGCTAAAATGATGTCTGCACTCAACCATTACGTGCGTGCCAGAGAAAACCTGCCTTATCTGTCTACCTGGCTCAGGTTGGATGACGAGAAAAAGTACACTCATTCTGGCGAATGGATTAACTCAGCGCAATGTAAAGATTGTCACACGACAATTTACGATCAGTGGGCAGATTCTAATCATGGTATGAATATGGATCATCCCTACTACCGCTTTCAGGAAAATTTTGCTGCTGAAACAGAAGGGGAGGC
>JADGFG010000002.1:0-46054 GCA_016743995.1 Kangiellaceae bacterium | reverse complement strand
GTCGTGGTTGTCATGCACCTCAGATGGTGATTAATAAAGATAATGGTGCATTAACCCAGTTTGGAAATATGTGGGAAAAAAAGGCTGCTTCATTAAATGTAGCATATGCCCATGGTAAACCAGTGAGTGAAAGGGGTACGGGCTGTGTCTTTTGTCATCGTATTACAAAAGCTGAGGATGCCGGTGGAAATACGGATCTTACCGTGAATATTAAAGATAGAGAGAGTTATCTGTTTGAAGATAGTGGTAATCGTTTTTTAAACTGGTTATCTGAAAAACAAATTAATGCCTCATCATTACAACATAAAAAATCTTACTCGAATCCCGAGTTGTATCAAAGTTCATTATATTGTGCGACCTGTCATAATGAGTTTACTTCCGGCCCCGGGGCAAATATTAATGATAATTTTGGTGAGTGGCTGGCATCGCCTTTTAATGCACCAGATAAACCGGAGCAACATAAAACCTGCATCGATTGCCATATGACTCAGGATGTTAAAGATTTTAATCATAAGGTGGCAGGGCAATCTACTCAAGATGGGCCGGTGAAGAAAAATATGCGCTCTCATCATTTTGCGGGAGGGAATTATTATTTTACCGGGATGCGAAGTGCAGAACATAAAAAGATCAGTATTGATATTTTAAAAACCGCATTATCTCTGGACGTTGAAAAATCCGGTTCTGACTTTACTGCAAAAATCACCAATGTAAATTCGGGGCATGATATGCCCGGGGGAGCAAGACGCCAGGTCTGGCTTGAAGTTGTTGCGACAGACGCGAGTGGTCAGAGTATATTTGAAAGCGGCGTGATGAATGATGGATATATCCCCAAAAGTGCTCGAAAATTTATAAAAGTTTCTGTCGATGAAAACGACAAACCTGTCGGGCTACGTTTCTGGCGTTATGTCAAAATAGGCAAAGATACTCGAATTAAATCAGGTGAAACTCGGTTAGAAAAGTTTAAGTTACCCGCAGAGATTAAATATCCAGTTACTATATCAACAAGAGTGCTTTATCAGGTTTTTGCCAAAGGTTTGACTGAAAAAGTTCGTGCTGCTTTTCCTGAAGAAAAAATCCCAGAACCAGAGGTGATTGAGCTAGTTAAAGTTGTAAAAAAATATAGCCAGTAACCAGGGTTTTTATATTGTTTCGTAGCACGAATACTATTTTGTTGTGTGAGGACATATCATTGTGCGAGCACTATATTGTTGTGTAGATATTGCTGTGTAGTGTAGATATTGTTGGGGGGCTTTAATAGGTAACCAGGGAGTGGTCTTTAACTTCGAAGGTTACAAAAAGCTCATTTGCATATAACTTCGATGAGTAGGCCTCCAGGATTGCATTTTCTTCTCTGATATCAATGATATGATAGTTCCAGTGACCGCCACAGAAAAAACGGTTAAGAATTTTAAAGTCGCTGTTGTTAGCAGGTAATATTTTTAGCTGTTCTGGACGTAGCATTAACTGCTTTTTGTTTTTAAAATCACTCTCTGTATTATTACAGCTTATCTTTCCTATTCGCGTTTTAACTTCATTTTTATGGCTGTTTATAATGGAAAGGTAGTTTGTTTTCCCCATAAAGCTTGCAACATAATCTGATACGGGGCGGGAGTATAAGTCTTGCGCTGAGCCAAACTGTTCAATTTTTCCATGATTAAATATAGCGACTTTATCTGCAAATATAAATGCCTCATCTTTGCTATGAGTTACAAATATGGCGGCAACCTTTTGTTGCTTAAGTATACTACGAATTTCAAACATTATTTCGGTTCTGGATTGACTGTCAATATTTGAAAAAGGTTCATCAAGTAACATCAGTTCCGGCTTATGGGCGAGTGCTCTGGCAATAGCGACTCTTTGTTGTTGACCTCCTGATAGCTCATAAGGAAAACGTTTAGCAAAGTTTTCCAGCTTTACCATTTTTAGCATATCAAGCGATATTTGTTGCTGTTTTTCTTTGCTTAGGTGATGAATGCCAAATGCAATATTATCGATGACATTCATATGAGGAAATAGCGCATAATCCTGGAAAATCATTCCGATTTTTCTTTTTTCGCTTGGAAGCACAAAGGAAGGGGAGGTAACTAACTTGTCCGCTATTTTTATTTCTCCTTCATGAATGGATTGAAGACCTGCTACTGCTTTTAACAAAGTTGTTTTACCGCATCCACTGGGACCTAATAAGGCAATGATTTCATTTTTGGCCAGTTTTAGAGAAAGATTCTGAATTACCGGCTGGTTCTCGTAATTACAGGTGAGCTGATTGATGGTTAATTGAGTCATTAATGCAGTTTCTCAAGCGAACGATTTAAAAAGATTAAAGGAATTAAGCCCAACAAAACGATTACAATGGCTGCGAGAGCACCATGTTCCAGTTGTTCGTCAGAAACAAATTGATAAACATAGGTCGCCAGAGTTTCGAAACCAAAAGGTCTTAATAATAATGCGGCAGGAAGTTCCTTCATTGATTCGATAAAAACCAGAAGAGCGGCTGCAATTACGCCTTTTCTGACTAAAGGCAAGTGTACTCTGAATAACATTTTTAGAGGAGATAAACCTGAAGTGACACTCACCATATCAATGGAAGGTGAAATTTTGGTTAAGCTTGCTTCAATAGAGCCTATGCTGATAGCAGAAAACCTGACAACGTATCCGGCTGTAATAGCAAATAAGCTACCAGAAAAAATCAGACCTGGGCCATCACTATTAAACCATTCTGCTATCTGATTAATACTGTGATCCAATAAACTTAATGGAATCAATATGCCTATCGCTAACACAGTCCCTGGTAAAGCGTAACCTGTGCTGGCCAGTCTTGCTGGAATAATAGAGGAAGTCTTATTAGACAGGCGTTTAAAACTGGCTAGTAGAAGTCCAGTTAATAAACAGATAAAACAGACCATGATGGCCAACATAAAACTATTAACACTGTAATTGAAAAATTCACTGGTCCAGGATTGTTCAAAATAATGATAAGCAAAATTTATCAGATTAACAAAGGGCAGTACGAATGCCGCACTGAAAAGACTTAAGCAAATGAATAATGCAAACCCAGCTTTAGGTCCTGATAATTGATATCTTTGTTTTTTGTCCTGACCAGTCGTTTTTTGATAGTGCCTCTGTTTTGTTCGTCCAGCCCGTTCTATGGCAACCAGTATAAAAATTGAAATCAACATTAAAGCTGAAAGTCTTGCGGCTGCCGCCAGATTTCCATAACCCAACCAGGTATCATAGACAGCGGTAGTTATAGTGGGAACTGCAAAATAATTAACCACAGCAAAATCAGCCAGTGTTTCCATAGCCACTAATGTCAGGGCTACCATTATTGCGGGGCGAGCCATGGGGAGCGAGACTTTATAAAAACTTTGCCAGGGCGAGCAGCCCAGCACTCTGGCTGTTTGTAAAAGGGAGTTACTTTGTTCCAGAAAAGTGGTTCGAGCTAACAGATAAACATAAGGATAAAGGACCAGAGATAATACCAGAATAGAGCCGGAAACTGAGCGAAACTCAAAAAGGCAAACTGGAGCTGCTGTATCCGATTGAAAAAATTGACGTAACCAACTTTGCAGTGGTCCGGCACATTCCATTAAATCAGTGTAGATATAGGCAACCACATAAGCTGGCATCGCCAGAGGAAGCATTAAAGACCATACAAAGAATTGACGCCCGGGGAATTGGCACATCACTACAAGCCAGGCTGTTGAAACACCGAATAAAAACGAGACACTGACAACCCCTAGAACAACCAGCAATGAATTAATCAGGTAATCAGGAAGAACAGAATTCCACAGATGACTGAATATTGCCTGATCATCTGCAAATGATTGCCAGATGATAGAGAGCAAAGGGGTGAATAATAAAAGAGCCAGTAGCCAGCTGAATACTGACCATTGTTTGTTTAATCGAATGGACATCGATAAATTTGATTAATTTAGTCTGATGCCCATCTTACTTAAATCGAGTTAATTATTAAAGATCAAACTTAACCTGATCAATTAATTTTAATGCTAACCCTCTATTTTTAGCAATTTTGGACATTGCCAGCTGGTCTGATTTGAATTTTCCCCAGGAAGCAACCAGTTTTGAAGGTTTTACATCCGTTTTAACCGGATATTCCATGTTAACTTCTGCATAGAGCTGTTGTGCTTTGTTACTGGTTAAATATTCCATTAACTTGATTGCCGCAGCTTTATTGGGTGCGTATTTTGTCAAAGCCATTCCGCTAACGTTTACGTGTGCGCCACGATCTGCCTGATTAGGGAAGAGTAGTTCAACGGCGTTGGCCCAGGCCTGTTGTTTTTTGTCTTTTAGCATTTTACCGAAATAATAGCTGTTACCTAATGCAAGTTCACAAATCCCTTCTTTAATTGCTTTTACCTGACCGCGATCATTTCCCTGTGGTTTACGTGCAAGGTTGGCTTTCACTCCAGTTAACCAGGTTTTGGCAGATTCATAGCCGTGATGCGCTATCATCGAAGAAACCAGGGCTACCGTGTAAGGATGCTTCCCACTTCGAGTACATATTTTTCCTTTATATTTACTGTCAGCCAGGTCTTCATAACGAATATCAATTTTTCCAATTTTGTCTTTGGAAGCATAAATATTTCTTACTCGAGTTGTCAATGCGAACCAGTGATGATCATCATCTCGCAAATTAGCAGGAATATTCTTATCTATGTTTTTGTTAGTAACGGGTTGGGTTAAGCCTTTGTCAGTCAGTTCCATTAATCGGCTGATATCGGTTGTGAGCACGATATCTGCTTTAGAATGCTTGCCTTCACGTTTTAAACGTTCAGCCAGTCCTTTTTTGGTAAACAGTATATTAACCTTAATACCTGTTTCCTTAGTAAATTCTTCAACAACTGGCTTAACCAGAAAAGCTTGTCGATAAGAGTAAATATTAACCTCTTCAGCAGCCTGTAGCGCGGAAGATAGTAAAACGAAAAGCGCACTTACATAATACTTCATTTAATTATCCTGAATAGCAATGATTATCATTAAAGGCATTATAACAATCCAGACAAAATGAGCAAGTTGATAACTGACACTCTTTACATAGAATACGATTGTTTTGCTTTAGAGATTAAAATTGTACGATAAACATGCAGTTAAATGACTTATTGTTTGATAGAGATATTTCTGCTTTTATTTGGATTTATTCTGCGCTTTGTTGCTTTATTAGTTTTTAATTCTGTTTGCTGGTCTATATATTGCTTCACCTTAAATACGTCAATTAATTGACTCAATACTGAGGAAATTACAATGAGAACATTACAACTTTCAAAAAATGATGTCAGGAATTTATTCGCTATATTAGCTCTATTTCCTCTGTTATGTTTTATTTCAGGTTTTTTTATTGCTGATAATTTCAGACTAGAGAATAGAGTAGAAAATGGAAACGAAGACAAAAAACATCATGTAGCAAGCTCTGAGCAGGAGTTAGTTTACCAACAGCCAAAAGTAGTTTCGGGCATAAGCAAGCAACGAGAGGATGTTAGTGTTAAATTTGAGGGTATTGAAGAAACTGATAATAATGAAAGAGTTTCAACGGTAGAATTAAAGTCATTAAATGACAGACGCAGCTATGTGGTCCAGGCAGGTTTATTTAACAAATATGAAAATGCGAAGAACTTTCAATTAAAACTATCTGCTTTGGGGTTGGGGAGTCAAATTATTGTTGGCAACGAAATTAATATACCTGTCTATCGAGTCATATTGAGTACTTTTAAATCTAAGATAGATGCTAAACAGTTGGTAGAACATCTTGAAAAAAAATATCAAGTTGAATTATATGTCAGGCTATCAGGTGTTGAAAGTGATATAAAAAAGTTTGCTTTACTCTGACTCAGTCGATTTAAGTCAGGCTTTCACATTTTTTATCCTGCATTTATATGTTATCTTGATTGGCTCAATACTGATCAAGGTTTAGATATGTTGCAAAAATATTTTAAGGGACTCTACCTGCGAACTATGGATGAAGCTTATTCATTAGCTCAAAATGAAATAGTCGCTTCGTTAGAAAAAGGAGGTGAGTGTCTGGATTGTGGCGCAAGCCGTGGACGTATGTTTGAATTGATTAACCAGAGATACCCCCTCGCCAAAAGCTTATATCATGGAATTGAGTGGAGTCAGGACGCGGTTATGGATGCCCAGAAGAATAATTTGAATGTTCGTCAGGGAGATCTTAATAAAGCACTTCCGTTTTCAGATAATCAATTTCAATGTGTATTTGGTTTGTCATTGCTTGAGCACTTGTTAAATCCATGTCGTTATCTGAAAGAATGTCACCGGGTTTTAAAAAAGGAAGGTAGTCTGGTCATTTTAACGCCTAACATCAGTACTTTTTTTACGGCTGCATTAATTCTGATGGGAAAAATGCCATCTTCCGGACCGCATCCGGATTCTGATGTTTTGCAAAAGCAGGAAGAATTATTTCGAGTCAGGGATGAGTCATTAATAACAGATACCGAAGGAGATACGCCTGTGCATCGTCATCTTGTTGTTTTTAGCTATCGTGTGTTGATGTCTTATATTAAAATGCTTGGCTTTCAGGAAGTAAAAGGTTATGGGTTTGGTTTATATCCATTTCCTAATTTTATGCAGCCTGTTCTGGAAAAAATTGATCCCTGGCATTGTCATCAGATGGTTATGATCGCTAAAAAGTAACTGAGTCAGTGTGAGGTGCCTGGTAATTATCTATAAATAACTAATTAATCATTACCCGTCTGTTTATAGAAGGAGTTTTTACGAGCTGAAACTGTGCAGGAAGGCTGTGCTGATTGAATCTATAATTGATATATGGGAGTTCTATCCCGTTTGCAATTTTAAATCCGATAAATTATCGAAATAGAATTAAATCAATGAGTATTTATGAGGTGCAGTATGTCCCATCCCGTCAGATTAAGTGATTATCTTGATAAAAATGGAGTGAATTATCAAACGATTGCTCACCCAGCCAGTATGAGCTCGACTGCTAGCGCGGTATCAGCAAAAGTTCCGTTACACCAGCTCGCCAAAGCGATTGTTCTGGAAGACCATCAGGGAAAGAAACTGGTCGCAATTTTGCCTGCCGACTATAAAATCAGTTTACTCTGGCTAAACGAGTGTTTTAAAGCAACTTTTCGTTTGCTCAGTGAAGAAGAAGTCTCACCATTATTTAATGATTGTGAATTTGGCGCGGTACCGGCTAACGGTGATGCCTATTACATTAACTCCGTTTATGAAGATAGTCTGACAAGGGAATCTGATATTTATCTGGAAGCAGGAGACCATAAAACGTTGTTTCACTTAAGCCGGACAGAATTTGCCAAACTGACTGACAGAAACCATTATTCTCACTTTGCTCGTCAGGCATAAAAGTGATTTCATTAAGATGATAGTTATTAAAGTTTTTATTATCAAAAAAAAGCCTGAATAATCGTTCAGGCTTTAATTTTGTTGAAAGGCTTTATGGTTAACGTCTGAGCATTGTAAAAAGCCTTTCTTTTCCTGATGTTGTTACTGTGAGTCCATTTGAACAGTGACGTTACTATGAGCACCATGTAGCATGATATAGTTCCAGCCACTTGTTGGGTTGACAACCGTAATTGACTCGGCATTTCCTGCTAAACTGGAAAGCTGAGTGTAACTCGTGGTAGTCGGCCAACCGCTGTTACTGTAATACAAATCCACATTCCCCGTACCATGTTCAGTTTTTATGGTGAGTTGCGAAGTGCCAGCAGCAACATCAAAGTAGAAGTAAAACATGTTGCTTGCTGAATTGCTTGATGTCACACAGGCAGGAACTCCTGTAGAGATGCTAACGTAGTCCGTTGGTGTTTGCGTATTACAGGCATTAACCAGTCCGCCTCCATTACCGTCTGTAATGTTTGCTGTCGTGCTGGCAGTTCCTGTTGCGTTCTGGTTATCAGTAACGGTTAACGTAACAGTATAAGTCCCCAGATTATTATAACTATGACTGGGGTTAGCAGAACTGCTACTGGTGCCATCGCCAAAGTCCCAGTTATAACTCACAATATTTCCGTCAGTGTCATTAGAGCCGGTGCTATCAAAGTTTATGGCGCTTCCAATCGTTGAATTGTATGGACCATTCACTGCGGCAATTGGTGAGGCATTTCCAGAACCAGTCGAATAGGTAGCTAACAGGTTAACGTTAGTAAAGCCAGAAAAGGCTTTCAGGTTAATAAACCAACGTCCGGAAGAGGGGTTGGCTTCATTACAAACTTCGCTATTACCGCCCGCATAAGGGCGGCAAGTGTAACTGCTGTCTGTAGGTTCGGTTCCATGTTGTACATACATATCAGCATCGCCCGTTCCACCACTTATTTCTATATTGAGATTAGAAGCGTTAGCAGGTAAGTCTATATAAAACTTCGCGAATGCACCTGTAGCAGCTGAAACACCTGTTTTTGTAACGCCATTTTGCAAAGCATTACCAGTACCGGAATCACTAATTGTAACTTGTGCCGATGCTGTTCCTGTTACGTTCTGATTGTCGCTGACAGTGAGCGTTGCTGTGTAATTACCCGGGTTAGTATAAGTATGTGCTGGTGTAGCGCCATTACTACTCGTGCCATCACCAAAGTTCCAGCTGTAACTGACAATACTACCATCGGGATCATTTGAGCCAGTGCTGTCAAAAGTAATCGGTATATTGATCTCTGAAGTATAGGGACCATTTGCAACTGCTATTGGTGCTTTATTCGTTATGGCTGAAGAAATTGCGGCAGTAGTGTTAGTGGTTGTTGTCAGGTTTTTATTATCTGTGACACTCAAACTAACCGGGTAGTCACCAGCACGACTGTAGGTGTGAGCAGGGTCCGGTTGAGTACTTGTTGTGCCGTCACCAAAATCCCAAAGATAACCAGTGATGTTGCCATCAGGATCACTAGAGCCCTGACTACTAAAGTTGACTGCAGTTCCTTCAACACCAGAGTAAGGACCATTGGCGTTGGCTATTGGTGCTTCATTAGTTGGCGAGGCATTATAACTGGCTACTAACTGTAAACCGCTAAAAGTATTAAAAGCTTTGATATTAATGTACCAGCGTCCAGAAGCTGGCGTTGTTACACCACAGTTTTCCGTATTTCCACCTGCATAAGGGCGACAACTATAGCTATTATCGGTAGGTTCTGTGCCATGTTTTGTGTAAAGGTCGGCGTCGCCACTACCACCGCTGATTGCAATTTGTAGATCTGAAGCACCGGCGGGAACATCGATATAATATTTGACAAAACTTCCGGTATTAGCTGTTAGTCCATTGACGGCTACACCATTTTCCAAACCATTAGTTGGAGTGTCAGTAATGGTTGCGCTGGTGGTTGTGTTCGAGGTTGCTCCCCTGTTATCTGTTACAGTGAGTGTAATCGCATAAGCTCCGGCTGTTGCATAACTATGAGCAGGGCTAACCAGATTACTAACCGCACCATCGCCAAAATCCCAGGCATAGGCGGTAATACTGCCATCAGGATCGTGTGATCCTGAACCATCAAAATTGATGTTTGTATTAACCGAAACATTAAAAGGACCATTTGCAATAGCAACAGGCTGTTGGTTTCCACCAGAGCTGACGGCTGCAACTGCGGCTGTAGCGTCTACTATTCCGTAGCCACACTGGTTACAACTTGCAGGAAAACTACGTGCAGTTGTTTTCAGAGTTGATTCGACAGTATCAGGAGAGATACCCGGGCTGGCTGCGTATAAAAGTGCAGCCAGGCCAGCAACATGAGGAGTCGCCATACTGGTTCCGTTCATGCTTTTGTAGGTATCATTTCCCGGGGCGTAGGAGCCATTGTTCCAGGTTGACAAAATATTTGAACCCGGTGCTGCAATATCTACAACTGAGCCATAGTTAGAAAAGGAAGAGCGTCCGCCTGAACGAGTTGTCGCTGCGACGGTGACTACACCATTACAGTTAGCTGGCTGCGTATTGTAGGCGTTCTGACCGGCATTTCCTGCTGCAACAATGACAGTCGCACCAAGACTTCTGGCCTGATTGATTGCATTTTGATAGGTAGCAGAACATGCTCCAAGGCCGCCCAGGCTCATGTTAATAACTTTAGCCGGATTTGCATTAGCAGGTGCGCCACTAACGTTTCCACCAGCAGCCCAGATAATGCCGTCAGAGATGTCAGAACTATATCCGCCACATCGACCTAATACTCTTACCGGGACAATTTTTGCATTAAAAGCGACGCCTGCAACGCCAGTATTATTATTGCTGACAGCAGCAATCGTTCCAGCGACATGTGTTCCATGCCAGCTACTACTTTGATTGTAGCTGGGTCGCCCACCGCCACAATCTCCGGCATTAACCCAGTCGCCTTCATCACGAGCGTCTGCGTCTCGGCCATTACCGTCTCGAGCCATTGTCGGATCTGAAATCATATCGTAACCAGCAACGATATTATTGTTTAAATCGGCATGTGGACGAAAGCCAGTGTCAACGACCGCAACAGTGACCCCAGAACCGGTACTGGTATTCCATGCTGATGGTAAATTGATACCACCAGTTGTTTCATAATAGTGCCATTGCTCAGTATATCGCGGATCATCTGGAGTCAGCATTGGATACATGATGGCGTCGGGTTCAGCATATTCGACGTCTGGGTCCGATTCGATCTGAGCAATAATGTTCTGAAGCTCATTAATATTCTTCATGTTTCCAAGCTTTAGAATTTCAGCGCCAGACGCGTCAAAACGAACATGATTAAGTGCTGTTCCTGTTCTAAAAGCCAGGCTTGATATTCTATTGATGGAAGAAGATGCTGCCGTAGATAACCCCGTTCGGTACTTGACAATAATTCGGTCAGTAACACCAGGTTCTGTTGTGGATTGAATACTTGCTGCAGGGTTTGAATTTGCTGAAACAGTACCTGATAAACAGGACAACAAAATTGTCGGCAGTAAGAGTTTCTGGTTTAAAAGCTTCATGTAAAATTAGCTCCTGTTATTTTTATTGTTTGATGGTTAAATACATTTATTGTTTGATGGTTAAATACAAGTTAATAGATCCGCATCACCATAACAGAGATATTTATCAGTACACTGTCAAATATATTAAAACAGGAATATTCACGCTTTTCTGAATGAAGAGTTCTCAAACTGAAAAATGATTTAATTAGCAGCTTGATTAGCTGGTAAGTTTTTGAAAGTAGTGATGTTGACTATTATTTTGAGCAGGTAAAAATATGAAGTTGAATTAATTATTGGTTACGTAACCTTAACGCGTTTAATACGACTATTAGCGAACTTCCTGTCATACCAATTGCTGCTAACCAGGCAGGTATTAAACCAGCCATGGCAAATGGGATAGCGGTCAAATTGTAGACTATTGCCCAACTGATATTTTGAAAAATAACCTGTTTTAACTGACGAGCACTGGTGAGAGCTTCACTAATGACAGTCAGGTTACTACTGACTAATACGGCATCTGACGAGGATTTTGAAAGGTGTGTAGCATTCCCCATGGTTATGCCGACATCCGCCTTGTTTAAAGCCCCTATATCGTTTACGCCATCACCGACCATCAGAACTTTTTTCCCTGCTTTCTGGGCGGAAGCCACCTGTTGTAATTTTTGCTCGGGCGTCACGTTGCTGATAACACTTTGAATATCGAGTTTATTTGCAACGTCCTGACTTGCTTGCTGTGAGTCTCCACTGAGCAGGGTAATTTCATACCGCTGTTTTAACTGGTTAACTGCAGTGAGTGCATCAGCTGCTATTTCGTCCGTCAAAATAAATGTGGCGATATGGCAGTTATTTTTAGTTAGAAACAACGTAATTCTGGTTAAAGAGTCTGGTGTAATGAAGATAGACTCTTCATCAGAGGGTTTTTTATCCGACGTCGCAAATCCGGGTTTCCCCAGGGTATAAATATCATTATCTTTTTTTCCTGTGATCCCTCTGGATAACACTTCCTGTTTTTCCATATTCGAAATGGGTTCCACTTCCAATTGAGAAAAAGCTGTGGCAACGGGGTGATTGGATATTGACTCCAGGCATGCTGCAATTCGTATACAGGTATTTTCGTCTTCTTCTGTGTGGGTATAAACTTTAGCAAGTGACATTTTTCCAGAGGTTAATGTACCTGTTTTGTCAAAATAGATGTCAGTAATTTCATTCATATTTGACAGCGCTTCACGGCTTTTAATCATCAGCCCCTTATCCGTGAAGGAAGCAATGGCAGCAGCAACAGCTGTTGGAGTCGCTAACGAGAGGGCGCATGGGCAACTGACAACAAGTAGTGATAATACAACAGGAAAAATTTGTGATGGGTCAATTTGCCACCAGATTATGCCAGTAACAACGGTTAGACCAAGCAAGGCAATGACATAAATGTTAGCGATTTTATCAGCCAGGGAAACGATGTTAGATGATAAAGTTTCAGTATCATCTTGTAATTGAATTAATTTTTGTAGGCGACTATTTCTGACGGTTGAAGTTGCTTTCATTGTAAAGCTGGACGAGTTGTTGTATGACCCACTATATAATTTTTCATGTCTTGTTTTTTGCACTGGCATAGACTCACCACTAATAACCGCTTGATTAAGTTCTGCTGATTTATCGAGTAACAGGCCATCAACCGGTACAACAGTACCAGCATTAATAATTATTTCATCATCAATATTAATGTCATTAACTGGAATCACAGAGGTTGATTCATCCTTGTTCCTTCGAGTCGCAGACCAGGGCAAAAGTTTGTTAAAACTCTGTTGCCGAAGAATCGCTTTTAATCGCATTCTATGTTCAAGGTAGCGTCCCAGTAATAGAAAAAAAGTAAACATGACAACTGAGTCAAAATAATAGACGCTTCCCTGAGTAACTAAAGAAAACAGGCTGGCACTAAATCCTGAAATTATTGCAATCGAAACAGGCAGGTCCATTCCAAAATGTGCATGTTTGAGTCCATTCCAGGCATTAATGAAAAACGGAAAAGCTGAGTAAGCTACAACAGGTGTTGTTATTAATGCACTGACCAGGTGAAGAAAATAAGCGTGTTCAGATGAAATGTCCTGAAAGTCGCCAATATACAGGCCAGTAGCGAACATCATAACTTGCATGGTAGCCAATCCAGCGATGATAAGTCTGCGGATATAAGCTTTGTCTTCTTTTTGAATGACCTGTTCTTGTTGGTCTTCTGAAAAAGGAAAAGCACTATAACCAAGCTGTCGAATGTTTTTTAAAATATCGCTTAGTGAAGCATCTGCATTGTAACTGAGTGTTGCTCTTCGAGTAGTCGTGTTTACCTGAATGTCCGTAACTTCAGGTCGTTGTCCAATCTGTTTTTTTATTAGCCAGCCACAAGCTGCACAGGTTATTCCTTCAATGCCTAACTCAACAGTTGTCAGGTTGTTGTCGGTTTTGCTGATAGTTTTTAGTATTGATTGATTGTCAAATACTTCAATGTCAAGTAACTCCTGAGGCAGGATCTTTTCTGCTCTGTTATTTGTTCCAGAACGAAAACGATAAAAATCCTGGAGTCCGTTTTTGCAGATGGTTTCTGCAATAGCCTGGCAGCCAGGGCAACAAAAATTCCTGTCTTGCCCCAGAATATGAAGCGGGTAATTAATCGCTGGTGGGATTTCCAGGTTGCAATGAAAACATTGTGAGCCAGTTTGCGACATGATTATTCAGAATATAATAAATGGTCAGGTTGTGGTTTGGACAGGCTCAACTTTTACTGGTTGGCTCTTGAGTATTAGTTTTGTTTTTTGAGGATAATTCCAGCGTCCCTTGAGTAACCAGCCATTATTTTTGTCTATCAGTTGGACATGCCATTTAGCCTGAGGTAAGTCGGGTAGTTGAGCTGCAAATTCATTAAACCCCAGTGCGTCAAAAATAATTTGTTTATCAAGCTTTTCCTGAGTAGGGTGAGAAAAAATAACTTGAAGACTAGTGATATTAATATTTGTTGAGGCAAGGGTTACAAACAACAACTGACTAGTTTTTTCCGCATTAAGCGTTGCGGATATGTTGAGTTCTTTTGCTTTTTTCTGTTGGTGAATAACCTGGTTAATAGCAAGTCCTTCTTTAAAGTAATTATCCTGTACCAGGCTTACGGGATTATCTGCTGCAATATAATAAGTGATAATACCCGCAATCACGGTTAGTAACGGAAAGGAGATGATAAACCATGGCCAGATTTGCTTGAACCAGGGACTATTCGTATTAGTGTTCATTTTTTTCTCTGATTTAGTTCTTTCCGGGACCAAGGAATTTTCCTTTTGCCGTAAAAGATTCATTGGTTGTATTCAAGGTAGTCACATTGAAAAAGACGTCACTTGAACGGGTTTGTATACTTTCTGGTGGTACACTGATTCGTAAAGGTAATGTCAGTACTTCACCGGCTTTAACCGAAAACTCAGTATTGCCTTTTACAATAGAGCCAGTTGGCCCTTTTATGCTGAGTCGGTATTGATGATTTTGTTGTGACATATTCAGTATTTTTAGCAGATAAGTATTTTCAATATTGCCATTGAAATTTTCTGTAAATAAATTGTTACGATCTCTAATCACACTGATTTCCAGTGGTGTTCTCGAAGTAAGAAAATACAGAAAGCTAAAAATCAGGCCAGAAAACATTATGACGTACAACATTAACCTTGGACGTAAGAATTTTGTCGGCTTGCCTTCTTCCTCATGTTCCGTCGTATAGCGGATTAGCTTTTGAGGATAATCCATTTTTTTCATAACATCATCACAAACGTCAATACAGGCCGCACAGGCAATACACTCTGGTTGTAATCCGTCACGTATATCAATCCCGGTAGGGCAGACTTGCACGCAGAGATTACAGTCGATGCAGTCTCCTAATCCTTTGGATTGATAGTCGCTACCTTGTTTTCGTTTACCACGAGATTCGCCGCGCTTATTATCATAAGAAATAATTAATGTGTCTTTGTCGAACATAGCACTTTGAAATCGAGCATATGGGCACATATAAAGACAAACCTGTTCTCTCAGCCAGCCTGCATTCCCGTAAGTTGCAAGAGAATAAAACAATACCCAGAACCACTCCCACGGCCCCAGTGTCAGGTTGATAATGCCGCCTAACAACTCACGAATGGGAGAAAAATAACCAACAAAGGTATAACCAGTGAATAATGCAAAAACAATCCAGAGCGTATGTTTGATCGTTTTCCTGGTAATTTTTTCTGCATTCCACGGCTTTTTATCAAGTTTGATTCTTTTATTTCGATTGCCTTCAACAAGTTCTTCAATCCACAAAAATGTTTCTGTCCAGACTGTTTGAGGGCAGGCATATCCACACCATAATCTTCCTGCAATGGTTGTGAATAAAAAAAGGCCAATGGCACAAATCACAAGCAGAAGCATAAGATATACAAAATCCTGAGGCCAGAAAGTGATACCGAATAAATAGAATTTTCTCGCTGGCAGATCGAGTAAAATAGCCTGTCTTGATCCCCAGGTGAGCCAAGGTGTGAGATAATAGGCGCCTAGTAAAATAATAACAGAGTAAATCCTTAATTTTGCGAATAGCCCATAGACCTGGCGAGGGTGTATTTTGTCGGCTTTTGCGTATAAATCCTGAATAATATAAGTGTCAGACTGCTCTTGTGACATAGAATCCTCGTGACATCATTTGTCTTAACTACTCGGTTAAATTCATTTTAACCGTAAGCGACTAAAGTATTTGCAAGTTCAATATTACAAAACTAATTAATCAATAAATGCTCAATTAGTTTTTGTTATTCTGTGAGAAATTAAATCGTCTGATAATTCATTGTTCTTTAAAAGATGATTTAATTTCTGCATCATGTACTGGTTTATTATGTTATCTGGTATTTACTGATTTGACAGACTATAAACGTAGGCTGCGACAAGATGAACCCGTGCTTTACC
The DNA here is from genome assembly GCA_016743995.1 of Kangiellaceae bacterium. GTDB lineage: Bacteria > Pseudomonadota > Gammaproteobacteria > Enterobacterales > Kangiellaceae > Aliikangiella. Next base: position 30,190 of record JADGFG010000002.1, on the reverse strand, counting down.
CAGAATCTCAGCGTGAGGAGGCATCTGGTTCATACGTCCATTCCTGATTGTTTCGGCAATGCCTGAGCGAGAAGCGCTATGTAGCCAGACCGAATCTGTCAGGTTGGGCGCGCCAACATCAATATTACCTTTGCCATCCTGTCCGTGACATACAAAACAATTGACATCGAAAAGCAATTTTCCTGCCGCTGCTTTAGTTGCGTCAACGTCGTTACCCGATAGCTTACCAACATAATTTACCAGTTCATCAATTTCGTGCGCTTTTAAGCTTTCACCAAAAGCTGGCATCTGGCCAGTTCGTCCTTTGATAATGCTTAGTTCAATATTTTCTGCTTTACCACCCCATAGCCAGTCATTGTCAGTTAAATCAGGATAACCCGGATTTCCTCTTGCATCGGAGCCATGACAACCAAAACAGGTGTTAACAAATATGCGTTTTCCCATTTCTGTTGCTTGTTTATTTTTCGCCAGTTCTGCGATTGGGACGTTAAGATATTTATCAAAAAGCGGCTGATAAATTTTACTTGCTTGCTCTACCTCACCTTCTAACTGATTTTCTTGCGTCCACTTAAGAACGCCTTCAAATTTACCAAGGCCGGGGTATAAAATAAAGTAACCTATTGCAAATACAAAAGTGATATAAAACATATTAAGCCACCAGCGGGGTAGTGGGTTATTATATTCTTCAATACCATCATAGACGTGTCCGGTAGTACCTTTTGATGAACTTTTTACTTTAACTTTTCGAGTCCACTGCAAAAGCAGATAAAAACCGCCAACATTGATGACTACAACAACTATAATCCACCAACTCCAAAAATCACTCATTGTTATTAACCCCGGTATTAACTTGTTTTATTTCTACTGAGCGCTCATCGCCATCGTCGAAAAGCGCTTTTCCTGCATTATCGAAGTGGCGTTTATTTTTCTTGCTAAATACCTGCAATATTAAGATAACAAACAATGCAAACAGTGCTAGCGTAACCAGACTTCTGATAAGATTAAGATCCATCCTGTTTACCTTTTATCTTTAATTGCATGGCCAAGCGACTGCAAATAGGCAACAACGGCTTCTAGTTCAGTTTTTCCGTTAACGGATGCTTTGGCGTTTGCAATATCTTCATCACTATAAGGTACACCCATGATCTGAAATGCTTTTAATTTACTGGCTGTCAACTCTGCGTTAATCATTTTGTCGTCTAACCAGGTAAATGCGGGCATATTTGATTCAGGTACAACATCTCGAGGATTGAGTAAATGGACGCGATGCCACTCATCACTGTATCTCCCACCAACACGAGCTAAATCAGGTCCGGTTCTTTTTGACCCCCATAAAAAGGGGTGTTCCCAGACACTTTCACCAGCAACCGAATAATGTCCGTATCGTTCTGTTTCTGAGCGGAACGGGCGTATCATTTGTGAGTGACAGGTATGGCAGCCTTCTTTGATATAGACATCTCGTCCTTCAAGCTGTAGTGCGGTGTATGGTTTTAGATTTTCGACAGGCTCAGTTGTATCCTTTAGAAAAAAAAGTGGAACAATCTCAGCAAGGCCACCAAAACTGATGACAATGACAATTAGAAGACCCATCAGGCCAATGTTTTGCTCAATAGTATCGTGCTTCATGATTAGCCCTCCTGTGAACTTTGATTATTTGTAGATTGATTATCTTGCTCGATTGAATCTGGGCCTGCCTGAATTGTTTTAATAACGTTATAAGCCATGATTAACATGCCAGATAAAAAGAGCACACCACCAGCCAGACGAATCGCATAATAGGGGTAAGTCGCCTGAACTGATTCTACAAAACTATAAGTGAGCGTGCCATCTTCATTAACGGCTCGCCACATGAGTCCTTGCATTATTCCCGCAATCCACATTGATGAGATATATAACACAACGCCAATAGTTGCTACCCAGAAATGGATATTGATCAAATCAATACTGATCATATCTTTACGGCCAAATAATTTGGGGATGAGGTAATACATTGAACCAATAGTAATAAATGCAACCCAGCCTAACGCGCCTGAGTGAACATGCCCAACAGTCCAGTCGGTATAATGAGATAATGCATTAACCGTTTTGATCGCCATCATTGGACCTTCAAAGGTCGACATACCGTAAAAAGAAAGAGAAACGATCAAAAACTTCAATATAGGGTCTGTTCGTAATTTATGCCAGGCACCAGATAAAGTCATCATTCCGTTAATCATTCCACCCCATGAGGGGGCAAGTAGAATGAGTGAAAACACCATGCCTAATGACTGAACCCATGAAGGTAGTGCGGTATAGTGAAGGTGATGAGGACCGGCCCACATATAAATACCGATAAGCGCCCAGAAGTGAACAATTGATAACCGATAGGAGTAAACCGGGCGACCAGCCTGTTTGGGGACAAAATAGTACATCATGCCCAGGAAACCAGCCGTTAAGAAGAAGCCTACCGCATTATGCCCATACCACCATTGAATCATTGCGTCGATGGCGCCAGAATATAACGAGTAGGATTTGGTTAATGAGATAGGAATGGCCGCACTATTAACAATATGCAGAACAGCAACGGTGAGTATAAATGCACCGTAGAACCAGTTAGCTACGTATATGTGCGAAGATTTTCGCTTCATGATCGTGCCAAAGTAAAGGATAGCGTAGGCAACCCAGACAACAGCAATAAGAATATCAATAGGCCATTCCAGCTCTGCATACTCTTTAGCACTGGTCCACCCCATGGGTAGTGAAATGGCTGCCAGGACAATGACAAGTTGCCAGCCCCAGAAAACGAAAGCAGCCAGGCCGTTGCTAATCAGCGGGGCCTGGCAAGTGCGTTGTACAACATAAAGTGACGTTGCCATCAGGCCACAACCACCGAAGGCAAAAATTACGGCATTGGTATGTAAAGGGCGCAGTCTACCGTAAGTCAGGTATTCTATGCCAAAAGTCAGATCTGGCCAGAATAATTGAGCAGCTATGAGCACGCCAACCGACATGCCTACAATGCCCCAGACGACCGTCATAATAGAAAATTGTCTGACCACTTTATAATTGTAGGTCGGAGAATTATTTTCAGACATTTTTTATCCTGTAGTTTTATTTGTGTTCAGCTAAATAAATGACGTAATCAGGAGCCAATTCGTTGTAGTTATAAAGTGAATATCAGCTGTAAAGATTGCTTTATAGTTGCTATTCATTTCAGAGCTAACCGTCAATTCTAGCAACGACTATCAATTAATATATAGCCATTTATCTGAAATTGCGTAATTTAGGGGCTGAAGATTACGTAAAATCTTAAAAGGATATCAATAGTGATCTAAATCAATATTAATTTAGACTGTTCATATCCAGGAAAACTTTGGCGCAATTATAAAGCAAGCATAATATTTTGCACCTATTTATATGCTAAAAAAGCGATATATTAGTGGGATTTTAACTGATCCGTGTCATCGCAAGGCTATTTGCTTCTCGTTATAGTGTGACCCAGGGCAAACTAATCATTCATAATACGTTACAGGAATAAGAAGTGACTTCGATAACGCTTTCGACAAAAATCCAACGCTCAGTAGAACCAGTCATTAAAAAGGTGATAACCCCTGGGAATTTTGGGGTTTTATCTCGGGTTATTCCAATTAAAGTTAGTCAGTTAATTGTTGAAAAAATGGCTAATTTGATGTTTAAAGAGCAAGTTAATGAGGGAGAGTTTGGTTTTTTACAGCAGAGACTGGCTCAAATTGTTCTGATTGATGCGAGTATTTTTATCGGACTTAGTTTTAGTGGTGGAAAAATCACCTGTGATCGATTTAGATCTGAAACGTTTGAGTCTGATGTTACGTTATCGATTAATACGGTAGATGCTATCAGTTTGCTACAACAGGAAGTGGATCCCGATACTTTGTTTTTTCAGCGAAAACTAAAGATAAGCGGAGATACTGAGCTTGGTCACCATATAAAAAATACCGTAGATACGATTAATTTGTCGATTATTCCAGGGTTTGTCGTTAAAGCTCTGACAGAATATAAACGAATAATTCAGTAGTCTGTGATTGTTTCTGGTGACTTTATTTCAGGCTTGATTTAAAAAGTCACTGGACATATTTCATACCTTCAATTTGTAACCAGTAGCCATTGCAATATTCGTAGTTCTGATTATTTTCGAATGTTATATCAGGGGAAAGCGTACTTATTGACTCTTCCAGTTTATTGATTGCTTCGATGGTGTCAGCTGGGTTAAGCGGGACTACTCGCATAATATCGATATTTGTTGAGGCGAGCTCCTGGCTTCGATTTAATAAGTTAACTACTTTTGATGATTGAGTCTGAATACCATTGATTTGCGCAAAACTATCACCTTCCTGAGTTTTGATCAGCAATCCCTGTTCATCTTCCAGGCATTTAAACTGACAATTGTCTTTGGGTAACTGGTGATGTCTGGCAGTGAAGCATCGTGCAGAAAAGGCTAGAGGCATTCGTCCAAAAGACTGATATTCAACTTCTATATTAAGTTCTATGGCTTTACTTGCAATAGGTCGTAATTCTTCTTTACCCAGTTCTACGGGTACAACCCATCGATTCATTCCCAGTTGATTCAACTTAGTCAGGGTGTGGGTATTATATACGTTCACTGCCGAGCCGACGGTAAATGAGCGATTAGCTTCGCTTGCGATTTGCACTGCTGACATATCATTCGCTTCAACTTGATAATCAGACTGTAAAACAATTTTTTTTAAATAACTCAGTTCTGATTCAGCCTCAAGTAAGGTTAAGGTAGATAGAACAACTTCTTTACCATGATCTTTAAGTTGCTGTGCAATTTCCAGCCAGTCTTGTATTTTCAGGCTTCGACGTTTTGAACAGACGGTTTCACCCAGGTAAATGATATCGACACTGGTTTTTGCCAATGCCTGATAAAATTCCTTATAGGTGTCCGCAGACCAGAAATACGGAACTGCTGCGACCGATATTTTCATAAGGTTATCTCAGATTTAATTACTAAATTATTATCGCTGCGGTTATTGCCAGCTTCGTTCATAAGCACCAATAGTCGTTTGTTTTCCTTCGGCAAGATTGGCTAATTCGTCTATGTAGTCAGAAGGAACATTCTTATCTTGCTCATTAATCAGATCCATTGCTTTTCTCCATGTTCGTGTAACTGAAGCAACATAAGAGGGACTTCTCTGGCGCCCTTCAATTTTAATTGCTTTAACCCCGGCAGCCTTTAGTTCTGGCAGGATAGCCATTGTGTTTAAGCTGGTAGGTTCTTCTAACGCATGTTCAACGCGACCCTCCACCTGAAATCGACCTTTACACAAGGTAGGGTAACCCGCATTTTCATTTTCTTCAAAGCGGTCGATTAATAATCCATTGAGCCGTGATTCAAGTGTGCTACCGTTATCTTCCCAACGAACGAACGAAGCTGGAGAACAAACGCCATGGGTGTTTGGCGATTCACCTGTCAGGTAAGAGGACAAATAGCAGCGTCCTTCAGCCATAATACATAAGCTGCCAAATCCAAAAACTTCAATTTCCACAGGGGATTTTCGGGCTAACATAGAGACTTGAGATAAAGATAATACTCTGGGTAAAACGGCTCGTTTTATCGAAAAATTACGATGATAAAAATTGAGTGATTCCAGGTTAGTCGCTGAAGCCTGAACAGAAAGGTGAATGGGAAAATTATCTGAACGAGATCGGATATAATCCATAACCCCGATGTCAGCAACGATTATTGTGTCTATCCCAGAGCCCATAATGGTATCTACTGAGCGAGTCCAATGCTTCCAGGTATGCTCCCGAGCATAGGTATTTACTGCACAATAGACTTTACAGCCATTTTTATGGGCATATTCAATTGCTTTTGCAATTTGTTTGTCAGAGAAATTAAGCCCGGCAAAGTTTCGAGCATTAGTTTCGTTTTTAAGGCCCATATATACGGCATTGGCACCGTGGTCAACAGCTTTAATTAAGGACTGATAATTGCCCGCAGGGCAAACAAGCTCCATAATAACGTCTCAATGTTAGTTTAATCTGAATGATTGCATTAATCAGGAGATAAACGGGTTGAACAGGTCGTAGTTTTGTTTTTAAGGCTGATTGTCAGGTTTTGACAACTTCAGCACACAAAACAGCGACTGATAATAGCTATTATCAGTCGGTTAAGGTTGATTTAAGTCAATTTAATGATTCAAAATTGTGAATAATCTGATTAAACTGGGAAGGTGATCTGGATCACGACACATTTGCGTAAGAATGTTACTTTTACAGTTGGTTTAAACTATTCTGACAAGCTCATCGACACTGGAGTTAATTTGATATCTACAAAATTAGAGTGGGACGAAGAACTACTTAATAAATATAATATATCTGGACCTCGTTATACTTCTTATCCGACGGCACTGGAGTTTTCTGATGATTATGAGCTGGATAGCTATATTACCTGTTTAAATAGTGTTTCCCGTGATAAATCGTTGTCGTTGTATATTCATATCCCATTTTGTAGCAATATCTGTTATTACTGTGCCTGTAATAAGGTTATAACAAAAGATGCTAGTAAATCAATACGTTACGTTGATAATTTAATCAAGGAAATTAAGCTGATTAGTCGTCAGCTAAATGCTAAAACTTTAAGACAGATTCATTGGGGAGGAGGGACGCCTACGTTTTTAAGCATTGAGCAGATAGATCGAATTATGCAGGCAATCCGTGAATCTTTTGATATTCCTGACGAACCTGGAACGGAAATTTCAATTGAAATTGATCCTCGAGCGCTCGCACTGGAAGATATCAGGTTATTATCCGAAATGGGTTTTAATCGCATGAGTATGGGGGTACAGGATTTTGATCTGAAAGTTCAGCAGTCCATTAATCGGGTGCAATCATTTGAAATGACGCGCGATATGATAGTGGAAGCGAGAAAATATGGGTTTCAGTCAATTAATCTTGATCTGATTTACGGCCTGCCACATCAGACTAAAGCAACATTTGAAAGTACACTTAACAAAGTGATGGAAATATCACCAGACAGAATCTCTGTGTTTAATTATGCACATTTGCCTCACCGTTTCAAACCGCAACGAAAAATTCGAAATGAGGATTTACCTGCAGCAACGGAAAAATTAGCCATATTTGAATACATTATCAATAACCTCCAGGCCCAGGGGTATCTATACATTGGAATGGACCATTTTGCCAAACCAGATGATGAGCTGGCGATTGCACAGAAAAATAATCGTTTACATAGAAACTTTCAGGGTTATACCACTCATGAGGAATATGAGCTGATTGGTGTGGGTGTTTCGTCGATAGGCTCGTTGAATAATCAGTATCATCAGAACGTACGAGATTTACCGGCTTATTACGAAGCGTTGGAAAACAATCAGTTGCCTAGTTGGCGTGGCGTTGCCATGTCACAGGATGACGAAATCAGAAAGGCTGTCATTTTTGAGTTAATCTGTCATTTTGAGCTTTCTAAAAAATCGATAGAGGAACAATTTCAAATTAATTTTGATCAATACTTTACTAACGAACTGACATTGTTAGCACCTTTTGTTGAAGATAAATTGGTGGTAATTGATGATACTTCTATTGCCATTACCTCTCGAGGTCGTTTACTAATCCGAAATATATGTATGATGTTTGATGCCTATCTTAATGAGTTACACATGAAGCAAAATTTTTCAAAAGTTATTTAGTTAAACGGAGTTAACATAATAATTTCATAAATGAGATAAGTCAGTAACTCTGCTGGCTTATCGCATTCTCTCCTTAATTTTATCCGCTTTTTCCAGAACTATTTTTATTGATGTTCTAAATTGGTTCTTATCGATCGTTAAACCAGGTAGCAGGTTTAAGTTAACGGTTAAATGAACCCGAACACTTTATTGTTCAGCCTTTATCTTTTTGTAATAATTAAGCGTATATGATCCAGGTCATATAGTTTTTGTACTCAAAAATTATACTGGTACAGGTTTTCTTATTTAAACTCATCTAACTGGAATAAATAAATGAGAAATAATTATTCTGCTATTGTCAAAATTTCCCTGTTGCAAGGTGTTCTGTATTTAACGATAACAATAATGTTCTCTTTGCTATCTCCTTCTATAAAAGCAATGTCGGAGGAACGCAAAACTGAACTGGTATATCTTTTAAAACAGGATTGTGGTTCCTGTCATGGAATGACCCTTAAGGGAGGGCTTGGGCCTTCTCTATTGAAAAAACAGCTAGAAGGAAAGTCTAAAGAGTTTCTGGCTTATACGATAGCAAATGGTCGCTCTGGATCTGCTATGCCGCCCTGGAAAAACATACTGAGTGTTGGTGATATTGACTTTTTAGTCAGTTATCTATTATCAGAAGGCTATCTGGTTGAAGAAACCTTGAATAAGGAACTGCTGGACAAGGAACTGTTGAATAAGAGAGAAGCCGTACAGGCAAATGCAATTCTGGAAATAGATAAAGGTAACGGCATATAGTCAGATACAAAAATTATCCGCCTCATTCAACTGGAATTATGAATTACAGAAGTAAGAAGTGCGGCACTAAAGCAGAGGTATATTAATGAAATATGTTATTTATTTGTTCTTTTTGGTCGTGTCTTTTTCGGCCCTTAGTAAAGGTTGTGATGGAAGTCTTGCTACAGGTGACATGGGCATTGTTATGGAGCGCGCAACTGGCAGTATTCTAGTCGTTGAACACTCAACAGATAGCATATTATGTCGCATAACCGGACTGGGAGATCTTTCTCATGCTTCAGCGGTTTACTCACGAGACGAAGCTTATGCCTATATTTTTGCCAGGGACGGGGGGTTATCAAAGGTCGACATAAGGTCTGGGAAAATTGTAAAGCGAGTTATTCAGGCTGGCAATTCCATCGGTGGTGCAATATCGCAAAGTGGAAAACTCATTGCAGTATCAAATTATGAGCCAGGAGGCGTCAATATATTTGATAGCGAAAGTTTAAAGTTAATTCGTAGAATTCCGGCACCAATCAATAACTCAAAGAATTTTTCAAAAACTGTTGGCCTGGTCGATATTCCCGGAGAGCAATTTGTCTACAGTGCTTTTGAAGCAAATGATTTATACAAAGTGGATATGAGCAACATTGAAAAACCTGTAGTAAAGCGCCTGGAGAATATTGGTCGACAACCTTACGACGGACTGGTATCTAGTGATGGACGCTATTATATTGCAGGGCTTTTCGGTGAAGATGGATTAGTGATGGTCGATTTGTGGAAAAAACCAGTTAAAGCTGTCAGAATTTTATCTGAATATGGCAAAGGAGAGAAAAAGTTCCCTGTTTATAAAATGCCACACCTGGAAGGCTGGGCAATGAATAGAGAGCATGCATTTTTGCCTGCAATAGGTCAAAAGCAGCTGTTAGTCGTCGACGTGAATAACTGGCAGGAAAAAGAACGAATCAATTTAATTGCTAATCCGGTATTCGCAATGGCACAGCCAGACGGTAGACGAATATGGGTCAATTTTGCTTATCCAGATAATCAGTGGTTACAAGTTATCGATAGCCTGACAATGAAAGTGATAAAAACAATTGAAGCAGGAAAAGGGGTTCTTCATATGGAGTTTACACCACGAGGAGAAAAGGTCTGGGTATCTGTTCGAGATAAAAATGAAATTCACATATACGATACAGAAAGTATGGGAAGATTAAAAGTACTCAAGGCAAAAAGTCCAAGCGGGATCTTTTTTACTAGCAGGGCCCATAAGATTGGACTATGAATATGCTGTCGGAACTGGATATTAAAATTTTAAATCGAGTACAGTCAGATTTTCCGGTTTGCTCTGATCCGTTTAGTGTACTCGCCATTGAGCTTGATATTGACAAGGCGTTATTAATTAAAAGACTGTCTGAGCTTCAACAAGACAATACCATTAGTCGATTTGGATGCGTGATTAATCACCGGAAAGTTGGGAAAAGTTTGCTTGCGGCGTTAAAAGTTCCACATGAAAAAATGGAAGACACAGTAACACTGGTCAATGCTTATCTTGAGGTTAATCATAACTATCAAAGGGAGCATGCGTTTAATCTGTGGTTTGTTGTAACTGCGGCAACCCAGTGTCGGTTAGATAAGGTGCTTGATGAACTTGAAAGTAAAACTGGTTTTCCTTTGTTGAGACTGCCAATGTTAAAGCCTCATCATATTAATCTGGCATTTGATTTATGATACCTGAAGAGAAAAAGCTTAATATTTTAGATGTACTTTCTGCAGGAATACCTGTTGTCGAATATCCGTATAAAGAACTGGCTAAACAGTTCAACTTGCAAGAGTCAGAATTACTTGGATTTATACAGGATGCGATTACAGATGGTAAAATTAAACGCATGGGAATGGTGCTTAATCACCATAAGCTGGGGTTTGTTGCTAATGCTATGGTGGTCTGGGATGTACCGGATTGTGTGGTAGATAAGGTTGGCAATATTCTGGGTAAGCAAAAATGTGTCACTTTGTGTTATCAGCGTCCGCGTCAGCTTCCAGAATGGCGATATAATTTATTTACAATGATCCATGGTAAAAAAAGACAAGAAGTTCTTGCGCACCTTTCACAAATTATTGATAACAATGCGCTTCATGAGTACCCAAGAGATGTTTTGTTTAGTGTCAGAAAATTTAAGCAAGGCGGCGCAAGGTATGTTAATGAATAATGATGAGTTATTATAATGATTGAACGAGCGGGCAGTTCACTTTTGCAGAAACCCGCAGTTTTGAGCGAGCTGGAAAAAAAGCTGATAAATCGTTTACAACACCAGCTTCCCATAACTGAGTCACCTTTTCAGAGTATTGCTGAGGAGCTTGGTGTATCCGAAGTCGAGGTGATATCAACCATCAGGAACCTGAAACAGAAAAAGGTCATTACTCGTTTTGGTCCGCTATTTGATATTACCAAAAATGAAGGTGTATTTTCCCTGTGTGCTTTAAAGGTACCTGCTGAGCAGATAGACAGAGTTGCTAACCAGGTTAATAGCTATACACAGGTTGCACATAATTACCTGAGAGAACACCGCTGGAATATGTGGTTTGTCCTGGCTGCCAGAAACTCGGATGAACTGGAAAATATTTTTGATGAGATTGTTAAGTCTACTCGGTGTGAAGGAATTAATTGTCCAAAGGAGGCTGAATATTTTGTCGGGCTCTTTTTACCAGTTTGAAGAAAAAATCAGATAATTACGATGAATGATTTATATCAGAAAATAATTACAATGACACAGTCAGGTTTGCCTGTAGAGTCCAGACCGTTTCTGTCGATTGCTAAAGAGCTTGGTGTTAGTGAGCAGCTGGTGATTGATAGCTTTAAAAAAATGAATGACTCTGGATTGATTCGTCGAATTGGAATTGTACCAAATCACTACGCCATTGGTTACACGCATAATTTGATGACGGTCTGGGATATTGATGATAAAAAAGCCGATAGCCTTGGAAAAGAAATAGGGCAACTGGAATTTGTCAGTCATTGTTATCGTCGACCGCGACATTTACCTGATTGGCCATACAATATTTTTGCCATGGTTCATGGTAAAACAAAGCAAGAGGCGGATGAGAGAATGGAAGAGATCAGAATACTCTTACAGTCAGATTGTCACCAGTTTTGCGCGTTAAAAAGTAGCAGGATTTTAAAGAAAACCGGTTTGAGACTGTAAGCGTAGATTTTTATTGAACGCACCATTATTTTACGATTAATTTTCAGAGGGCCTTATGTTCCGATTAACTCAATTTATGAAAGCACTGGCTCATCCAGAGCAAGCTGCTCCGTTGAGACAGCCGAAAGGGCCTGTTGTTATATGGAATCTTATTCGACGCTGTAATTTGTGTTGTAAGCATTGTTATTCGATCAGTGCTGATACAAATTTTCCCGGTGAACTTTCCACCGAACAAGTCTTTGAAACATTACAGGACCTTAAGGATTTTAAGGTGCCAGCACTTATTTTATCTGGCGGAGAGCCTCTTTTGCGCGATGATATTTATGATATTTCTCATCGAGCAAAATCTCTGGGTTTTTACATTGGACTATCGACTAATGGTACGTTAATTGATGAAACAAATATTGATAAGATCGCTAGTGCTGGATTTGATTATCTGGGTATCAGTATTGATGGTATTGGAGAGACACATGATAAGTTCAGGCAGATGGATGGTGCATTTGATAAATCAATGCACGCTCTTAAGCTTTGTCAGGAAAGAGGAATTAAAGTAGGTTTACGTTATACTTTAACTAAGGACAATGCGGCTGAGCTACCCAAAATATTAGCACTGGTTGATGAGCATAAAATTGATAAATTCTACCTTTCTCACCTTAACTATGCTGGTAGAGGAAACAGAAATCGGGAAGATGATGTCGTACACCAGATGACAAAAAAAGCGATGGATTATTTGTTTAAGGAAGCATGGAATAGTTTAGGTACGGAAAGGGAAATTGAGTTTGTTACCGGCAATAACGATGCTGATGGTGTGTACTTTCTTAAGTGGGTTGCTCGGAATAAACCTGACTCTTATCATTTTATTCATCAACGTTTAAACCAGTGGGGAGGCAACTCAACTGGAAAAAATGTAGCCAATATTGATAATATGGGAGAAGTTCATCCAGATACTTTCTGGTGGGACTATAAGCTTGGTAATGTTAAAACTCGAAAGTTTTCCAGTATATGGAATGATATAAGCGACCCTCTGATGAAAGGATTAAAGCAAAGCGAAAGACCGTTAAAGGGACGGTGTGGTTTGTGTGATTTTAAAACGATTTGTGGTGGAAATACCAGAGTACGTGCTTATCAGTTAACTAACGACCCCTGGGAAGAAGATCCTGCCTGTTATTTATCAGACAATGAACTCGATATTAAGACAGTGGGTGAACGGATCAAGGTTACACCGTTTAAGCGTACGAAGAAACAGCAGGTTGTCGTGTAGCCCAGCATTGTTCATATAACTTGAGTTCACCAGAAATGCACAAATTTAGTATTTGAAAAATGACCGTTACTAGAAATACAGGCAACTTATTGAATGAATGATATAAAAATATTAAACTGGAAACTGAAAATAACATGCTGCTTTTTTCTTATGCTATTTTTCTCGGTAATTAATGCAGAAACGAAATCAGTAGACGCAATCTATGAACAGCATTGTAGTAGCTGTCATGGTGTTAACAGGCTTGGAGGAACCGGACCTGCTTTATTGCCTGGTAATTTGAGCAGGACCAGAAAAAAGTCTGCAGAGGATGTCATTATTAATGGCAGGGCGCTGACCCAGATGCCAGCTTTTTCTCAGGTCTTATCTGACGCTCAGGTATCAAAACTGGTTAAGTATATTTATCAACCTCCGAAAGTTAGTATTCGTTGGACTAAAAAAGATATCAGTTCGTCAAGAGTAACCTACGTCGGTAAAAAACCATTATCTGATAAACCGGTATTTAAGGCTGATTTACAAAACCTGTTCATTGTCGTAGAAACGGGAGACCATCACGCTACTTTGCTTGATGGAGACAAGTTTGAACCAATTCATCGATTTAAAACGCGTTATGCAGTGCATGGTGGCCCCAAATATTCTCCTGATGGACGTTATGTTTACTTTGCTTCGCGTGATGGCTGGATCTCAAAATTTGATATTTATAATTTGAAAATGGTAGCCGAAGTTCGAGTTGGAATTAATACCAGAAATGCTGCAATTTCGTTTGATGGCAACACGATTGCTGTAGGTAATTATCTACCCAATAATATCGTTTTGTTAAATGCTTCAGATTTATCTCTTGCTAAAGTGATTGAAGCAATTAATGAAAATTCAGTCAGTTCCAGAGTAAGTGCTGTTTATACAGCACCAACCAGAGGAAGTTTTATTGCTGCAATGAAGGATTTTACTGAAATCTGGGAAATACCCTATCAAAAAGGAAAGCAACAATTTGAGCCTCGTCGTGTCAAAATTAATGACTATCTGGATGATTTTTTCTTTAATCAGGATTATTCGCTTGTTATTGGCGCGTCCAGACCGGCTAATAGTAAGGGCAGGCAAAAAAACCTGACTGGCAAAGTTATCAATATTAATACGGGTAAGCTAGTTGCAGACATCGATCTTAACGGAATGCCGCATCTTGGTTCTGGTATTACCTGGGATTATCAGGGGAGGGAGGTTCTGGCGTCTCCAAATTTGAGCAGAAATGAAGTGAGTATTATTGACACTGGTACCTGGAAAACGGTAAAACGTTTGAAAACACAGGGTCCAGGTTTTTTTATGCGAAGTCATGGAAAAAGTAAATATGCGTGGGTTGATGTCTTTTTTGGGCCCAATAAAGACAAAATTCATGTGATTGATAAAAGCACATTAGAAATTGTTAAAACGTTACAGCCGGTGCCAGGTAAAACTGCAGCTCATATTGAATATACCAAAGATGGACGCTACGCAATATTGAGTATCTGGGATATGGATGGCGCAATAATTATTTATGACGCAACAACGTTGAAGGAAGTTAAAAGAATACCAATGAAGAAACCGTCAGGAAAATATAATGTGTATAATAAAACGCATTATGAAAGGGGGACCAGCCATTAGCGCTAGCCACTTAATACCGGCCGACTCATCAATTAGTTTTTAATTTGAGTCGGTACATTTTAACTGAAAATGGCTTTTAGGCCAGGGTGCCCCTTCCAGTAAAAATAAAGGTGATGATAACCGCAACAATAAAGAGAATGAGTAGAATAAATCCTTTTTTAAATTTTTTGATTCTTTCTTCTGAGTCTGACATTTCGTTAACCTGCTTTATTTAACCTGAATGTTTATTTTTGTATCGCGTAAAAACCAAGATGAAATACAGGTTAAGTCTGATATAAACTTGTTACCCGGTACTTTCAATGATTTCTCCAACAATAAAGGTGAAAACCTGGTCAGGCTGTTTTTTTATCCAACAATATATTATCGTTAATATCACCAGGTTTTCCGCCATCTTTGTTTGTATTGAGTTTACTATAAAGTTTGACAACTTCACCAATGACGATTAGAGCTGGAGAAACAATGCCTGACTCTATTGTTTTTTGTTCAATATTGGAAAGTTTACCAATAACAATACGTTGATCTTTTAATGTTGCATTCTGGATGATAGCAACAGGTGTATTTTTTGCCATATCATGCTGGATCAATTTCGTACAAATAGTATTGATTGTAGAGATCCCCATATAAATGACCAGCGTCTGATTTTTTTGTGACAGTGATTTCCAGTTAAGATTACAGCTGTCGTTTTTTAAGTGCCCGGTAACAAATGACACGCTTTGTGAGTAATCTCTATGGGTAAGCGGAATGCCAAGATAACTTGAAGCGCCAGCCGCAGAGGTTATACCGGGTACGACTTGAAAAGGGATGTTGGCAGCAACCAGCTCTTCAGCTTCTTCGCCACCACGACCAAATATAAAAGGATCACCGCCTTTTAATCTCAGAACGCGTTTTCCCTGTTTTGCGTGGTCAATGATTAATTGATTAATCTGATCCTGAGGAAGACTATGGAAACGAGATTTTTTACCAACATAAATTTTACTGGCATCTCTACGAGCAAGATTAAGAATATCGTCTGAAACCAGACGGTCATAAACAATAATATCGGCTTGTTGTAATAACCTTAGAGCTTTCAGGGTTAATAGTTCAGGATCTCCCGGACCAGCACCAACCAGATAAACTTCACCCTGGTGTTGTTTAGTATTACCTGAGTAGTGTGTGAGTTGTTCTTTCAGCATTTCTTCTGCAACTTCCGCTTTTCCGGCGAATACTGCCTGTGCAATTTTGCCCTGAAATACAGATTCCCAGAAGCGTCGTCTACCGAGAGTGCTGCTGACTGTTTCCTTAACTTTATTTCTATATTTTTTACCCAGAGCGGCAAGTGTTCCAAATCGAACTGGGACAATGGTTTCAATTCTTGAGCGAATCAGCCTTGCTAATACCGGCGCATTACCATTGCTACCAATTCCTATTGTAATTGGTCCGCGCTCAACGATAGCAGGAAAAATAAAACTACAGAATTCCGGTTTATCAACAACATTGACTGGTATATTTAGTTTTGATGCATCGCGAAAAATTGAAGTGTTTGTATTATTGTCTTCAATGGTAGAAATGATCAAAGCCAGTTCCGCAAGATGTGACTTCTCATAATTTTCACAGATAATATGACATTGAACATTATTGATAAATGGCGTTATTTCCTTAGTTATTTTATGGTTATTGTTCGTTAAAATCTTAACTTTTGCACCGGCTTTAAGTAACGCCTCTGTTTTTCGTTGTGCAATTTCGCCATCACCAATAATCAGACAGGATTTATTTTTAATATCCATGAATAATGGAAAGTAATCCATTTGTATAACCTCACATATACCAAGTGTATTCTCAAATTACTCCTTGAGCGGGGAAAGAGCATTGATTTATATCAAACCTCTGGCTGTGCTTTGATAAATTTGTTAAAACAATATTGAGAGTGATTCTTGTTACAATTAAAACATTCGGTTTTCTCTCATCTGGCAAAAAATACATTGGACAAACTAAAACAACTTAACATTACTTGACTTCGGTCAAAGGAATATAACAACTGAGGGGTATGATTTCGATGAGCTAGTCAATTTACTGTTTGATGAACTCAGTTTCTAAATCATAAATATGTGAGGGGAGTGTGTTATGAAAAAGATGAAGATAGGTCTCTCAATGTTAGGAATGACTGCAAGTCTTTTTGCAGCAAGTTCCGTGTTTAACATTGTAGCGGCTGAACCCACTTTATCTGAAGCGGATTTTGAAAAATCCAAAACGTTATATTTTCAACGCTGCGCAGGTTGCCATGGGGTGCTGCGTAAAGGGGCGACAGGTAAAAGCCTGGAGCCGGCCAATACTAAAAAGAAAGGACAGCAAAGACTAGAAAAAATCATCGCCTATGGAACTGAAGGCGGTATGAATAATTTTGATGATATTTTCAGTAAAAAGGAAATCAAAGATATATCAACCTACATTCAAATGGAACCACCTATTCCGCCAGAAATGTCTCTTGCTATGATGAAAAAGCATACGAAGCAGTATGTTGCATTGAAAGATTATCCTAAGAAACCTAAACACGGGCGTAACTGGAAAAACTTTTTTGTCGTTATTGAAAGGGATGCAGGAAAAGCAGCAATCATTGATGGAGACAAAAAAGAAATAGTTGCACATATTGACACTGGTTATGCGGTACACGTCATAAAAGGTTCAGAACATCACAAAAAAGATAAGTCAGAAGATGTTATAGGGCGTTTCTGGTACACCATTGGTCGAGATGGAAAAGTTAATAAAATCGATTTATGGCAAACACCCGATAAAATGTTAGTTGCTGAAACAAAAATGG
This sequence comes from Kangiellaceae bacterium, assembly GCA_016743995.1. Lineage (GTDB taxonomy): Bacteria > Pseudomonadota > Gammaproteobacteria > Enterobacterales > Kangiellaceae > Aliikangiella. Next base: position 12,859 of record JADGFG010000002.1, on the reverse strand, counting down.
CTTACGATGCTCGTGATATTGCGGTTTCTGGTGACGGTAAATACGTAATAGCTGGTGGTTACTGGCCTCCGCATTTTGTCATCATGGATGCCAAAACGCTTGACCCGTTAAAAGTTGTTTCATCTCGTGGTATTAATGTTGATGGTGAGTATGTTAACGAAGCCCGAGTTGCAGCAATTTATACAACACCAAATGAGTCAACTTTTATTGTTGCGATAAAAGAACTTGGTCAAATGTGGCAAGTAGATTATTCAGATATTGCTAATCTTCGAATAGAGCAAATGGATTCTGCAAAATTTCTACATGATGGCTTCTTTGATCCCAGTGGACGTTATTTCCAGATTGCGGCTAACGCCTCTAACAAGATGGTCGTGATTGATACCAAAGAGCGTAAACTGGAAAAAATGATTGATGTCGATAAACTGCCTCATCCTGGGCCAGGAGCGAACTGGGTCGATGCCAAATGTGGCCCTGTTGGCGGCACAACTCATCTTGGTGTTGGCTTAGTATCAGTTTGGGGTAATGATCCTATCGGTCACCCTGATCAAGCGTGGAAGCTTTGTTATGAAGTAGAAACTGATGGACCTGGAGCATTTATTCGTACTCACGAGAACTCAAAATATGTCTGGGCCGATCAGTTGAAGCATCCTGAGCCCGAAGTTCAACAAAGCGTGCAGGTTTTCGATAAGAAAACTCATGAGATTGTTAAGACAATTCGAGTGACTGAAGAGGAAGGGAAGGCTGCTTTACATATGGAATTTAATAAAGGTGGAACAGAAGTATGGGTTTCTGTCTGGAATCGTACTGATAGCAAAAATCCAACAGGAGAAATTGTGGTCTATGATGCGAAAACATTAAAGGAAATTACCAGAATTAAGGGGTTAACTACTCCTACCGGTAAATTTAATGTTTACAACAGAATGCATCACAAAACATAATTCTGATAAGCAGTAAGGTATTGGATGTAACGAGAGTTGCATCCAATATTAATTTTAGCAGCAAGTCTCAGGAAACTTGCGTCTGTCTCTAAAATTACTACAACATGCAGGTTACAGGAGCTTCGTTGTTATGTCACAAGAGCAATCAAGATTTAAAAAACTACTGAATAAAAAAATAATAATGGGTGTTTCCGTTATCGCCGGTTCAGTTTTTTTCATTGCAGGTATCATCTTCTGGGGTGGATTCAACACGGCTATGGAGGCGACAAATACCATGGATTTTTGCATAAGCTGTCATGAAATGGAAAATAATGTCTATAAGGAATATAAACCAACCATTCACTATACCAATCGAACGGGTGTTCGTGCAGGCTGTCCAGATTGTCATGTTCCCGATCCCTGGATTCATAAAATGGCCAGAAAAATACAGGCTAGTAACGAGTTATATCATAAAGTTGTCGGAACAATTGATACACCAGAAAAATTTGAAAAAAATCGCTTAAAAATGGCAAAGCGTGTCTGGAAGGCAATGAAGGAGACAGATTCCAGAGAATGCAGAAACTGTCATAATTTTGAATCTATGGCTCCTCAATTCCAAAAGCCAAGAGCAAGAAAACAACATCTTAATGCATTTAAAAATGGACAAACCTGTATCGATTGTCATAAAGGTATTGCTCATAATAATGTGCGTCATATGTTAACTGATGAAGAACTTGAAGCGCTTGAAGCACCCGATGAGTCCTATGTCAGAGAAGTACCAAAGATGTACCTTGACGGTTTAAAGCAGGTAGAAGCAGAAGAAAAAGCCAAAAAAGAACAATTAGCGTTGGAAAAACAAAATGCACAGGAAGCAGAAAGCTTAAAGATAGAGCAGGCCGTTAAAGAAGCGCTCGATGAATATAAAAATAACACTGGTAATAAAAGTGATTCTAAAGTAAAAAATTCATCAAAAACAAAAGATGACGAAAAAACAAATAAAAGTAGTGCTATAAATGTTAACTGGAAAAAATCGGCAACCAGAGATATTACTATTTTTTATCCAGGAGAGACTTCAATCGAGTGGGTTTTAAACGGGCGTGATCATGGAGGCGCAAGGCCATTTTCGAAAGGCGGTGATCGTTGTGTAACTTGTCATGATAATGAAACCGCGGATATGGGAGCTAAAATTGTCTCCGGTGAAAAGGCTGAATCGAGTCCAATACCAGGTAAAAGGGGAAGTATTTCTGTATCGGTTAATACCGTTTATGACACTGAAAATCTGTATATGAAATTCAGCTGGAAAGATACAAAGCATTCTCCTGTCAGCTTTGTAAAGGGTGGGAAAATGGATCCGGAGAATAAAGTTAAACTGGCTGTTATGTTTGCAACCGACGATGTCGAATTTGCTGATAGAGCAGGCTGCTGGGCAACTTGTCATCATGACGCCAGAAACATGCCCGATGCACCCACTCAAGCCGTTTTAGATGCTAGTAAGCTGAATGGTCGGTTAACGCTAGGATCTGGTGTAACTAAATATCTTAAGGAAAGCCGTAGTAAGTTAGAAATAAAGGGACGTAGAGGTAAAAAGCGTGGAGGCTGGGATAAGCTCCTTTCTGAAAAAGACTTGTCGGATAAACTCTCACAGGGTACATTTATGGACATTGTTCGCTATAAGTCTGGTTCGGGGGCTGTAGAAGATGGTCATATACTGGCGGATCGCCAGATGAAAGGAGGTCAGGGAGCGGAGTTTAATGCAAAACTGAAAAATGGGATCTGGACTGTTATTTTAAAGCGAAAGTTAAAATCAGAAAAGAAAGGTGATATCAATCTGGATGTTAATAAGATTTATAATTTTGGATTTGCTATTCACGATGACTACACTGATTCTCGTTTTCATCATGTATCGTTGGGCTACAAACTTGGGTTTGATAATAGTACTACGGAGTTGAATGCGAAAAAATTATAAGGACATTTTCGCCATTTTCAACTGACGGAGAATCGGGTAGTACTTTTGAATGAGGAAGTTATAATAACTTCCTCATTTCTTATAATTATTGTACGAGGTTATCGATATGCCTGTAAAATTATTAGTTACTTTTCTGTTGGTATTTACTTTTTTTAATATGAAGATGCTTAAAGCGAAAGAGCCAGAAGATAAGTTGAAAAATCTAAGTCCTGCTGTAGAAGTTAGCATAGTAAAGTATAAATTTATTCCACCTGTTGTAGAAGTTAAATTGAATCAGAAAGTTCGCTGGCTAAATAGAGAGAAACGTCAGTATCATAGTGTCTGGTTTGAAAAAAGTGGTGGTAAGGAATCTGATTATCTTTTTCCTGGAGATAGTTATGAAAAAACATTTATAGAAAAAGGAGAGTTTGAATACCGCTGTGGGCCACATCCCGAAATGGTTGCCAGAGTGATTGTCAGGTAATAATCAGACTTACTCCAATAACCGGTTGGCTAGTTGAGAGTAACAGAAATTTACCTTGTTAGTAGAGTATAAAGTTTTGTCAGTTTTTCGGGTAATTCTTCGGCTCTTTGTATTTTTACATAGTTATCGCAGCCAAAAATATATGAAAGGTAGTTATTATCTTCATCATCGATAGTAACACAGAAGACTCTGATTCCTTTTTTGAAAGCCATTCTTACCGCATGTTTCGTATCTTCAATTCCGTATCTTCCTTCATATAGATCTACATCGTTTGGTTTTCCATCGCTTAACAATAGCAGTAACTTGGTATCAGATGCTTCCTTATCAAGGTTTTCTGTCGCATGGCGGATTGCTGCTCCCATTCGTGTATAATATCCAGATGATAAGGATGCAATTTTATTATGAATTTCTGGTGTCTGCTTATCATCAAAAGACTTAATTGGGTAATACCTGACCATATCTCTTTTCTTAGAGCAGAACCCTGCGATGGCATATCGATCCTGAGTCGCTGAAAGAGCCTCTGAAAATAAGTATAAGGCATCTTTTATCATGTCAATTACTTTTGACTGGTTGTTAACATAACTGTCAGTAGACAGGCTTAGATCCGCTAATAACAAGCAGGAAAAGCTTCGGATGTTTTGTCTTAACTCCATGTAGAGATTGTTATTATGTATATCAATTCCGTTAAGTTTGTCTGCCTGTTTGACGATAAACTGGTCTAAATCGATTTCGCTTCCGTCGGGTTGTGCTTTGAGCCACTGCTTTTGTTGGGAAAGTATTTCAAATTGAGCTCTTATTCTTTTTGCTTTTTCTTTCAAACGAGATGAAAATTCATAGTGAGGAGACGGTCGCACCTGCATGAGATGAAGCCTGCAATAATCTGAAATCAGAGTGTTTTTTCTGTAATCCCATTCAGGCAGTTTTATACCCGTATTGATGGTAATATCATCCTGTTCTTCAGAAGGCAGGTCAAGATCAAATTTTAGTTTAGCCGCGGTTGTTTCTGCGCCTTTTACAACCGAAATCTTATCAATATCTTCCGCAGCGGCACAAGCTTTGTCCTCCTCTTCATCATCAGCCGTTCTGTCGACAGGAACATATTCTGTCCACGAGAAAATACTTTCCATTCTAAATGCCATTAATCCGTCTTTTTCATCGATATCATCAACTACCTCACCTTTTTTGTGAAGTTTTAGTTTTTTGGCTTGTGTATCTGGTTTATCCTGACTCTTTGTTTCAGGGGTTGTGTTCTTCTTTATCTGGGTTACTTTATCTGTAAATGGATCAATCCACAGGATGAGTGGATATACTTTCTTTGGGTCGAAATGATTTAGCTGTTCCGGCTTAAGGTCGCAAATAGATTCCGGATCCTTTAAAATGGACTGAAGAATGCTTTCATCGATATTATGTTTTGGCTGGTTAAGCTGGACTCTTTGTTCTAAATGTAGCTTGACAAGATTTTGATAGATTTTTTTAAGACCTGGTAATTTCTTTAGTGTTCTATTGATGGCATTAATATTATTTATAATCCAGCTCTGGCTTTTATCTTCTTTATAATTAGCTAGCAATGCCGACAACCAGAGGTAGCATTGTTGATTCAATTCTTTCTCTTTGAAACAGGCAATTTGTTGTGGTAAATACAGGTTATTATCAGTAACAGAAGCCAGTTCAATTTTTTGTTCTGCACCTGCAAGTTTACTTAGAAAGGTTCGTTTTCCCTGCCAGTTACTCTTTATTGATTTTTTTAGTTCAATAGCAAGTTCGCCACCGAATGCTCTAAATTGAAGTGAGAGCTGTTTTCGAATATCTTCAAGCTCAACGCTCGCTTCTTTATATTCGAGCGTTGCGGCTCTGGTAATATATTTGTGCCAGATTTGACCAACAAATTCTTCCATTCTGGATATTGTCCGGTTAAATATCTAATTTTGCATTAACAACGGTCATTAAGGTTTTAACTATATCGTCGTCGTCGGTTAAAGGCTCTATTAATGCTGACTGGCAGGCTTCAATGGGATGCATGCCTGCTTTGATCAGTGTTGCAGTATAAACAATGAGACGGGTAGATATTGACTCTTCCAGGTCGTGATCTTTTAAACGCCTTAAGTCATTAGACAGGTCAACCAGCTGCTTAACCATATAATCGTTAAGCTCAGTTTCCTGCTTTATAATACTTTGTTCAACTTCGCTGCCAGGATAATCAAATGTGATAGACACAAATCTTTGCCTGGTTGACGGTTTCAGGCCTTTTAGTAGATTTTGATAACCCGGATTGTAAGAAATAACCAACATGAAGTTATCGGGTGCGTGAAGTAATTCTGAAGTTCTATCGATAGGTAATATTCGTCGATCATCTGAAAGTGGATGAATAACAACGGTAGTATCTTTGCGTGCCTCTACCACTTCATCCAGATAGCATATTCCACCTTCACGAACAGCTCTGGTTAACGGTCCATCACGCCAGACGGTCTCACCGCCTTCGATTAGATACCGACCGACAAGATCGGCTGCAGTTAAATCGTCATGACATGCCACCGTATAAAGTGGTCGTCCCAGTTTTTCCGCCATATGAGAAACGAAACGAGTTTTTCCGCATCCAGTAGGACCCTTAAGCATTAACGGTAATTTATTTTGAAACGCAAGAGAAAAGGTTTCAATTTCATTTTTCTGTGGAATGTACATCGGTAAATCGTTGTTCAGGCTCATTGTTTTACTCAAAACGATTATTATTATCAAATAGTAGCAATACTAATCTGATTTTATGCTGATTCAGGTCATGAGATAAGATTAAAATGTTCAGAATAATTATCTATCACACAAGTTTCAAAAAATTATTTTGTGTGCGAATTATAAAAAAACAATTTGTTTAATGAAAGGGCTGGGACATGGCAGGGAGTTTGGGTATAAACAGAGAGGCCGAATAAATCGGCCTCTTGTCATCAATATTATTTATGCCTCAGCGGGTTCTTTGCTTTTAACAAAGAAGCTGATGATATAAACAATTAGTCCAATTAAAAATACGACACCAGCGGCTTCACGTAGCCAGTAAAAAGCTGCTATTTTATCCTGAACGACCATGAAGGGTTGACCATCGTCAAAGCGTTGTAACCAGACCTGCAAGATACCTGCACCAGTTAAAAACAATGTGATAAATACCATTGATATTGTCATTAACCAGAAGGACCACATCTCAGTAAACTGAGCTCTTCTATTTGCTGCATTACCGGTTCCTCGGAGAAATGGCATGGCATAGGAAATGATAGTGATAACGATCATTACATAAGCCCCATAAAACGCCATGTGTCCGTGTGCAGCAGTTATCTGAGTACCATGAGTGAAATAGTTGACTGGCGCTAAGGTATGTAAGAATCCCCAGACACCGGCACCTAGAAACGACATAACACCGGTTCCTAAAGCCCATAAAACAGTTGCTTTATTGGGGTGGTCACGCTTTCTTTTACCAACGGCACCAAAAGCCAGTAGAGTCATCATGAAAAATGGAATGGGCTCAAGTGCTGAAAAAATGGAACCAAGAGGTTGCCAATATTCTGCAGTACCTATCCAGAAGTAATGATGTCCGGTACCAATAATACCTGTGATAAACGACATGGCGATGATGACATATAGCCATTTGTCTACAACTTCTCGGTCAATACCCGTAGTTTTAATAAGAACATAAGCGAGAATTGAACCAAGGATTAATTCCCATACGCCTTCAACCCACAAATGAACAACCCACCACCAGAAGTACTTGTCTTTAACCAGATTGTCAGGATTATAAAATGAGAATAGGAAAAAGACTGCAAGTCCAATTAAGCCAGTCATTAGTACAACGTTTACAACAGTTTTTCTACCAGGCAATATGGTCATAGCCAGGTTGTATAACAAACCGAGAGCAACAATTACAATTCCAATTTTTGTGATAGTCGGTTGTTCCAGAAATTCTCTTCCCATAGTGGGTAAAAATTCATTACCTGTAATTTGTGCTAGTGTCGCATAAGGAACCGAAAGATAACCAATTATAGTTAACACACCAGCAGCTAAAAAGACCCAGAATAACGCGATTGCCAGTTTTGGGCTATGCAACTCTCGTTGAGACTCTTCAGGAACCAGATAATAGGCAGCGCCCATAAAGCCAAAAAGCAACCACACAATTAAAAGGTTTGTATGAACCATTCTTGCAACATTAAAGGGAATTTCTGGAAATAAAAAATCACCCCATACGTACTGCAACCCCATAATCAGGCCAAATAAAACCTGGCCAACAAACAATCCTATAGCAGCGATAAAATAAGGCTTTGCAACTGCTTGAGATTGATACTTCAATGTATTAATCATTTTTATAATCTCCTGTTAACCTTGAATATTTGGTGGCCAGTTTGAAGTATCAATTTCACTGGAGTATTTAAGAAATTCTGCAATAGCATTAAGCTCCTCTTCGGACAGGTTAAATTGGGGCATGCTTCTGCGACCTGGTATTCCATTAACGGGACGGCTTTTTATAAAGCCTTTAATCGCTTCAGTCGAATTCCCAAAACGTTTATAGACATTACCAAGCTCAGGTGCAAAATAAGCGCCTTCACCTAGCAGGGTGTGACACCCAATACAGTTATTATCTTCCCATACCTTTTTTCCTAAAATGACCTCTTCGGTTAAAGCAGCACTGTTGTCGGTTTCAGGTAAAACTTTAACCGTGTGCCATGTTAAGCCGAGGAATAAAAAGATAAAAAAAGCACTCCCCCCAAAATAGATATTTCGAGCCATACTTTTACTAAAGATTTCGCTCATTATTTCTCCCCTAGTTAGATAAAACATGAACTTCTTTATAGTAAGCCTGGCTACTAATCATATGTTGATTTGGATCAGATGTGTCGTCAAATAGCGCAGAAATGTTAAGCTTTGTTTGTTTGATGAAGTTCACATAACTTGTTTTGTATTAAAACTAAACAATACTCTACTAGTTAAATAACCCTGTAATTAGTAGGGTATTGTTAGACACATAGAGTGTTTGTTATTAACACTATGAAATAACTCTATAAGCAGTAGTTTTCTCAATTCATTAATAATTACGCGAACATGTTATGTGTTTTCTTATATTTCTTTTTTAATATTAGTAATAAGCAGGGGGGTTTTATTCATTAATTTGTAGTTGTTCGTAAATAACCAGAATTTATATTAAACTTAAAATAAATTGGTCTGACATGTTGTAAATTGGTTATAATATTTCAAGTGTTTCATATAGAGTTACTTTATAGTGTTATCTGGTCGTATAAATCGTAGTGAAATTAAGTGTCAGACATGCAGCATTAAACGATTGTGTTTGCCTGTGATGCTTGCTGAAGCAGATATTCAGTATCTGGATAATATCGTTCAGCGAAAGAAAATATTGAATAAAGGTGAGTTTTTGTTTCAGGCAGGAGATGATTTTGATGCCATTCATGCTATCAGATCGGGCAGTTTAAAAACTTATACGATTAGTGCGGACGGAACTCAGCAAATAACCGGTTTTCATTTGCCGGGAGAAATAGTTGGCCTCAATGCAATAAGTAGTTCAAAATATCTCAGTTTTGCCAAAACGATGGAAACGTCCCTTGTCTGCTCAATTCCGTTTGACAAATTGGAATCGCTGACTCAGGAATTACCAGGATTGCAGAAACAACTTTTTAATGTAATGAGCGGTGAAATTCGTGATGAACAAGAACTATTAATGTTGCTGAGCAAAAAAAGCGCAGATGAGAGGTTTGCGGCTTTTGTGATCAATTTATCTGCTCGTTTTAAGCGTAGAGGTTTATCTGGCACAGAGTTTCAGTTAATGATGACTCGTAGTGATATTGGTAATTATCTTGGGTTAGCAGTTGAAACGGTTAGCCGACTAATTACTCGTTTGCAAAAACAGGAATTAATCAAAACCCAGGATCGCTATATTGAAATTCTAAATCAGGAAGGGTTGAGCCAATTAGCCGGTACCGCTTGCCATACCTGAAGCAGAATTTTATTGAATGATTTATGAATAGCAATGTCGTTTTATTTGAACTCATTTTTGTTTTCATTAAAACTGCTCGCAAATGATTGACTCAAGATAATCACAATATCGATCAATATAGTTTATACCTTGGTCTGATGACAATAACCATGGGTTCATCAGGCTATGTTTGAGTGTTATCAAACTATTAACAACGGTTAGAGCTGGTTCTTCTGTTTTGAGATCTAGCTTATTAAAAATATTTTCTTTCTCACTTTCTGAAAGCTCGTTAAGCTCCAGTGTTGCAATTGAAGCTAGAAACTCCTTTCCCTGCAATGAGTTATCTGGGTTATAGGATAACTGTTTGAATATTTTCATCATAAATTCGTTCATTTTAATCAACGAATGATTTCCGGTTGGATTAATGGCCAGCGTAATTATATTTGAGTCAGGAGTAAAGGGAATTGATAACAGTACTTTGTCTTTCAGGTTAGTTTTTAGCTGATCAATTTTCTTTGTCAGGTATTCAGATGCTCGTATAGTCTGTTTTATTACCCGCCCAAACCCCTCAGCTGTTAATGGAAGAACTTTGTGAGTTACATAAATCGCCGCAGCTTTAGCGCCCGGCCGTGTTCCATCAAGGATAAAACGGCTTAGTTGGTCAAAGTTTATTTCATCATTATTTTCCAGTAAATTTGATTCGGAATGCGCTAATAATTTAACCGTTTCTCTGTTACGAGAAATAAAACCGCCTGTTCCTTGCGGTAGGTAACCAAAAGTATGGGGAGCAATAGTAATGCTGTCTACATTAGCTATGGATTGAAATGCTTTATAAACACGTTCGGAAGGAAAATTGTTCCATTGGCTGATAATATCTGCTCTTGGAATCATTTTTCCTTGCTCATTTTTTAGTAAAGTCATTAAGTAGCCGCCATAAGATGCATCTACATGAATATAAAAATTGAGGCCCTTATCAGCATATTTTTTTTGTAATTCAACAATAGAGTCAATGGGATCTATCGTACCAAAATCGGTAGTCCCTAAAACCCCAACAACGGCAAGGACAGGAATATTTTGAGAGTGTAGCTTGTCTAATATTCTATCAAGTTCATTTTCATCCATGCGCATAGACTCTGTCAATCCGATTTTTATGAGTGAGGCGCTACCGAAGCCCAGAACTTTCATGGCTTTTTTCCAGAAGGAATAAGCTGTTGAAGGAACGAGTACTACTGGTTGTTGAAGTTTCCAGTGATTTGCAAAAAATTGAGCAGAACCCAACGTTTCCAGTCTGTTTTCTTCAACCAGGTGAAAAAAGTTTTTTAATGTATTGACGTCAAGTTTTTCTTCTATTCTATTAAAAATTCGTTTTCGTAAGGCCAAAACTTCATCGACTGACAAATTAATGAGTTCCCATGGGGTATATTGCGATGGAGACTTGTTGTTATCGTCGTCAAATTTTATATCTAACTGTATAATATTAAGCGCTTCAACCAATGCAACTGGGTAATATTTTACCGCTCTGAAATTCCACAGGCTTTCATGATTAGCATTTGTTCCGCCGGTCGTTAAGTGGCCCCAAGCACAAGGATAAGCATCAGGTTTGGTATTAAAACCAAATAGTTCAGCAAACTGAATGCCCATATCTAACTCCATCTGTATGGTGGCATCACCTGCATCAGTAGAGCTGTTGTTCGGGTTATAAAACGTTGTGACCAACTGTGCTAATAACGCGGGTAGCATTAAATCTGAAGCCATATGTCCAATATATCGCGGGTTGTAAATAGGAACAGTATTTTTTAGCTTGCTGGTGAGAGATTTAAGTTCCTTTTTTATTTTTTCCAGATACAATTTATAATGTTCAGAGTGTTTCATCTCTGTTGAAATTGGTTTGCTATCAGCTAATTGATATTTTTGTCTCCAGAAGCTGTGTTCTTCTGTGTATTCGCTCAGTATTCCTTCGAGTACTTCTTTATTTTCGGCGTAAGCACCCAGAAAAAGAGGACTTAAAAATTCAAGCTCACTTTCTAGTTCTTGAGATTGTGTTTCCATCTTTTCCCCGTAAGAATTCATTGTGCCGTAAATATCTGGTAAACGTTAATTTCAATTTATAACAGCATAGTCCTATTTTACCAGGTGACGATTGACTCAGATCAGTTTAGATTTAAAACAAAATGGAGGGGAGGTGACTGGTGTCGAACAAAATCGTAGTGCTTGTAAGATGATTTAGCCATAAGAATAAAACATCTTACAAGTTATGATTATTTTATAGTTATAATAATCATAGTAAAAGAGGTCGTTTCACTGCTACTAATTATATATGGATATTTTCCTCTGCAAATTGAATAGTAACACCTTCAATTTCGGCTTTTTCAACGAGCTGCTGTATATAGGCTTGTATGGCCAGGTGTGACGCTCGATGTACCAGATAACCTCGGATTTTGTCCTCTACCATGGAATATTCTAATGGTTTACCTTCAATTTTTCGTGTGATATTAACAATATGAAAGCCGTAACGTGATTCAACAGGCTTTTTAGCTATTCCCTGAGACAGTAGCGCTAATTGTCTTTCGAACTCTGGTACCGTTTGACCTTTGCTTATCTGGCCAAGAGAACCACCTGTTTCTTTTGAAGGGCAGGCCGAATACTGTTGCGCAAGCGAAGGGAACAACATTGGATCTTTTTGTAGCTGTTGAATGATTCCGTTAGCCTGATTTTTCGCAACTTCTCTTCCTGTTATATCATCCTTTGCAGCTGCTAGCAGGATGTGGTCGACTTCTAACAACGGGCTTGTTGTAAATTTTTGAGGATTGTTTTCAAAATAACGTAAGCAAGTTGTTGAATCAGGATCATCATATTTGACTTTGGCATCTAGCAAACGTTGAATCATTGATTCTTCATCTTTGTTTTCGCTTGAGAATCCCTCTTTTCTGGCTTCGTCAATTAACAGTTTCTGTATTACTAACGTCTGGCTTGCCTGTTGTATGACGACATCAAAGTCAGGGTTCTGGTGGTACTGTAATTCATTGGCTAATGCGGTTTCGCTAATTGCGGTCCCATTAACAGTAACCGTTGGTAAGGGTGCTGAAGGTACGGGTTTTTCTGCTGCCGGTTGTGAATGACCGTGAGATGAACATGAACTCATAATAATTCTCTATTAACTAGGTATAACTAGTTGATTGTATTAAATATTTATAAATAACGTTTGATGTGTTGCTATTTGAACAATGAAATTAATTGCCCCAACTCCATCAAGGATTCAACTGATTTTACAGTTTATTGGGACAAGGTTAAAGCTATCTTCTCTGACGAACAACCTGGTATCGTCTTCCAAAATACCAGACAGGTACGCTGATAATATGAACCAGTCGAGTAAACGGAAAGACCAGGATCATACTTAAACCAACAAAAACATGTAGTTTATAAATAATATGTACCGGTTCAATAGCCGCCGCAGCCTCAACTCCATGAAGCAGAACAATATTTTGTGCCCAGTTCCCCAGCATTATCATTACTGAACCATCTAGATGCTCCATTGAAATGACTATAGTGAGCAG
>JADGFG010000181.1 GCA_016743995.1 Kangiellaceae bacterium | reverse complement strand
GTATCCTCCATAGCAACCGTATCACTGGTTCTTATTTCAAGCTGGTTAAATTTAATTGTCAACTCTCCAGATTTATACGATATAAATAAGAATCCGAGTGTAAATGCAATGAGGGCAAAGCTGGCAGAATGCCAGAATGATTTTGGTATTTCTTTTAATTCCATGTTTTTTCTCCGGATTAACCAGTCCAGCTTTGTACCTGGTGATGATAGATATTCAGAACCCAGATTTAAGATGGCATTGATTAATCAGAGATGCAAGAAATTAAGGCGTTTATTAACGTTACGAATCCGTTGATTTCAGTAACCAGTTAATTGTTAGAATTCCTTCAATTAACTGGTTTGAAATATTTATTATTGGAAAACGAGTAAAACCTATTGGCTTCCTAGTTCAAAAGCGCCGACGTCAGGCAGACCAGTCCGATTAAATCCATTCAAGTCAACCGCAGGGGCATTATGATGCTCAAAACTGGAAACACCACCATTAATAGCTGCGCTGCCGACACTCAATCTAAAATCTCTGGATGAGGTATTGCTAAAAATTGCCGAATCTTGTGAGAAGATATTTTGTGCAGTTTTTGCGGTGCTTTCCAGAATATTGAATTCATTTTCAGTGTTGGCAACCACCAGGTTGTTAAACAGATAATGTCCGCCAAGGTCAGCGGTCAGCTTTACCGCAGTGCCACCGTTGGCGTAAAAGGTATTATTAATAAACGTTAAGTCTCTCGGTCCCTGCTGACCATCAATTTGAAAAACCCGAACCCCATGATGGTTGTTGTTTGCAAATACGTTATTGGTAAATGTGGAAGACTGCACGCCGTCCATATTAAAGCCATTTTGTCCATTACCAATAATCAGATTATTACTGATTAAATGACCCGTCTGAATGCCATCACCGCCTACAGAAGAATCTCCATTGAAGTGAATCCCCGGGCCAGCGTTATCAATAATCGTATTATTTTTAATAATAACATTGTCTGTTCCCGCATTAGACAGATAAATAGCCTGACCGTTGGAACCTGGCAAATCTCTTACATTATGATGAAAGTAGTTATTTTCTAATACCAGTCCTTCAGTTTGTGAAAAGTACAGTCCCGCAGGACTACAGCCTGAAACTTCATTGTTTCTGATAACAAGACCATGCATAGGATTGTTAACATTTGTGCCTCGTGCGGCAACACAGGCATTGTCATAATCATAACTTAATGCATCTCCATTACGCTGAATATGAAAACCGTCCAATATGATATAACTGACATTCTGAAACCGAACGACATTATTATAGCCTGGCGCACTACCGGTTAAATCAACGCGACCATTAGCAATAATATTAATCGGCGCATTAGTCGTACCACTGTTTTCAATTAAGAATCCAGCGTAGGTTCCAGCAAACACCTGGATTGTATCACCGGGATTTGCAACTGCCAGTGCCTGTTGCACAGTAAAAAACTCCTGATTACTACCTGCGTTAACATTGACACAATGAATAGTACTCTGACTACAATCCAGGGAAGCTTTGGCCTGCACCTGAATACTAAATGCAGGCAACACCTCATTTGCAACACCATCACTGACAGAAACCAGTATATTATTAAAAAAACCAACATGTGCTGCAGCAGGAGTACCGCTAAGTTGTCCCGTTGCCGGATTAAATGTTGCCCAGTCAGGTTTGTTAACAATTGAAAAAACCAGAGGGTCCCCATCACTGTCAGAAGCAGATGGCGTAAAATTATAACTGGCATCAACGGACACCAGAGTTGGGAAGCTTCCTGAAATAAGTGGAATAGAATTAGAGCCAGAAGAGACTTGTAAATTAAAAGGCGCTAATTTTGCTTCAGCACCACCGTCCGTCACGGAAATAATAATATTCTCTGTTACCCCAACATCACCAATCGATGGAGTGCCTGCCAGTTGTCCTGTTGTTTCGTTAAAAAATGCCCACCCTGGTTTATTACTAACCGTAAATGACAAGGTGTCATTATCTGCATCCGTAGCTGCAGGCGTATAATTATAGGCGCTATTAATAGTGGCCCTTGAAGGAAAATTTCCTGAAATTATCGGCGCAGCATTATTAATGTCCGTATCTGTCTGTTTTTCTGTTCCTGCACATCCTGCCAGTAAAGAGAGAGTCACTATTTGAATCAGTGGAATAATAATACTACTTTTCATTAACCTGCCTACAACGTAAAATTTTATAAAATAAATAGCGCTTGCCAGATAACATCAAGCCTTCCATTGATACGAAGGCAGAAGCTGCACTTCATTTCCGTTCACCGGGCTATTTAATTATTCATCTATTGGTGAGTCAACAATTATAGAGGGCTTGACTGGTAAATTCTATTTGCAGAATTATAACAAATTAATCCTCAAGTTATTTTCAATCTTCATAACCACCATAAGCCCTTATAAAATAAAGCCAAAAAGCATGATTTGCAATTCCTCTTGTTAATAATGGGATAAGGTAGATTGCTCAAACTGTGCCCTGGTTCTCATTGTCAGAGTAAACTCATTCAGATTTTTTAATCAGTGATTAATCTGGTTATATACCTCACCAAATCCATTTTTCTTTTAAATTACTTTTTGTCCATAACCAACCGTAACGTTCATATAATATTCTGATTAAACAGGTTTCTATTTTTAATTGAAAGAGTAATTTTTTACCTTTAACTGTTTATTATTTAATTGTACTATGTATAAATAATTATCTGGAACCTATAAAAAATGAAGTATTTAACATTTATTATTGTGTCAGGATTGATTGTACTGAGTGTATTTGTTGTTAAAAATCACCTGCTTTCAATGACAATGACCTTACTGATTTTGTCGCTTACGGGTGTTCTGTTACAAATACCCAATATCCTTAAACCAAGATTTTCGCGTCAACTCAATATCGCAATATTTTTATCTCTGTCTGTATTATCGGCAATAAGGCTTTTTAACTGGTAGTTATCAACACCTTTACCAAAAAGGTTTAATAAACAGATTTGAGCGAGCATCTGCTTTTTGAGATATTCGATTCAGGAACCAAACAATGAGACTCAATTCGTTTGACTACTTCAGAGCGATTGCCATTATTTTTATTGTGGCTGGTCACTCTTATACCCCCTGGGCAATTGACACTGTTATTGAAAAAACAGTTGCAAACCTGATCCTGGGCAATACAGCCTTTTTTGTATTTATTTCTGGTTTTTTCTTTCACTATAAATTTTTGAAAAATTTTAACTATTACGAATTTATCGTTAAAAAGTCAAAAAGCATCTTAGTACCTTACGTAATCATGTCAACATTCGCTTTTTACATTATTGTCGTCATGTTACAACAACCACATGACACACTCATTAGAAGCCTTGATGGACCTGGTGACATTTTTTTATCTGAGCTGGAATATCTCTGGACTGGCCGAGTTATGTTTGCCTATTGGTATGTCCCTTTTATTATGCTGATGTTTTTAATGTCTCCGCTTTTTATTAAGTACATCGCTCTAAGAACACCACAACGGCTGACAATATTCATTGTACTCTTACTTTTATCAACTTACATACAGCGACCCTACGCCTGTCTGTCACCAATCCACTCAGTGATTTATTATTTACCCGTTTATTTGGCGGGTATTTTGATATCGATGCACAAAGAAACCGTTTATCAGGCAATTCACAACAAGTGTCTGTTACTTGGAATTCTCACACTGGCAATATCTTTTTTCTATGCCCTGTATTACCCTGGTTATGGTAATTTTTATAAACCTGATTTGTGGTCAAACAATGGTGTTGATATCCTTATTTTTCAAAAGCTCATTTTCATATTATTCATCCTTTCACTTCTGAATAATCTGGAGAACCGAGAATATCCAGCATTAAAACATATTGCTTCAATGAGCTTTGCTATCTATTTTTTACATCCCGTCGTTATTTTTGTATTCGACTACCTGTCATTATTCGACATTCTTAACACCTTGCCAGGGTTTATAATCTTTATGATTAAATTGCCAATAATAATCGGTATCTGTATTTTATTAGCGTTGCTGTTCAGGCAGGTACTCGGCATGAAAAGCCGATATGTTATCGGCTGGTAACTTTTAGCCGTAAGGCAAACGGTTAACTCAACTACATAGCAATAGTGACTTCCGGGACTTTCCTCAAATTCGAACATGCATATCTTCACGTGAGATATTTTTAATCTTTTTTCCATTTCTTACAGTTCCTGTTATACGATTAACATTGTAAGTCTCTACTAATACTTATATCTTGTATTGTTATTACAAGTAGTCAAAACAGACTATCGCACATTATCATTTCAAAACGAGATAAATGCGGCTGTTTGTTTAAATAACAAAGAATAATGAAAAGCATATCTCGGTCAAAAAACAAACAATCAGTCACTCAGATACTATCAGAACTCAATGATGGTAAACCCCAGGCTTTCGAACGATTGTTTCCGATTGTCTACGACGAGCTAAAGCAACGAGCCAGATGTCAGAAATTTCGCTGGTATAATCAACATACCCTCAATACAACTGCGTTAATCAATGAAACTTATTTAAAGCTGGTAGACAACAACAACCTGAACTGGCAATGTCGCTCTCATTTTTTAACAGCCGCTGCACAGGCGATGCGCCATATTCTGATCGATTACGCTCGAAAAAAAAAGACTCAGAAAAGAGATGCAAAAGAACAGGTAGTTACACTGGAAGATTCACTAGATGAGCTGCCAGTTACTGAACACAATCTTGAAGAAATTCTCTCGCTAGATAAAGCACTTTGCAGACTGGAAAAAATTAATCGACGTGAAAGTAAAATTGTGGAATATCGAGTTTTTGCTGGTATGACCTTGCAAGAAACCGCTGCTGCACTCGGAATATCCAGTGCGACTGTTAAACGAGACTGGACAATGGCCATGTCCTGGTTAATGAGGGAAATGGCGTAGTTGAAGCACCTTATTAACAGCCGGTAATTATAATGACAACTCAAACATTACGAGATAAAGCCAAAGATATTTTTTGCCAGGTTTGTGAGCTTTCTGAATCTGAACAAGAAAAATATATCGCCGAACATTGCGTAAATGACCATAAACTCATCACCGAAGTAAAATCACTGCTAGGTTTTCATGGTAAAGCGCATCACTTCTTTGATCATTTATCAAAAGACATTCTTGGTTATACCATTGACGATGATAATGAAACACCAGAAATTCATCAATATGACGCTGACCCTTACTTGATAACGGGTACCCGGATCAATCATTATCAGGTTTTATCTAACATTGGTAGTGGCGGAATGGGGGTCGTCTATAAGGCAGAAGATACTCGTTTAAAGAGAATGGTGGCGCTCAAATTTTTACCTCCTTCAATGCAAACGGATGAAATTGCTATTCGTCGGTTCCTGCGAGAAGCCACAACAGCATCCAGAATGGACCACATTAACATTGGAACAATTTACAGTGTTGAGCAAGATGAGAAGGGACGCCACTTTATTGCAATGGCTTACTACGAAGGTGAAACCCTGGAGACAAAATTAGCAAAAGGTGCACCGCAACTGGAAACTTCACTCAACTGGGTTGAACAAATTTGCAACGGATTACAGGCAGCCCATCAGTGTGGAGTGATTCATCGTGATATCAAGCCGGCAAATATCATACTATTAAACTCAGGCTGCATAAAAATACTTGATTTTGGACTGGCTAAAGCCAGCGATGATAAGTTAACACAAACGGGCATCAGGATGGGAACACTTGCCTATTTAAGTCCAGAATACTTAAAAGGGCAGGCAATTACATCGGTTAGTGACATCTGGTCATTAGGGGTATTATTCTTTGAATTATTATCTGGTCATCGGCCATTTACTGGAACATCCGACCCTGCGGTCATGCATTCCATCTTAAATGAAAGACCAGACATCGCATCCCTTGATGTTTCGCTAAAATTAAAAAATGTATTGGCTAAATGTTTAAATAAAAACGAGAAAAAGCGACTTCATGATGTGAAGGATCTTAGCCAGGAAATACAGCTCATTAAGCAAGACGTTACTCAAAAACAAAATTCAAAGATACAAAAAATTGTACATTCACATTTTCTGGCACCAAAGCGATTAATAACATTTATACTACTATTGATAACGGTTACCTCGATATTCACCCTGCTACAATACAACAATTTCCTGACTCCACAACAGGAACATAGTATTTTATCAACAGAAAAAAGTATTACTGTTTTATCGATACAAAATAATTTATCTGATTTTGAATCAGGCCTCCTTGATGCCGTATCTCAATCATTGATAAAACTCAGTAGTAATAATTCACAAATCTGGGTCGTACCACAAAAAAAAGCGCGAGACTATCAGGTCAGTAAGCCAGAAATGGTAAAAGGCACATTCGGAACCCGCTATATTATAGACACTAACTTGTTAAAATCGGATGAAAAATACTCAATCAAACTTGACCTGATCGACGCACAAAGCCTAGAAGTACTCGATACGGCTACCGCCCGGCAGTCCTCGTCAAATCCAGCCTCATTACAAATGGATATTGATACTCAATTATTAAAACTGCTCCAACTCTCTCAATTGAGCATCCGTAAACAAATGAGCCAGAGGATAACCTCAAATCCAGAGGCCTATAAAGCTTTTACGTTAGCAACTGGCATATTAGAACGTGCAGATAAAAAAGGAAATCTTGAAAAAGCCATTAAACTGTTAGAGTCGGCGTTAGTGCATGACCCGAAATATCTTGCTGCAATGGTCAAGCTGGCCGATAGTTACCAATGGCTATTTAATGATACCAGAGAAACCGAGCTGGCAAAAAAAGCTGAAAAGCTCCTTGAAAAAGTTCTATCAATCAATTCAACTGATATTGCCTCGTATATCAGCCTTGGAAAATTGCATAGTGAACAGGGCAGACCAGGAACCGCATTGGCATCTTATCAACTGGCTCTACATAGCAACCCCGACAACATTGAAATTTATGAAGGTATGGCGCAGGTTTATGAAAAAACGAACCGAATTGAAAAAGCAGAAGAATTCTTTCTTAAAACAATAGAAATGACACCTGACAACTGGGATGTTTACAATAATCTGGGGGCATTTTATATTCGTCAGAGTCGCTACCAGGATGCGGTTATGCAGTTTAGCAAAGTGATTGAACTAACACCGAGTAATGCATGGGGATATAGCAATCTCGGCGCAGCCTATTGGTACCTAGGTGATATCGATAAAGCTATCAATAATTTCGAGAAATCACTGCTATTTAAGGAAGATTATGCACTTTATAAAAATATCGCAACGCTATATTACTATCAACACAATTTTACTGACTCAATCAAAATGTACCAAAAAGCACTTTCTCTCAACGAAGCCGATTATCAGGTTTGGGGAAGTATGGCCGTCGCAGCTTTCTATGCCGAGGAAAAAGAGAGCTTCATAAACAGTACATTTGATAAAGCCATTGAGCTGGCATTAATTCAACATAATAATCTCAAGCAGTCGATTGAGGTTTCCATGGATCTGGCTTATTATTTTGCGTTCACTAACGATATAGAAAGCTCAGATGACTATCTACAGATCCTTTTATCCAATGAAGCAAAAACCGGTAAAAACTGTTATGACATCGCATCGATTTTTTCTATCCTCAAACAGGATGAAAAAGCGATAGGGTGGTTAAAAAAATCAATCGAGTTACACTATTCAAAACAGGAGATTTTAAACTCGCCTGATTTCAAGCGATTATTACTATCTCAATCAGCTGACTTTCTCTAAGTGGTACAACCAGATTAAGTTAGTGAGCTCTTTTGCTATCAATACTCGTAACTATTGATAGCAAAGATAATCCAGGATGCTGTGTTTGTATACTGGCAGGCACTCTACAACTTTACTTGCTAATTATAGTTCTTGACTAAAACATTGTTTAAATCATAAATGAGGAATAAATAACATGACCGATCAAACCACTCCTTCTACTAAAAAGGTTATCATTAACTATATACACAACGCACCGCTGCTTGTGCGTGCACCAGAGAACTTTACCGGCTTAAAAAAAGATGATTTTCTTGAAATAAGATACCTGAATGTATCAGGTAAACCTCAGGATATCTCTTTTAGCTCGGTTGAGATTGGAAAACCTTTATCAGAAGTTTTTGGAAGCACAGAAGACATTGTTTTTCCTCCCAATGATCCCGCTATGGAAAAAACATTCACCATTACAGATGATGAAGTTACAGTGACAATTCCAATTTCCATTGCCATTAAAGAGCTGGATTTTGAAAAAGGAAATACTTTACCTCCTTCAATGACCATCAAAGCTAAAAGAGGGGAACAGTAACCCGTTCCTTAAACAACACATTCATCGGAGATTCAGACTAAATAAATGAATCTCCGCTTACAGGGGTTCTGGGGACGTCTTGATAGTAAAACTATAATCAAACTCTTCAAGACTCATGATAATGGGTTCTACAGCGTCGTTTCAGTTTGAGTATATATAATCAAACCTATACTCAAACTAAGAAAATATTATTAGACAATGATATTGTAAGCATTGTCTAGAGTGTACGAAGACCGCATTGCTCAAGTATATTAGACAACAATTAACTTGGCCGCTTAGCGACAACTAGCTTGGCCGGTTTTGATAAACTTCAAACATATTTAATCACCAAGAGATTTATATGCCTGGCGTATCCATAAACCCAAAACAGGTTAAGTTATATATGTCT
>JADGFG010000180.1 GCA_016743995.1 Kangiellaceae bacterium | reverse complement strand
GCAGGGTTAATTGGGACTTAAGCGTTTTCTTTTTATGCTCCGGCATTCTGGCTAAAAAACGTGTGTGCAATAGCTCACCTTTTCTATCAAAAAAACTCATCGTCCCGCAGCATGCCACACACCCCTCGAAAGGTGTACCTTCAGGCAACGGAGACTGAAGGCCATAAAAAAACTGATACCTTAGTGGGTAGTTTGTTATATATTGGTCAGGACTATACGGCTATCGCAATTGATAAATTATTGTTAGTTAAACCATTAAAACAACTATCAGCAACTTGTGACCATAAAGCAGTAAAAAACAGTAAACTTCCTGGCTCGTTGTCTACCAGCATTATTTCACTTATGTCTCAGGGATATTTTTCTGCTATTTCTACACCCGAGAAAATTGCGAACCACCTGGGAGTCAGTTTAAGAAGCCTGCAACGTTATCTGGCGACGGAAAAGGTTAATCTCAAGCAGATAATTGATACTGAAAGGTTTCGAAAAGCGAAAATAATGTTAGCTGAAAAAGAAAACTCTCTGGTAGAGATTGCAGAGCAGCTTGGGTATAGTGAATCTTCTCACTTTAGTCGTGCTTTTAAATACTGGAGCGGGGTGAGCCCTGGTCGGTTTAGAAGTCACGGTGATTATCAGCATTAAATTTGTTTATTTAAGAAAAACGGTTACAACAATAAAATTGCTTGTGCAAAGCCATTTGCTAACTCAAAACAGGTATTGTTTGAATAGGCGACAATTGAAAATTGTCTGCTTGAAATCCGATGAAAAGCTCGTTAGGCTGGTGTTTATCTGATTTTACCGGTATGTTTTTAAAACAGCGAGCTGTATTTGCGTACAATCTAATTACGGGACTAATCAGCTTGATTCGGTTAGTCGTATTGCTTTGATTGATAGAAAATCCTTATTCTGGGGAAATTGTAATGATGAATAAAGTTATTCCTGCTTTTTTATTATTTTTTTATAGTTTATCAGCTTCAGCAGCTGAAATGCGCTGGTTTGAACTGGTGAGCGAAAATGCACAGGTTGCTAATCATTTTTATTCTTCGCTTTTTGGTTGGGAGATAAAGCAACGAACAAACCATCATTATGTAGCCATTCTTAATGGTCAGGAAATTGCTGGTATTAATCAGATCAAAAATGACGATAAAAATGTGCAGGAATCACAGTGGTTCCCGGCCTTTCAGGTGATTGATCTCAAAGCAACACTGAAAAATGCAAAGCAGGCTGGTGCTGAAGTACTCAGAGAAATTACTCATGCCAGAGATTTTGGTCATTATGCGGCAATACGTGATCCTCAGGGGGCAGTCTTAATGTTGTCCAATGCCCCTGTTAAAAAAGTGGGTCAGTCTGCCGGAAACTGGATCTGGAGCGAACTCTGGACGGTTAGCCCTGAAAAATCGGCCTATTTCTACGAGGATCTGAGTGGGTTGATCGCAATGCGTGAAGAAGGGAAAGGAAAAAAGGCCTATAACGTTTTTATGAAAGATGGCGAGAGTATTGCGGGTTTCATGCCGGTTGAGAGCAGTGAATTTCAAACGCGATGGGGTGGATATATTGCGGTTGATAATCTGGAGCAGACAATAAAAAAAGCCAAACAGCTGGGGGGCAAAGTTTTTGATGTTAATCTCGATCAGCATGGCGCCGGAAAAGTGGCTGTGCTGGCAGATCCTCTGGGCGCTGTATTTTTTATTTATGAGTTGAAGAAAAAAATGAAAGGAGACAAGTAATGGATATCCGTCGACTATTTTTAATGACTCGCTCTATGCTGGCCAGCTTGTTACTGGCGGTTTCATTATGTGTTTTCCTTGAAGCCTGCTCATCTAATGCGAATACTTCCACGCATGTTTCCATGAGTTATCACTATGGTTATGGACCGGGCTGGGGAAGTTCATGGCATCATTATCCTTATCGACCTCGACCTCCTTATGGTCCCGGGTATCGACCTGTTAAACCCAGTCAACCTATTTATAAACCTCGCCCCTCTAAGCCCAGACCGAGTACCAGGCCGGCACAGCCCAGAACCCGCCCTATGTCGAGACCGAGAACTCGCTAATGTCCCGGAATAAAATATCAGAAAGAGATAACTTTATCGCATTGACTGCCGGTTTTATGATCTTGTTGTTTGCTCAGGCAGCGGCAACACAATTTTTTGAAGCTGGTGCCCAGCGTTGGGTGCAATCATTACTGGTTATGACCCTGGTATTATTTATCTGGGGAGTTAAAGGTAAAGATAAATGGTATGTGAGTAGCCTGGGTTTTTTCATTTGTGTTTTTTCTGTCGTGGTACTTTCAGCAATACTCGACAATTTTAACCTGGGTTATATACAACTGGTTTTATTGTTAGCTTTTTTCCTTTCTTCGGCAAGAACGGTTGCTAAACAAGTTCTGTTTTCGGGAATTATTGATACCAACAAAATTTTAGGCTCTATCTGCCTTTACATATTGTTAGCCTTGATCTGGGCTGTGATCTATAGCTTATGTCATCTTTCCTTTCAAGGGGCATTTGCTAATGTTGCCGACGGACGTTGGTACGAAGTCTTTAGTACCTTCATTTATTTTTCTTTTGTGACCATCACTACACTGGGGTACGGTGATATTTCTCCGTCAATGCCAGTGACTGAGTTTTTTGTTTTTATGCAGGCGTTGGCAGGACAGTTTTATATTGCCATATTAGTGGCTAGCCTGGTAGGAACAAAAATGACTCAAAAGCAATTAGAAAATCATTCAGAAACTCAATAAGGAGTGAAACATTATGTCATTGAACAACGAAGTGACTGAAAACCAGGTTTTTGTTCGTCGAATGATGGATGTTGCCATTAGTATTGGTATTATTTTTATACTGGTTAGCTGGTGTTATCTAATATTAACACCCTTTATTTTACCGGTAATCTGGGCTGTGATTATTGCGGTTGCTATTTATCCCGTTTATTTAAAGTTAAAAACTGCGCTGGGTAACAGGGCAGGATTATCAGCTGCCATTATTGTATTGTCCGGTATTGCCATTATTATTGTGCCCACCATTATGATGTCGGGTTCTGTTATTGAAAGTATTCAGTATATTTCTACCGGATTGGAGGAAAATACTTTAGCCGTACCACCACCTGGTGAGCAAGTTAAAGAGTGGCCCTTATTAGGAGAGAGAATCTATGAAGTCTGGTTTTCTGCATCACAAAATCTGGAGTCGGTCATCAAGCAATATTCTGCTGAAATCAAAACGGTTGGTGGCAGCTTTTTTTCTGCAGCTGCAGGTATTGGCGGTAGTATTTTACAATTTATCATTTCAATTTTTATTTCTGCCGCTTTTCTGTTAAATGCTGAAAAGTCTCATGCTGCATTAGGGGCTATGGCCACTCGCTTAATGGGAGAGAGAGGCGTAGCTACCATTGATATGTCTGCCAAAACGATCTTGAGTGTTGCTCAGGGAGTATTAGGTGTTGCTATTATTCAGTCAATATTGTCTGGTGTTGGTCTGATGGTTGCGGGCATTCCAGGTGCGGGGTTATGGGCGTTGTTAGTATTATTGGTGGCTATCGTTCAGTTGCCACCCATTTTAATATTGGGGCCCATTGCCGCTTATGCTTTTTCTATTATGGGAACAGTACCCGCTTCAATTTTTCTGGTCTGGAGTATTATTGTCAGTATGAGTGATGCCATTTTGAAACCCATGTTTCTTGGTCGTGGAGTCGATGTTCCCATGCTTGTTATTTTACTGGGCGCAATTGGCGGAATGATGGCGGCAGGTATTATCGGGTTGTTTATCGGCGCTATTATCTTAGCGATAAGCTGGCAGCTCTTAATTGAATGGCTAACTCAGGAACCACTTTCAGCTAGTAATGCTGAAGGAACTTCTGAAAAAGAGAGCGTTTAAAAAAGACTGTTTTTTTTCGATGGAATTTTTCAGCCAGATTGTTTTAGATTAAAAATAATGATTAATTATGCACTAGTTTCAGGGGAGCAGAAGTGACAGAAGAAAAAAAAGAAATAGACAAAACTGAAGTAGACAAAACTGAACTAGAAAATAGCAATCAGGAAGCTGCAGTATCTGATGGGAGTGTTGAAAATACAGAGAATACAAAAAAGGATCCGGTTGCCCGTTTCACTAGGAATATATTGATTGCCTGCGTCTTCTTTTTTATCTGGCACTTGGTAAGCGATCGTTACACTCCCATTACAGAGCAGGCCAGAGTCAGGGGATATGTCATTCCGATCAGTGCTCAGGTGGCAGGTAACATTGTTAAAGTCAATGTTAATGGCAACAAAATAGTCAAAGAAGGTGATATTCTTTTTGAAATTGATCCCGAAAATTACAAACTGGCGGTTGACCAGGCAAAAGCAGCACTGGAACAGGCCGGTCAACAGGTAGGGGCAACCACCGCAGCGGTTGCGGTGGCAAAGGCTGAGTTAATTCGAACGAAAGCCGATCTGGCCACCAAACAGGCTGATGCTGAACGGATATTTGCCGTTGAAACTCGCGGTGTTATTCCGCAGGCAGATGTTGACCGAGCGCGGGGACTACTGGAACAGGCCAAAGCAGCCGTTGTAACAGCTGAAGCTTCTTATTTACAAGCCAGAGAACAGTTGGGTGAAGAGGGTGAAGACAATGCAGCGATTGAAGCTGCATTATCCAGCCTGGCGGTTGCGCAGTTAAACCTTTCCAGAACGAAAGTCAGAGCCCCCGCTGATGGCGGTGTGTCTAATGCGCGTTTAAATATTGGAGAGTATGCTGCTCCGGGTGTACCACTTATGTCTTTTGTTACGGCGGGGTTTGTCTGGGTAGAAGCAGATTTCCGAGAGAACAGTCTGGGACATATTGGGCCGGGCAATACCGTTGATATCGTGTTGGATTCTGCGCCTGGCACCGTTTATCAGGGGGAGGTAGTGAGTGTGGCCTACGGTGTCAAGTTTGATCAATCAAAGGCTGGTGAGCTGGCAACACCAGTAGGCGCAACGGGCTGGTTGAGAGAACCTCAACGGTTTCCTGTTGTCATTCGATTTAATGATAATTCTGCCAGAGGTTTCTGGCGAGAAGGTGGGCAGGCCGATATTATCATTTATACGTCTGATAGCTGGTTATTAAACTCGCTGGGTAAAGTATGGATTTATATGATGAGTATATTTTCTTATGCTTATTAAAGCCTTTAAGATACCTGTTCGTCATCTGAATGACATCAGAATCTTGCGGTTTGCTATTGGTACAACCCTTGCAATTGCCATTGTATTTTCGGTTAATTGGCCATTGTCTTTTGTGACACCATTATTTGTGGCTAAATTTTTAAGCTCTCCAGCACCCAAACTTCCTCCGTCAATGTTAATAAAAATATTTGGTGTCATGGCCGTTGCATTTTTATTTGCGGAAATGGTGACTGTTTTGTTGTTACCTTATCCGCTGGTTTTTATGGCCATTATGACACTGGTGTTATTCCGCGTTTTTTACTGGAATCAGAATGGTGGAAATGGTTTGATGATTACCATGTTATTGATTGGTGTGACCGTTATTCCTATGTTAGGTCTGGTTAATCTTAACTTGTCCTCTGGGTTTGTTCTGATTTTTCTGTTTTCCGGCGGCCTGGCATTATTGATCAGTCTGTTGATGCACGAACTGATTTCTGACAGTGCTATTGAAAGTCGTTCTGGAGGTGCGCCTGCTATCAGTCAGAAAGAAGAGAAATCAGCAGCGAATAAGCCAGAAGAGGAAAATTTACAGACTGACAATGAGAAGCTACGCCCGGCTATTATCAGTACTTCAATTGTTATGCCGCTTTATCTGCTGTTTTTTATGTTTGAGTTAACCGCTTCGGTTTTAATACTTGCTTTTGTCACCATGATGGCACAATCTCCTGATCTGGTTTCTGGTAAAAAGGGGACTATGGCGCTTTTGGCGGGGAATAGCATTGGTGGGCTTGTTGCGATTATTTTTTATCAGCTGTTAATTGCAGTTCCAAGCTTTACTTTTTTAATTATGGGATTCTTATTGTTATCCTTAGTCTTTGGGAAAATAATTTTTTCAGACAAACCGAGTGCACCTTTGTTTACGATGGGATTTACCACCGTTATATTACTGATTTCATCAGCAACCAGTAGTATCGATGCCTCGGGTACTGGCTTTTACCAGAGAATTATTCAAATTGCGGCGGCCTGTGGTTATGTGATTATCATGGTGAGTTTTTCTGGCATGTTAACTGCCAGATTAAAATCTCGTGGTAAAGCAAAAAATCTGGAAACAGGCTCGGCTACGGTTGTTTCTGAAAGTGCAGATTCTTTTGGGTAGTCGACTGATGAATAGTGTTATTGGTGAATAATGTTTTTGGTATAACAGGCTAATCTAAATGAAGAGAACTGATGAACAATAAAAACAAAGCGCTATTCTGGCTTCTCCTCCTGTTTCTCGCGAGTTGCAGTACATTCTCTGTGATTAACTTTGAGAATTTTTATGGACCCTCTTATCCTCGAAACAGAGAAGTCTCACTGGTGCCAGAACATCAGGTTGATTATTGGAGCGAAGTTAAGCCCATTGTTGAGAATCGCTGTACCGTCTGTCATGCCTGTTACGATGCCCCTTGCCAGTTTAAATCGGGGTCGCTGCAAGGGATTTTCAGAGGAGCCAGTAAAACAAAGGTTTATAATGCGACTCGCTTAACCAGTGCAAAGCCTTCTCGATTGTTTCAGGATGCCGATACGCCAACGCAATGGCGAGAGAGTGGCTTTTTTCCGGTGATTAATGAACATGAACAGTTGCCAGAAGCTAATCGAGAAGCCAGTCTTATTTATCAGGTGCTGATGTTAAAAAAACATAACCCATTGCCTGCAAATTCTGTGCTGGATGACTCTTTTACTTTAGGACTCAATCGAGAACAACAATGTCCTCAGGCAGGAGAATTTAATCAATATGCCGCTGAAAAACCTTTATGGGGTATGCCTTACGCGCTGCCGGGCCTGTCTGAAAAAGAACACAATATTTTAACTTCATGGATTGAGCAGGGTGCCGTCCATACTAAAAAGCCTGCATTAAGCGCATCATTGGTCAAGCTGGTAAACCGCTGGGAGTCTTTTTTTAATGGTAGTAGTAACAAAGAGCAGTTGTTTACCCGTTATATTTATGAACATTTGTTTAATGCGAGTTTGTATTTTGATGAGTTGAATCATCGTCAGTATTTCAGGATGGTACGTTCATCAACACCGCCAGGAGAACCGATCAAGCAGATAGTGACGCGAAGACCTTATGATCCGCCGGGAGTTGAGCGTGTCTTTTATCGATTGCAGGAAAAATATGGTTCGGTAGCCGATAAAAACCATATGCCTTATGTTCTCAATAAAAAGCGAATGAATTTATGGACGAAATTATTTATTACGCCTTCTTATCAGGTTGAACAACTACCTTCTTATCAGGTAAAAGTAGCGTCTAATCCTTTTGTGGTTTTTGCGGCTCTACCTGAAATGTCTCGTTATCATTTTATGCTGGAAGAAGCAGAATTTACAATAATGGGGTTTATTAAAGGACCTGTCTGTCGAGGCCAGGTGGCACTTGATGTGATTGATGACCATTTCTGGGTGTTTTTTGTAGCGCCAGAGGAATACGATAAAAGAGATACAGAAGCTTTCTTTAAATCGCAGCAGGAAAATTTAACTTTACCAGCCAGTGACGAAAATATTTATTTACCAGTGACTCATTGGATGAAATATGCGGGAAAGCAAAAGAAATATCTTGAAGCGCGCAATAAGTTTGTTAAATCTTATTTTAAAAATGGAAAGAAAATAGGTCTGGATTTAATCTGGAACGGAGAGGGGGTTAATCCTAATGCCGTGCTTACTGTTTTTCGTCACTTTGATAGTGCAACGGTAAAAAAAGGTTTGCTTGGGCAAGCGCCGAAAACAGCGTGGGTAATTGGCTATCAGCTGCTGGAACGGATCCATTATCTGCTTGTTGCCGGTTATGATGTTTATGGTAATGTGGGACACCAGTTGATCACGCGAATGTACATGGATTTTATGAGAATGGAAGGAGAAACCGCATTTCTATTTTTGTTGCCTGAAAAAGAGCGCAATGCTATACGAAATTTCTGGTATCGAGATGCAGAAAGTGAAGCGAAAAAATATATAATACTCCCGCGATTTTATTCGAATTCTGAAAATACTATTCAGTATCAATCTGATGATGTTCAACTGGAGTTGTTTCAAAAATTAAAAGCACGTTTGTACCCTGTATTAGAAAAAGAAGGTTGGCGTCAATTCTCGCCCCAGGAAAAAGAGTTAGCACAATTATTAGAACAGCTTAAATCTGTTGCAGTTAATCAGCTCCCGGAAGTTTCGATATTGGAAATAAAAACTGGAGATAACAGCAACTATATTACTTTGTTGAGTAATAGAGGACACCTGAATACAACGGCCATTCTTAAGGAGCAGGATAATTTACTACCCGAAGAAGATTACCTGACAGTGCTTCCAGGGATTATTGGTTCTTATCCTAATGTGTTTTTTAGTGTTGAATCTGCTCAACTGGGTGAGTTTGTTAATCAAGTCACTCAGATTAATTCTGCGGATGATTACCGTCGTCTGGTAACCGATTACGGAGTAAGACGCACCAATCCTGGTTTCTGGAAACACAGTGATAAAGTGCAGCAATATCATCAGAAGACCCAACCTGTCAGTGCGGGTATTCTTGATTATAATCGACTGGAGAACCGGTAGTCTGGTTATTAACTCTCGCCGACCAGTGCCAGTAATATTCCCGCTGCAACCGCTGAACCGAGCACGCCTGGGTTCATATTTTAAAGTTTATAGTGAGCAAATTGTTCTGGAGTTAAAAAAAATGGAATTTTTCAGTACGTTCAGAATCTATGTTTGTTCTGATATGAAAGGCGTAGTCGTTAAAGATGGTGTGCCTGTTGAGGGGGTTTTAGTGACGAGAATCGC
>JADGFG010000324.1 GCA_016743995.1 Kangiellaceae bacterium | reverse complement strand
GTTGTGACCTTAGGCGTTGGACGTAATATGGTTAATTCCATTCGACACTGGCTACGAGCATCTAAATTAATAATCTTGGATGCCAACACAAAAGAATCGACCCCTATTGGTAATGCAATATTTTCAAAAGATGGGGGGTGGGACCCATTTTTAGAAGATGAAGCAACCATTTGGTTAATTCATTGGCTGATTGCCACAAATTCTGAACATGCAACTGCTTGGTACTGGTTTTTTAATAAATTTCATAAACCTGAATTTACATCGACCGAAGTTGTACCAGCGCTTTCGACTTTTGCTAAGGAGAAGATTGATTCAAAATTTTCAATTACATCTATGAAACAAGATGCTGCTGTTCTACTAAGATCCTATGTGCAATCAAAAAATAGCAATAAAACGGCATATGAGGACGTGCTTGATTCTCCGTTATCTCTTTTAAAATTAGTGATATATTCACCTTCTACAAAATCATATCAATCTAAATTGGAAGTCCGTGAGAATCTTCCTATAGGCATTTTTGCTTATGCCATTTGTGACTATTTGAAGACATTGAGCACATTGCAAATTCCAATTGAAGATTTGATTTATTGCAAAGAAAACAGCATTGCACCAGGGCTTGTTTTTCGATTAACGGAAAATTCATTGTTAACAAAATTAGAGCAATTAATACAATTATTCCCGGATCTGTTTGCCATTGATCAGACAGCAGGAGTTCATCAATTTTTTGTATTGAAAGAACTTGATAATGTTGATCCTTTTGAAATGCTAAAATTCCATTACGAACCCAAAAGTAAACACGAGGCAGCATGAAATTAAATCAGTACATTGATATTGATACTGTTTACACTCGATCAATTAACATAGAACGTGATTTTAATTCTGATGAGATAGTTAAAGCTTATATCCCAACAAGCCGTGCGATAAATACGTTATATCGTATTTCAGGTACTTTTGATCAGGTAAGCACGCCAAGATCTTGGGCATTAATTGGCCCATATGGTTCGGGTAAATCTTCGTTTGGTGTGTTTCTATCTCATTTAATGGGTAGCCATGATAAGCAGACTACTGTCTCTGCATATGATGTATTTAATAAAGCCAATAGTGACCTTTGTGAGAAATTTAAAGATCATATTCAAGGTTCTAAAGGTTATTTGCCTATTCTGATAACTGGTGCACCAGAACCCTTCGGGAGGCGGTTCCTTTCCGGTATGCTAGATGCCGCACAAAGTTTTTGGAATACACAGGGGCGCAAGCCCTTTATCATGAACAAAATTAAAGATCGCCTTGAACAATTAGTAATAGAACCCAGCGAGATTATGGATCTTCTTGAAGAATTACAAGAAGCCGTTAAAAGAACCGGTACCGGTATATTAATAAT
The DNA here is from genome assembly GCA_016743995.1 of Kangiellaceae bacterium. GTDB lineage: Bacteria > Pseudomonadota > Gammaproteobacteria > Enterobacterales > Kangiellaceae > Aliikangiella. The sequence goes on along the minus strand of JADGFG010000324.1, from coordinate 774 downwards.
CTTTGATGAATTCGGAAAATTCCTGGAATATGAGGCCAGGCACCATGGCACCAACGATATTTATCTTCTACAGCTTTTATCTGAGTTTGCCGTGGATAATAAAAATGGTAACCTCTTCGTATTCACCCTGATGCATCAAGGTTTTGAGGAATATGCAAGAGGATTAAGCAAGACTCTTAGAAATGAGTGGAACAAGATTCAAGGTCGATTTGAAACTGTACCATTCTTAGAATCCACAGAACAGACGGTTCATATATTAAGTAAGGCGATTATTAACAACCTATCTGATAAAAAAAAACGCGCTATATTTGAACGGTGCCGAACAGTCGCGCAAGTCTTATGTGTCGAGGGGGCGCTACCTGGCGTTTTAACACCTGCCACGGCAGCCGAGCTTTTTGTAAAGTGTTATCCACTTCATCCGGTCACAGCTTTGTTGCTTCCAGTCCTTTGCCAGAAGATGGCCCAAAATGAGAGGACACTTTTTAGTTACCTCGGCAGCCGGGAATCATTTGGGTTTAAAGACAGTTTGAGTCAACTTGATTCTATAGATGAATGGGTTCTGCCCTGGCACATATATGAATATTTCATCCAGAATCAACCAGCTGTTCTATCAGATCCGATCACCCACCGCAGGTGGGCGGAAGTCGTGACCGCCATAGAAAGGCTTGGTGACGCACCTGCTGAAGATATCCAGATATTAAAATCAATTGGCCTTCTTAATATAATTGGAGCGCAGGCAGGATTTAAAGCTTCAAAAAATATCGCTGATTTATG
>JADGFG010000001.1 GCA_016743995.1 Kangiellaceae bacterium | reverse complement strand
AGCTTCTGTACCGCTAGTACTTTCTAAAACGGAATAGCCTTTACTTTCAGCAATTCTTCTCAGTATTAACGAAAATTTAATATCATCTTCAATGATCAAAATATTGGACGTTCTTACTGGTTGTATTTCAGGTGAATTATCAATATTATCCGGCTTGACTGATTCATTTTCGAAGTAGGTGTTTTTGTCAGAAAGCTCAATTTCTTTTGTGTTTGGAGTGATGTTAAGTTGGAGTTTTTCTGATGCGGGGCCGTATTCAGAGATTTCTACATCTGTTATTAATGGAAGCCAGAGACAAAATTGACTTCCTTTGTTTAGTTTGCTTTTTAATGTAATGTAACCGCCCAGTATGCGAGAAAGTTCTCTTGATATTGTCAACCCTAGTCCAGTTCCACCGTAGCTTCTACTAGTCGAGCCATCACCCTGATGAAAGGCTTCAAATATACTCTCAACTTTGGTGCTGGCTATTCCTATTCCGGTGTCCTCTACCAGAAACTTAATCCATGATTCAGCGTTTTTACTATATCCCACATTTGATAGTCTCATTTCAGATTTATCATCTTTCATGACGGATAGTCGAATATACCCCTGGCTGGTAAATTTAAATGCATTTGATAACAGGTTTCTTATTATCTGCTCCAGGCGTTTTATGTCTGTGATAATCTCTGGAGGAAGGTTCTGGTCGATGAGTATTTCAAAATCAAGTTTTTTCTTATTGGCAACAGGAGAAAATTGCGACATTATTCGCTCTTTCAGGTGGTCCAGTTCACAACGATCTTTAAAAACCTTAATCACCCCAGCCTCAATTTTTGAAAGATCCAGTATGTCATTGATCAGATCGAGCAGGGCTATACCACCCTCATAAATTATTTTTGCGTCTTCAACCTGGGTTTCAGATAAATTTCCTTCTCTATTTTTTGCTAATGATTCTGACAGAATTAGCAGGCTATTTAGAGGGGTTCTTAATTCATGTGACATGTTGGCTAAAAATTCTGACTTGTACTGGCTGGCAACCTCCAGTTCTTCAGCTTTATTTTCAATGATACTTTTTGCACTTTCGAGTAATTTGTTTTTATCTTCCAGTTGTGTTTTTTGTAGTTCAAGAGATTCGTTGCTTAATTGCATTTTATCACTTTGTGCTTTAAGTTCGTCTTCTGATATCCTTAATGCTTCAGCTTGCTCTGCCAGTTCTTCGTTGGCTGATTTCAGTTCTTCTTGCTGGGCTTGTAGCTCTTCTGCCTGTTGCTGATACTCATCAATGAGACCTCGCATTTTAAATTTCGAATGAGCCGACTCAATGCTATACGCAAGTGTATGTGCTATTCTCGTTAACAGATGTCGCTCGACATCGCCTGGTTTGTGATCAATACCAAGAACAAAAATACCTATGCTCTCCTGCGTTTCAGATATCGTATTGACGACAGGTACTGCAACAAGAGAATTGGGAAGAGTGTTACCTATTCCTGAATTAACAGCGTAATTATAAAAGTCAGAGGTTAGGTTTTCAACACAAGTAAGTTCTTTTTTTATGGCGGCCTGACCTAGCCAGCCATAACCTAGCTGAATGTTATTATTATCGATAGAATCTTCATTGAGTGCATAGCCAGCGCTGAAAACCAGTTCATTGTTTTTTGCCAGATAGATGGCGCCGACAAAGGCTTGCAAATAATTCGCAATGAATGCCAGAGATGCTGCAGCGATTTCTTTTTCCTCCTCTAGCCCTCTTATCAGATTGGAGAAGCTGGCTTCTCCAGATTTTAACCAGTTTTCCTCTTCAGATATTTTGCTTGCCTGCCGTAGGTTTTCTGTCATTTGTTTTAAGGATTTTCCAAGTATGTCCTGGTCGTTTTGTGGCTGATAAATTTCGTTGTATTCCCCTTTGGATACCCTGTTTGCATGATTTGCAACTTTTCGTAACACTTTAGTCATATTGTCAAGAGACGCACCCAGATTTTCAATTTCGCTTGAGCCGCTAATTGATATGCTCTGGCTAAAGTCGCCTCTTGCGATGGCGTCTGCTGTTTCTACGACTTTATTTATTGGTCCGACAATGATTCGAATTAAAAAAATCACCAGTAATATACAGAGTGCAATAGATATAATTAACAGCACTCCGCCTACAACAATGAGTGAGTTGAAGTCATTCTCAATGTCGAGAAAACTCGACTCCATATCACTGGTTTGTAATTCTACTATTGCTGAAATTGAGTGTTTGATTTTGTCCGCAAGTGGCGAGACCCACTTGTCCATTCTTAGTTTTGCAACATCCCAATCGGCGCTTCCTCGTAGATCGAACATCTGATCGGGGTAAAGGATAAAGTCATCTCTCAGTATTTTGGCTTTATTAAATAAAAGAAGCTGCTCTTCGTTAAGTAGTTTTTTCTGGTTCATCAGTGATTGAAGAGCGTTTTCGTTTTGCTGCCAGCTTTCATTAAATGACTTCAAAAAATCCTTGTCGTTTGAAATCAGGAAAGCTCGTGTTGATTCAAGTGCAGAAGCAAGGCTGTGGCGAAATTCCACCAGATTAACAAGTAACACTCTTCGTTCAACTGAAAAAACACGCTTCGATTCTATGTCAATTATTTTCGAAATAAAAGCAAGCGTTTCGTTAGCTTTAGGAGCAGCTTCTGTGATTAGCATTTTTAAACCGGGGTTATTTTCCGGGGTATGGACTATTGTTGCAATATCATTTTGATAAATGCGTAACTGTTTTAGATCAGACTGTAATTCCAGCAGGTAGCTGTCGATATACTCATCATGTTTTGATCTTAATGCCAGCGCGAGATTATTGTATGCTCGATCAATTCCTTTCCATGCACCTCGTCGTTCATCTAGAAATCTCTCCTCACTTAAATTGATCCAGCCTTTTAAGGCGGACAGTGACGAGTTAACTTCAGACTGAATTTTAAGCCCCTCTGTTACACCAGGAACCTGGTGGTTGAATATACTGATTGAATGTGATTTAACCTGACTGGTACGATTAAGGGTAAGAACGAGCACCAGGGCAACAATCGCAATAGAAATGAAGTATCCTAAAGCAATCTTTAAAGATAATGAATTTAAGTTCATGTGAAACTCTCCCTATTTCAAGTAGTCATCTTGTCAAGTGGGACTATTTTATGATTTTTATGAGTTTGTTCTACTAAAAATATTGGTCAACCAATGGTCGTACTCATTATAGTTAAATAGCGCAAGAAATATCTGAAAAAACATCTATATATCGCCATCTGAAATATAATGACGTTCAGTTATTTAACTTGATTTCGAAATGAGATTTTTAAAGGCGAAAGAAAGTGTATTATTAAAGTAGAAAGGTACATCTTTATCTGAATATACACATTGTTAACAGGTTTTTATGCAAGAAAACTCAGAAGTTATTTTGATTAACGTGGTGATAGAAAAATTTACAAGAATATATCTACCGCGAGCATTAGAATTGAAACAACGAGTTGATAAGGGAGGCGTTCTCGTTGAAAACGATATACATTTTTTAAAAATTGTGTTTGCTGACGCCAAAGTTCTTAAAAATTTAATTTTAAACAGGCCTGAGTATAAAAAAGTTGCTTCCAGTATATTTGATTTTTACTTCCAGATAACTAGTGCCGCATTGGAAAATGAAAAAGGCCAATAGCCTGCTGTCAAAAATATGACGTAAACCGTAATGTTCGTCGGTTTTCTTATGTGAATAAAGTTTAAAAAGATTTTTTTAAATTACACATAAAGTTTTTTACCTGGAGATGCCACTTATATCTCAAGTAAAGATTGTTTCGGACGATTAATGAATAGATTAAATTGAGCTATGTTTTCGTTGCTATTTGACTAAACAGTTAAACAGTACCTATTTATACTATTTTATATCTTGAGTGTTACTGAATGAAAAAGGCTACCTGTTTCGAAAGAGCAGGCACGCAAAACTACCGGTCTAAGGGGATGTTACCTAAGACAGCGGGGCTGCCAGAGAGTGAAACCTATCTTTTTGACAATCCTATAGCATGCCTTTTTTAAATTGTATTTATTTCGGAGTCGCATTATGTGCAGTAAATTATTCGAGCTTTTTCGAATAGCAATTACAAAATCTTTTATGATATTTGTTTTTTTAGCGTTTGCGAATGTCGTGTCTGCGGCCCAGCTAAGTGGCAGGGTGAAGGATTCATCAGGTAACTTCATTGAAGGGGCTACAGTCAGCCTTTTCCAGTTAGTTGGAAGTAATTCAGTTCCAGTCGGCAATGCCGTTAAGGTAGGCGCTGATGGACTTTATTCATGGAATGTTGTTGCTGGAGATTATATTTTAAGTACCTACTTTTATGCGACAGATGTCTCTCTCTCCGGTGAACCCTATATATCAAGTGTAATTTCTGAAGATTTTGCCGTGGTATCTGATACAGTCAGAGATGTTACGTTTAATTTTGTTCTTTTGTCCGGAAAGGTAATTGATAACAATCAGCTGCCTGTGGCAGGGGTAGAGGTTAACACAACCAAACAGTGGTTTGGTCCGGAACAAGGGAGTAGGGAGAAGGTTTCACAATACAGCGTTACTCATCAAAATGGCAGCACATTAACCGATAGCAACGGGAATTACACAATGTTGCTATTTTCTAGCGATACCTGCATTGCTTCTGGATATTATGCTGATAGTAATGATTGCTTATATGATATTAGTTTTGTTCCACCACAAAATAGCGGTTTCACTCAACAAACAGAATCGGATTACAGTTTAACCGGTAATCAAACTTTAAATAGCGTTTTAACTTATGCTGATCCCATTGCCGCTAAAATAACTTCAGGCCCTCTTGTTAAAAATATTAATGATGTATCGGCAGTCATTGAATGGCAAACAGATAAACCAGCAAACAGTTCCGTACAAATCGTTGGTGGTGCTTTGGTTAATGATGCTGCTCTGACAAAAAGTCATAGTGTTGTATTAACGGGGTTAACCGCGAATAAAGTTTATTCAGTCTTAGTCAACTCTACGGATCCTCAGAACAATACCTCAGCAACGTTAAATACGAGTTTTACCACTGCAACAACACCGGATACTTTACTGCCAGAGTTTTTAACCGGGACTGAAATATCAGCCGTTGATACCGATCGTGTTACCTTAGCTTTTTGTGCTAACGAACCTGTGACGGCAACGATTACAATGACTGATGTTAATGGGGCGAGTGACGTGAATCACCCATTAACGACGTTAGGCACTTGTCATAAAAAAACGATTAGCTCATTAAACGCGACAACTAAATATTCCATTTCAATTAGCATGACCGATGCGGCGTCTAACGGGCCCGTGTCCAGTTTGAGTAAACTGGTAACAACTTTATCAACCTCCGATGTGACACCCGCAAAAATTATTGTTGGGCCTGTGATTAGCAATATTACCGATACAACCGCAGAGGTTTATTGGACGACGGATGAGCCTGCAACAAGCGGCGTTTCTTATAACAGTTCATCGGATTTAAGAGTGCTTAATGATGATGATTTAACCCTTCAGCATCGTGTTCAACTAACGGGACTAACGTCAGGTCTTTTGTATCATTTGAGCGTTGCTTCGAGAGATGCCATGGGAAATGGGCCGACAACATCATCGGTAATTTCATTTAGTACCAAAGCTTCTGCCGATACACAGCCGCCACTCATTATTGGTCGACCATCGATAGAAGAAGTCGGTTCAGGTAGTGCGATTATCAGCTGGCGTACCGATGAGTCTGCTTCAACTTTAATTTATGTGGGTACGGTACAAGGTAATCTTAACCTGGTCGAAACTAAGGTAGGCTTTGATGATAAACATCAGATTAAAATTAGCAACTTATTATCTGATACCACTTATTATTTTCAAGTTGAGTCAGAAGATTTGGCCGGTAATAAAACCACGGGAAGCGTTCAGTCTTTTAAAACGCTATCTGCCAACGTTTCTTCTTCGTTAGCCATTAGTGCGGGTCCAACGATTGAGCGAATTACCGGTAATACGATCACACTTAGCTGGAAAACTAATGTGAATGCGGATAGTCGTTTAGTTTGTGAAAATGCAGATAATAAGCTGGAAGTGAATGAGAACGATTTTACCAGGGTACATGCACTGACTTTAACGGGGTTACAGTTGAGCACAGGCTATCGTTGTACGATTTACTCAAAAGATATTCATGGCGTGATTGTTAACTCTGTTATTACAGCAGTCACCGCGCGAACGACGGTTGAGCCAGATGCAATAGCGCCATTTTGTACGAGTGACCCTCAAGTTAATGCCATGACTACGCTTGCAGATATCTCTTGGGAAGCCAGTGAGTTAAGTACAGCGCAAATTAAATTCAGAGAAAAAGGAACGGATGCCTGGTCTCAAAAGTCAGTGACTGATTCAGCAGTTTCCGGTGCAGAAGTTTTATCTGGGCTGACCGCGGATACACTTTATGAACAGCAAATCACTTTGACGGATTTGGCTGGTAATAAAGGCGGCTGTGCGTTGTTAGAATTCAATACGGCTTCTGTTGAACCAACGCCTGCGCCAGTATTTACGATTCAACCTTTTGTAACAGATATTGCTAGTTTCTCAGCCAAAGTCAACTGGACAACTTTACAATCATCTACCGGAGAAGTTCGGTTTGGTGAAAGTAATTCAAACTTAGATAAAAATGTTAACGATAGTAATTTTACGCAAACCCATCAAGTGAACTTAACTGATTTACAAGCTGAAACAACTTATTACCTGGAAGTAGATGCATTTAATGTGGAAGGTGACAAAACAACAAGTAATCAAATCAGCTTTACAACTTTGCCGTTGCCTATAGTGATTGAGCAGCCACCAAAAATTATTGCGGGACCATTTGTCGTGAGTATTACTGATGTTTCGGCAGTGGTTAAATGGGAAACGGATAAAGCTTCAGATAGTTCTGCTACATTGGTAGGCGGCGCAACGATTGTTGATGAAAAATTAACAAAATTACATAGCGTACCATTAACCGGATTAACGCCAGATACTAATTACACTGTACAAGTCACCTCAACAGATAAACCAGGTAAGACAAGCGATCCAAAGAGTACTGATTTTAAAACTTTAGCAGTGCCAGATACTACTGCACCGAAATTTGTGAAAGGTCCGAATATTACATCAATTGGTTATAACCGTTTTACGGTTTCTTTTTGCGCCGATGAGCCGGTCACCGGGCAAATTGCCGTTGATGGCGTTTCTCCGAACACGAGTACTTTTAATTTTCAACTAACCAAATTACAAACTTGTCATGAGTTGGTTGTTAATGGATTAAATTCTAATACGACCTATAGCGTGGTTTGTAGTATCAGTGATTCAGGCAGTAACGGGCCGACTGATAGTAAACCTATAGAAGCGACGACTTTGGCTAAAATTGATTTAGCACCACCCAAAATATTAACTGGGCCAGTCGTGATCGATATTACGCAAACAACAGCCATGGTGGTCTGGACAACTGATGAGCCTGCTACTAGTGGCGTAACTTTCTCTAAAGCGAATGATAGCAATGCGCCAGTTAATGAACTGGATGATGATAAGTTGGTTACTGAGCACCGAGTCTTATTAACAGGCTTAACCGCTGATACGACTTATACTTTAAAGGTATCATCAACCGATGCTAAAGGTAATGGCCCGACAATATCTGACGCGGTTGAATTTACCACTTTGGGATTACCTGATACTACGGCTCCGAAAATTATCGCAGGTCCTTTTGTAGAAGACATTACTCATAACAGTGCGATGGTTTGGTGGGAAACTGATGAATCATCTTCAACTGTCGTCAAACTCGGCCTGGCATCAAATACACTAGACCGTACTGAAACGGTTGCTGGTTTGACAAAAAAGCATAATGTGCCGCTCACAGGGTTAACGCCGGATACAATTTATTATTTTCAAGTGGAATCAAGCGATGCAGCGGGCAATAAAGTGACTAGTAGTGTCGAATCATTCCGTACATTAAAAGCGACAGCAGTTCCTGTTTTACCATTAATCATTGAAGGGCCAACGATTGAAAGTGTCACTATTGATAGCTTAACCATTAGTTGGAAAACTAATATAAATACTGATAGCCGATTAGTTTGTTCGACTGATAGTGAAACCTTTGAAGCCAGCAATGAAAAATATACAACATCACACCTGATAACATTAACAGGATTGAAAGCGAGTACGATTTATCAGTGCACGGTTTACTCATCTGATATTAACGAAAACTCAGTTAGTGCAAGCATTCGTGTTACAACAACCGAACTGCCAGATACGACAGCGCCGGTTTGTACGGTTCAACCTGGCGCAAAAGATTTTGGAAAGACCGCAGAACTAATCTGGGAAACGGATGAACTTTCTACCGCAAGAATTCAGTATCGTATCCAGGGCGCAAATCAGTGGCTTCAAGATGGTACAACAGAATTAAGTAAAACGGGATTAGTATTGTTAACCGGACTGGCACCTGAGACTGATTATGAACAGTTAGTGACCGTCACGGATCAAGCAGGAAATAAAGCGGATTGTGATGCTGGCACGTTCAATTCTGGTGAAGAAGCGCAAATTGCGGCTCCGGTATTTACTGTTCAACCTTTCATTAGTGATATTACGGATAACAGTGGCAAGGTGAACTGGAGTACTGAAGAAGCTTCCACTGCCATCATTCGTTACGGTTTAACTGTGATTTCATTAACCAGTAGCAAACCTGATAACACCATGAGCATTTCGCACGGTGTCGTTTTGTCTGGTTTGTTGGAAAAAACCACTTACTATGTTCAAGTTGAAGCGTTTAATTCTGTTGGCGTGATGACTCAAAGTGAGATAGTGAGTTTTACTACCACGCATCCCGATAATGATTTTGATAAAGATGGCATTTTAAATGATGTCGATAATTGTCCATTAACACCGAATACTGATCAATTAGATACGGATAACGATGGCATAGGGGATGTTTGTGATGTGTTAGCCACGCCAATCCCAACACCAGATCCACATACACCGTCAGGACCTTTTGGTATCAATTTAACGGGGAAAGTGACCGGAGAAGGTTCTCCTATTGAAGGCGCAGAAGTCACTATTTATGACAGCAAACAAAAAGCATTAAAATCGGTTACGACTTTAAGTGATGGTTCATATCGTTTTCAGTTTATTGCAGCGGGTGACTATTTTGTGAGTGTCAATCCACCAGCTAATAGCCTGTTTAGTGCAACCCCGTTAGAAGGTTTAAAAGTTGGCGATGCTGATGTAGTTCATTGGATCACTTTGATTGGTGATGCAATCACATTGTCAGGTTATTTAAAAGATAGCCAGGGGCGAGTGATTGATAACACGCCAATTAGTTTGCATAGACAATCAACCGGTAATCAGGTTGGGAATCGAGCGGTGACTGATAATAACGGTTTCTTTAAATTTTCTGTTGCACCGGATACTTACAAACTGCGTCCTGTGATTGATGTGTTTGGTCCTCAAATTGATAATGTGCCGGCGACGGTTCCTACTTATCCGGTTCCAGATTTTGCTGCGATTTATCATGTGTCGCAAAATTTGAAACTTACAGCTGATATTCAGTTAGATGTTGTATTACCATTCGCTTACCTTTCAGGACAAACCGTTGATAGTAATGGTGACCCTGTTGTTGGTGTTAGTTTAGCAATAAAACATCAGTACGAAGATAAAGCCCAAACCTATTATTTAGAAAACTATGGTACAGATGCGAATAGTAATGCGATTTCAGATGCTAGTGGTAATTTCCAATTTGCCGTATTAACGAATCAAGAATTTGATATCAGTTTAATTCCACCGGTGTCACGTGCTGATTTAGCAGTAACAACGATTAGCAACTATACCCTGGCAGCAGACGCATCAGAGACTTTTACCATTGTTGACGGGGTGACACTATCCGGCTATTTAAAAGACACTCAAGGTCGTATCATTGACTACACCAGATTAACATTGCATAGTCAAAGTAGTGATCAGCAAATCGGTCGAGAAATTTATGCTGATGCAACCGGTTTCTATCAGTTTAAAGTGGAGCAGGGCACTTATAAAATCCAGACGCATTTAAATCCATTCGGTAGTGTTAAAATTAGTGGAGGTCAGCAACCGACTTATCCGTTACCAGATTTCGCGACGGCTTTATTTGCGCAGGAAAATATCGTTGTGACTAACAATACCGTTCAAGACGTTACACTACCATTAGCATTATTAAACGGAACAACAATCGATGGCAATGGTGACCCTGTCGCTAACGTATCGTTAAAAATTAGTCACATTTATCATCAAAACATGTCAGATCCAGATAGCTTAAGTTATTACCTGGAAAGTCACGGATATTCAATTTATACCCATGCCAGGTCCGACTCGAATGGTCAGTTCTCTGTCGCTTTGTTTACCGATCAAACCATGGACATTATCTTTACGCCACCATTAGATAATCGTGTATTAGCTGCCACTAAAGTCAGTGACTTTTCAATGTCACAAGATACCACACAAAGCTTTACCTTAGCTCAATCATTGACTTTGTCAGGGTACTTAAAAGATAGTCAAGGTACTGTGTTGGATAACACCATGATCACTGTGCACGATGAAGTGAATCATCAGTTAGTAGATGTTGCCTCGTATACCGATGTGAATGGATACTTTGAATTTAAAGTTGCACCGGGTAATTATAAATTACGTCCTTACTTGCAGCCGGTTAACTCAACCAGTAACGGAACGATTAATACGGCGTACCCAGTGCCTGATTATGCTTCGGTTTATTATTTACCAAAAAATATTTCAGTGACTGCTGATACTCAAGTTGATGTTGTGATTCCAATGTCAGTACTTTCGGGTAAAGCATTGGATGAAAATGGAGTGGCTGTCCCTGGCGTTAAATTACGAATTGATTACTCGCTTGCGCAAAGTTCGGTGAGCTATTATTTAGAAAATACTGGTGATGGCGCATCAACGAATGCCATTTCCGATCAAAGCGGTCTGTTTGGATTTTCAATCTTTAATTTACAAAATACCGATGTATCAGTGAATCCACCAACTGGTTCTGGGTTTGCTGTCACTAATGTACAGCATCAAATATCGCAACAAACGACAGAGCATATCTGGTTAATGCACTCGAATAAAACCGCAGTCAAAATTATTGCGGGGCCTTTTGTTAAAAAAATCACGGATAAATCTGCCGTCGTAGAATGGCAGTCAGACAAGCCCGGAACCAGTGTTGTCACGTTAATGAATAATCAAGTGTTCGAGTCTAGTGAGTTAACCACTCATCATAGCGTGCCATTAACCGGACTGGATCCTGAAACTTACTACACCCTTGATGTGCATTCGGTTGATAAAGAGCAACGGGCATCTGCCACTCGCAGTACCAGTTTTACGACTTTGGCGACACCTGATAGCAAAGCGCCACTATTTGTTGAAGGGCCTTTAGTATCAAATGTTACTTATGAAAAATTTACAATCTCATTTTGTGCAGATGAACCGGTAACGGGTAATGTCCTTGTTGATAGCACCAATTATGTTTTGAATGATTTAGCCTCATGTCAAGACCTTGTTATCGACAATCGCGATCCGAATACGACTTATACCCTTGTCGTTGATATTACCGATCAGGAAGGCAACGGTCCGACCGTCAGTCAGCCGCTTTCGGTCACAACATTACCTGCGCCAGATGTGACGCCACCAGCCATTTTATTATTGCCTATGGTCATTGATATCACCGATAAAGAAGCCACCGTTATCTGGAAAACCGACGAAGCTTCGACAAGTGGTGTGTCTTACAATGATGGTACCGAGTATCATGTCGTAAAAGATAATCACTATGTCATTGAGCACTCAATGCCGTTAACGGACTTAACGCCAGAAACGACTTATACGTTAACGGTTTCTTCAATGGATATTAATGGTAATGGCCCAACTTTAAGTCAGCCAATTAGTTTTACCACTTTGGCGACGCCTGACACCACAGCACCATTAATTATTGGTAGTCCGCTGATTCAAAATATTACTCATCAAAGTGTTGTCATTCGATGGGAAACCAGTGAATCAGCAACGACTATGGTCGCTATTGGAACTTCAGCCAATGAGCTTAATCAAATTGAATCCAAAAGTGGTTTAAGAACCTTCCATAATTTACCAATTACAGGATTAGAGCCCGATACGGTTTATTACTTCCGAGTAAAAACTCAAGACGCTGCGGGTAACATGGTTATGAGTGAGGTGATGTCTTTCAGAACGAAAGTGAGAGGGCATCAGGGTAATCCTCATTTTATGACTGATGTAGAAGTTGATAGTGTGAGCAACAACTCAGTGACGATTACCTGGGAAACTGATGTAAATGCTGATGGTCGTTTGGTTTGTCAAGCCAGTGGAAATGCTGCAACGTTAGAAACAAATCATAGTAAACGTATAAAGGATCATTTGTTAACTCTGACGGGATTACAAGCAAATACGAGTTATCAATGTACCGTTTATTCGACGGATCATCATGGTTATACAGCAAATCAAAATATTGCGGTTAACATTTCTACTCAAAGTGATGATGACGCACCGATTACGACGGTCGCAGAAAAAATCGATGGTTTTGGTGACGTAGCGACAATCGAATTAACCACAGATGAAGACAGTGTCGTACAGCTAGAATATCGTGAAAAAGGAACCAATAAATGGCATAAAAAAGGTTCAACTAAAAGCACGCGTGAACATCGAGTTGTTTTTGATGGACTTAGCTCAAATACAGATTATGAATGCCGAGTAACAACAGCAGATGCTAAAGGGAATCAACGACAAAGCAATATTGTTGAATTTAATTCTGGCACATCCAGTAACTTAACTTCACCGGCATTTAGTCAGCAACCTTTGGTTAGTAATATTTCAAAAGATTCTGCAGTAATTCATTGGGATACGAGTAAATACACTCATGGACAAGTGAGTTACGCGACTGATTCGAATGCACTATTAGAAAAAGAATCAAAAACTAAAGCCAAAAAATCTCATCAAGTGACGCTGTCAAAATTGCAAGCTGCAACCACTTATTATGCTCAGATTAAAGCCTTTAACATTAAGGGCGGGAGTGAATTGAGTCAGATTGTCAGCTTTACTACCTCTGCTAACACGGTAACCGCAGATAGTGATCATGATGGCTTACTGGATATTTGGGAAATTCAATATGGATTTAATCCACAAGATTCAAGTGATGCCGGATTAGATAGCGATAATGACGGGTTAACCAATCTTGAAGAACAAACGGCTAATACCGATCCATTAACAGCAGATAGTGACAGTGATGGGATGCCTGATGGATGGGAAGTTGATCACAATCTTAATCCAACGGATTTAGCTGATGCAGCATTAGATACTGATGGTAATGGACTTTCAAATTTACAAGAGTTCCAAAATTCCATTGATACGGTGCCGCCAGTGATTAGTTTGATTGCAGAAATCACATTGGATGCAAACGGTGTGTTAACCGAAGTGCCAACGAGTAATGTGAGCGCTCAAGATAATATTGATGGCGTGGTTTCTGTGACACTCGTGAGCGAGGAATACTTAACTTCAGGGAATCATGTAGTCGTCTGGAGTGCGCAAGATAGTGCTGGTAATAAGACGTTAGCCACTCAAATTATTAACATTAAACCACAAGTGCTAATTAGCAAAGCACGGCTATCTGCCGAAGGAGATACCGTTGAAATTAAGGTTGCCTTGTCAGGTGTTGCGCCTCAATATCCGGTTTCAATTCCCGTGAACTTGAGTGGAACGGTCACAACTGATGACTACACGCTTGTTACAGGTATTGTGAATGGGGCGATTATTATTCAAAAAGGAATTGCAGGTGGAGAAGGACCAGATAGCGGACAGGAAGGGCAAGTCATTATAAATATTGATAATGATAATCTGACTGAAAGTGATGAGCTGTTAGTATTGAATCTCGGTGTACCTGACCATGCAGTGCTCGGCGCTAATCAGCGCCATGAGATCACAATTGTAGAGCGTAATGTTGCGCCACAAGTGAAACTGACCGCACGACAAAATGGTAAAAATGTTACTCAGGTTAATCGCGTAGATGGGTTAGTCACTGTGACCGCAACGATTCAAGATGCTAATTCATCGGATCAACATACGGTTAACTGGAATGGTACCGATATCGGTTTAGTGGATACGGATCAGTCGGCAACGAGTTTTACTTTTAATCCTGACACATCCAATCTGGGTGTTTATACCTTAAAAGCGAGAGTGAGCGATAATGGTGTGCCAACAGAATCAGCAAGTGCAAAAGTTAACCTGAAGGTTCTTGCTCTGGCTCCAGTTTTAATCGCTAATACCGATAGCGATGAAGATGGTCTATCTGACGAACATGAAGGCTATGATGATTCAGACGAAGATGGTATACCCGATTATCTGGATGCGATTAAAGCCGCTAATATATTACAGCAAAATGTTAATCTTAGCAGTTCTGACAAAGGCAAATTCTCAATGGAAAGTGAACCGGGAGTGCGACTTTTATTAGGTGCTGTCGCTATGGAAGACAATGAAGGTGGTGCACAGGTTGATGATGATACGCTAATCAAAAGTAGTATTTATAATCAATATGGTAAAGATACAAACTACACTAATGTTGGTGGTCTGTTTGACTTTGAAATGAGCGAGTTATCAGTAAAAGGTGAATCGGTCCGTCTGGTTATTCCGCAGCGCACTGCGATTCCTGTTGGCGCAATCTATCGAAAATTGCATTCTCAATACGGTTGGCAAGACTTTACTGTTGACAGTAAAAACAAGCTTTATTCTGCTGCCGGAAAAGCCGGGGTTTGTCCATCGCCGAATGATGCATCTTACCAGGAAGGTTTGACTACTGGTCACTGGTGTTTAATGATGTTAATAGAAGATGGCGGCGCTAATGATACCGACGGTGAAGCCAATGGAACCATCGTTGATCCCGGCGGGATTAGTGTGGCTAACCCGGTTGAAAGCATCACAGAGACTATTTCGATTATTCCTGCTACTCCAGAAAGTATAGAGCCAGCATCGACTACTGCACCAGCAACTGCTGAAGCGTCCAGTGGCGGTGGGGGGGGCGGCTCAATGGGCACTTTCTTTATATTGAGTTTGCTATTTTTATTATGGTTTAATTATTATACCAGGAGTGTTAGTGCAAAACTTTAGTCATAAATCCATATTTGATTGGCTTAAAATTAAATCAGGTTCGTTATCGCCTGATAGCAGAACTTTCAAACCTGATTAATGTGGCCAACAGTATTTTTTACACTAAAGGCAAGTAATCGAACTTTTTGGCCAATAAAAGATGTCCTGATACTACCATTCTTGAAATTGGTGTTTGTGCCATGGTATTGGTACTGGGGTTTCAAAAAATCAAAAAATCAAAAAATCAAAAAATCAAAAACTCCAGAACTCGACTACAGCTGTCGTAATTTTGACCAGAGCTGACAGTTTAAGATTTACTATCAACTTTAGAAAAAAAACGTTCTTCAATGGCAGCCATCTGGCTGTCAAGTGTTGCATCGATGATTCCTATTTTAGTTTCGAGCAGACACCCACCTTGTTTTACTCGTTTATTGGCGATAACTTCTATCAGTATTGTATCGGGAAACTTATTTTTTAATTGGCTGATATGTTGCCTGATACCGAATTCTTGCTCTGGCGAAACATGTAATGTGATTTCTCGTTGGCTGGTCCGCAGTTTAATCGCTTGTTCTGCTAATCGTATTGTCAAGTCAATATCATCGAATTCGCCAATCAGCTTTTTGATAGTGGAGTGGGCCAGTTCGGCTATTTGTGGTGTTAAGCCAATATAATAATCCTTACAGTGACTCAGCATATCTAGCATCATTTGACTCTGTTTTGTATGAATTTCTGTGAGTCCTTCCTGATAGCCTTTATTTTTTTGAACTTCATAATCGCTATTGGCTTTGTCAATAATTTTCGTTGCTGTTTTCTTAGCGGACTCTATTAGTTCGGAGGCTTTATAATATTGGTTATAATCACCCGCTTTTAATATCTTAATATCAGGAGAGAGTTGTAGCTGTGTTGAATTTAATTCAGTAAATGTGTACATGTTTTATCAAATTCCAGTGATATCTTTCTGATTAGAATAGCGATACGCTCTTTTTCTTTAATGGTAAGAGATATCTGTTTTATTTCGTCAAGAGAGTCGTCAAATTTGGGTAGTTTATGTAATAAATAGCGATGCCAGGGACTATTTCCAGAGTCAGCGGCTATCGATAATAGCCGCGCACCATAGGGATAATAATGTCTTAACCGGGTTTCTGCTGAATTATATAGTGGTAGAGAAGACGATAAAGCATCTGGAAACCGGGTTATCATTAATGGCAGTTTTGTTTGTAATAGACGAATACAGTTCTCTCCCAGCAAATTGGTTAGTGCTATTCTGGTTTTCTTTTCTATTAATGTGATTAACTGTTGTTGAAAGCAACTTAAACCAATAATAGAAGTCAATCGTTGAAACTGATGTCGTGGCAAAAAAATCAGTCGCCGTAAAGGCATTTCAAATTCTTCAGTCAGACAGGGCGGCAAAGCTAATTTTTCGTTTATGTACTGTTGAATTTCAGGTGTACTAAGTTGGCGTAACTGCTCTATAAATGGTATGTCTGTTAACCAGTCGTCATGGACCCACTCCAGGGGTTTAAAGTTTAAAGTAATAATGTTAGCGTAATATGTACTCTCTAACAGGGTAGAGTAGGGGGCAGAGTTATTTGCTTGCACTTTTTTGTTCGTTATAGTGTTTTATAGATTGAATGATTTTGTCTGATTTTATTCCTATGATAATCAAAAGAGTCGTTAAAAATATCCAGATTCCCAAACTCTTATATTCTGCTATCCCTGCACTGAGAGTTTTAATATCTTTATTGTCTTGTTGTTGATGAGCCGGCGAAACAGGGCTAAATGAAGCTATTGTAGGAAACACGACCACTGCAATATTTTCATATTTAAGACCCTCAACCGCATTCGCAACCATAAGCTTAATCTGGGGGATGTAACTGTCCAGACTCACTCTACTGCTATGTTTGATAAAAACAGAAGCTTTAGCTAATTGTGGTTTATCTGTTTTTTTCTTTCTGGCTTTTGTTTTTTCAGGTAATACCAGATGAACCCGTGATGTTAATACGCCGTCAATGTTAGATATTGTCGCGGCCAGATCTTGAGTTACCGAGTATTTGTAGCGTGCAGATTCCTCTGTGGGCGTTGAAATCAGGCCTCCAGGAGGAAATACATCGTTGAGTGTTGCATACTTACCTCTGGGGTATGAGTTTCTGGATAATATTTCAATCGCACTGGCAAGCTGGTCAGGGTCGACTTTTAATTTAACAGTCCTTCCTTTTCCTTCAGACTTTTCTGCATTAATGCCCTCCACAAGAAGAAGCGCGAGCATTTCATTACCCTGTTTTTCATCCAGGCCAGAATAAAGTTCAACTTTACAAGCTGACAGCACCAGAATAAACCATAGGCATAGACCGGCCTTACATAAAAAGGGCATAGTTACTGGGCCTTGATCAAAGTATCAATATTTTGAGTGGTTTTAGTTACCCCTTTACTAATCAACTCTTGTTGTAAAGTGACCTGTGCCAGCTCATATTGCACTTTCAATAAGTTTGCAGGTGAAAGCGTATCGTTTTTAAAACTCTTTTCAATCATCTCTATCTTATCGGAAATACCTGATTTAGCATTTCCCATGGCATCGAGAAATTGTTGTTTTAAATCTTCCTGCTCAGGAGACGTTGAAGGTGGCTCCTGGAGTTGAGTTGACTCCTGGTTTCTTTCAAATTTACGGAGATCAACAGCTGTTACCTGTTCTACTTGTTGTGCCGGCATTAAATGGATTCTCTTATCTGATTAATGATTTCACTAACCATTTTTAGCACAACCTCTTCATTGGTCGTATTGACAATCCTTTTGCAGTAGTCAACAGCTTCTTCTAGCTGTTGGTTTTGCCAATAGGCAAGCGCTAACAAACTATGAGAAACGCAAGTATCGTTTTCGTCGCACCAGGGCTTTAACTGCTGAATAGCCTGCTCGAAATTTTTCTGGTTAATCTGGTTGAGCGCATTGAGAGCAATAGCCGATTCATTCTCTTTACCAGAAAAAGATAGGGCATCAATAATCAATTGTGCTTCTTCAAACCGTGCCAGATTAGAAGCCAGGGTAGCAATTTGCGTCAATAATTTGAGGTCGGCTGTTTTCATAGGTTACATTTTCTGGACGATTGAAGACATCGATTCTTTGAGCGTTCTTTGAATCGTTGTAGCGAGACCCACAGAAACCGACCATTCGTTCATCGCTGCTTGAAAATTTGCTAGCGCTGATGCACTGCTGGGATCATTGTCTAAAGCTGTAAGTTTTGCATCTAGATTGGTTTGTAGTGCACTAATGATATTGGACATTGCCAGTGTTGTAGTATCTACATTGAATTCATTGGTGAGTTCGGTTGCGGCCATTATAAAATTCCTCTTGTTTGTTGTGAAACCAACTATAGTTTAATCTGATTGGTTTGTTTTTATCTTCAAGTTTAATTAATATTAAATTTAGCTATATTTTTAAATAGCAGTTCTATCGACTGATGACCAAATTTGTTATCACTTTGATGCTTGCTTCAATCGCTTCAATCCATGCAGAGTGCTTTTTATAATCATCTCCTGTCAGGCCAGAGTTACGTTTTGTGCTAGTATCTTGTTTTAACATAAGCAGGTAGTTAACTAATTGTCTTGAAAATAGCAGGTCGTTATTCAATTTACTTTCGAATGCCTCAAGATTTTCGATAATGTTTATGTCAGGAAGCTGGGGCTTATTAAGCATGAGGAGTCCTTTAATGTTATGGTTAAATGGGAATGATTAAATTTGTATTGTTAAAGCTGAGCCTGATGCCCGTTGACTGTATGTTTTTTATTTTGTAACCTCGTGGAAGTATCGAGCCTTCCAGGTATTTCTGGCCATTGTGAAGAATGATGTATGGTGTGCTTCCAAAATGTACAGCCTTTAATTGTAGTTGAGGTTTGTTTTTTGTTCGACGGACAGATTTTCTTTCTATTATTTTATCCTCAGTTAGCCTTAGTTTCAGGTGAGGGCTGCTTTTAAATTGGCGATCAAATGAGGTTTTGATGGTTTCAAAAGCCTCTTTTTCCGGCCGTGTTAATTTACCAGTTAACAGAATATGGTCCTCATAGCCCGTTATTTTAAGTTTACCTTTTATACTGCTGTTCGCAATAAGCGATTGCAACATTTCCAAAGGAGACATGATTTCTTTCACTTGCCATGAGGTTAGCCCGGGTATGTCTCTTTGTAATGTTTGCTCTGCTTTCTTAAAAATTAATCGCTTGCTTTTTTTTACTTCAAATAATAAGCTGCCGGCTTTAGAACCTGAGCTGACAGTTACATCATCTAATTGTAGATTTTTGAGGATAAATCTGGCTGCTGTTTTTACATCCTCCATTGTCTTTATATGGCTGGTAAAATAAATATTTAATGAGCCAGCTTTCTCTATAATTGACTTTTTTGTTGTATTTGAGTCAACATATCCAGATAAATCAAGTTGTTGTTTATCAGTGTTCCAGTCCACCGATAAATGAGGATTTTGTTCAGCATTGAGAGTTTTCTTAATTTTTTCCAGTGTATTCACAGGAATCGGCGTTGTTATATCGGGTTCTGGCGTTGCTTCGGTATATAGCCATAGATTAAATGCAGCAATGGTACAAATGAAGCCCAGTACTGTTTTTATGGTAAATAGCTGCTGCTTTTTTTGGGGTTTATCATTAACGTTTGTTTCTTTATTCTGGGTGGAAATGGTTGAATCTTGTTCGGAATTCTCTTGTTTGCTTTTTGTTAATACTTCTGTAATATTGGTGAGGTCAGGCCAGGCTTTACTCTCTGGCGCAAACATCAGAACGAGCTTGCCAATGTGAACTGGCGTTAATTCGGGGATTACAGTGCTAGCGTCGATTTTATTATGATTAATCGTAACCGTTAGCTCATCAGATAATGGTTTTAATAGAACGCCCTGTTCAGAAACCTGTATCTCTACATGTTCATTCAATACTGAGCTATCATCAACAACGAGGTCTGCGGTAGACTCATCTTTTCCAATACGTTGCTGGTCAGATAGAAAGACCTCTGCGCCTTTATACCGAGTATTGAGAATGAATAATTTCCATAATACTCGATTCTCCTCCGTTTCACTGGGTAGAGTTTTAATATTTTCCTGACTCATAGTCGGCACTCCATTTCAATTGAGCCTTCAGGGCACTGGGTTAGTGACACCCTTATTCCATTGCTTCCTTTGAGGTTTCGGCAATTTTGCATGTGTATTTTGTACCCCTTTTTGAGGTATCGGTTGCGTCGACTACGAGCGAGTATTGGTTGCTCACAAGGTTGCAGGTTGGCTATGGAGACTATGCCGGGAGCAGAATTGCTCAAGCTGGCCATTTCCCTGATTTGATTTGAGAACGAAAAAGGTTGCTCCAGAGTGAGAGCCTTTTGTTGCTCAAATTGATTAAGCCTGATGATCTTTGGGCTTATCATGAACAACCGGACAACCTGACTACTGCTGTCTTCATGGTGACTGAATAAACTACCTATGAGAGGAATATCACTTAAACCTGGTATATTATTTTGCAGTCGGTTATCCGACTCTCGATAATAGCCCCCAATGAGTAAGCTGGAGCCTTCGGGAACCGACGCTCGTGTACTTATCTGGGTATTTCTTATTGACGGCAGGGAGCCAACTGCAGAATCCTTGAGTCTGTTACCATCTTCTATGTTAATATCCAGATAAATACGCTTTGGTGAGTTACCTTCAACGATACGTGGCGTCACCTGAAGCAATGTACCATAAGTGATTTCTTCAAGCTTTGCGACACGCTCGCCTCGTACTTTTACATAAAAGGTCTCATTATTATCCAGCATTGCCTGTATTCCATTTTCAGTCACTACTGCGGGTCGAGAAGTCACTCTGGCTTGTCCCTGGGTTTCCAGTAAACTGACGGTGGCGAGAAAGTCTGCGCTTGTCTTCTTTTTAGCATCTGTGCCACTACTTGGCAGTATCAGATCGATTAAACCTTCGCCAGCATTAATGCTATCGGTTGACCAGCTGACACCAATTTGTTCAAGGGAGTTGCTACTGATATCAATAATAACCAGGCTGATTTCCAGTTGTTCTCTGGGCTGGTCCAGTTTCTTAATCAGATTTTCATATAAGCGTATGCGAGAACGATAGTCCTGTACGATAATTGCATTCAGGCTTGTGTCAGCCTGTATCCGTGCCAGCGGGTGTGACAGGCCAGAAGCTTTACTGAGGGAAGTTTCTTTAATATTGTCCTGATGTTCATTATTCGTTTCAGGTGTGCTGGACGCTGATTTTTTACTATTAGCATAGTTGATCATTGTTGTGTTTTTAACATCGCTGCTAACCATCATGTTAGCGACCACCGTAGCAACGCCGGGTAGTATGATTTCCTCGCCTCTCGCAGTAAACTTACGATCGGTAGCAGATGCATTTTTTAACTTAAATAACCGGAGTTCCAGTGGATCGCCGTTATCTCCATGATAGCCATTTTGTAAGAGCTTAATGGTGTTCTCAATAATTTCAAGATAACGAGGCGGCCCGGAAATCATTAGCAAATTACTACCATCAACACTTCTCCACCTGTAGCGTTCATCCCAGACCTTTAAAGCAATCAGGTTACGCTTAAGCTCTGCAGTACCAATGGCGTTGAGCTGAAATATTTCACTTCTTAACTCTTTGCTTTTATAGATATACAACGTTGAAAAATCGTAGTACCAGACTAGGTCATACGCGTTAGAAAGATAATCAAGCGCTTTTTCGGTTGTTTGCTGGCTAATGTGGCCATTAAATTTTTCACTGATATTACTGCTAATCCAGATGCCCGCGTCAGAGTTTGTTGCGAGAGAAGTTAAAACATTACGCAGGTTCTCGCCACTGGCATAAAACTCAAACGGAATGCGTTTTAACGCGCTGGCATTAACTGGTGAAATCAATGTGGGTGTACAAAACACAGCAAGCATTAATGCATGAATCAATTTTTGTGGGTTAAAAGGTTTAATGGTCATTTATATTGAGTCAATAAAACTAACAGCTAATGATTGTTGATGGGGGGTATATTGATTGTCCATTAAGGTCTCTTTTAACAGTTCAATAAATGCACAATGCGAATCCAGTGTTTGTCGTATTATGGGATAACTGGTGTCAGGAGTGACGAGCGTTTGTACTCTTAAAGAGAATTCTCTTTCTGGTGTGCCAGCTTTCACTTTACTTAATTGAAAGTGATCAGTAGATTTTTGTTGAAAATCGTCGCAAATTGTTAGTCTTTGTGAGGGGGGGTTATTAAAAGTTCGAGTTAGTACGGTATCACTTTTGTCCCACGTTAATGAATAATTAATCGCTCGGGCCATTTTCTCCTCTTTTTGAAAATGGTTTTTAAATATCAATGGTGCAGGGGAGTCAAACACAATGATATTCCTGAAATCTCGTATCAGTACAGTCAAGCTATTATCAAGCATCAGACGGTATCCATTTTCGGTGTTTGTTAATGGATTGATTTTTAAATCCAGGGTGAGTTGTTGAACAAATGATTCGAGTTTCATCACGTAGCCTTATTTATATTCTGGATATTCTGACCCATCTCAGCGAACTATGTTTTCATTGGCGGTCGTGTATTTTTAAATTTTGAACGTTTTATCCGATTTGAGTTCGTTCAACGAACAAATGAAAAATCTCCTTGAGCTAATTTTTGTAGGAAAATGTATACGATGAAATAAGGTCTTTTACATATAATTACTTGTTTATTTGATGTTCTCCTGATGAAATATAAATCAATTGAATAATGCTAAACCGAATAACAATTTATTTGAGTGTTAATGACTTGAAATTTAAAGAAAGTAATTCTGTTGAAAAAGCGAATGAAGCTGATGATGTGGTTGAGCCTTCAGAGTCAGCTGAGCTTGATGTAAGAAACCTGTTACGACGTCAATATGAAATCGAACGACAGCTAGAGTTTGATCTGCAGCGAACAAAAAGACTGGAGAGTGAACTGGGCGAACTTGCTGGTGGTTCGGTTGAAAAGCTACTTCAACGACTTGATGAGCCGGTGTTGAGTGATAGTCGCGTTATTCAAAGTGATTCTGTGCGAACCCGAAGGTTGAATAGGAAGAATTCATTTATTTAACTCAATGGAAGTTTGTGTACACAAATAATAAAAGTTCTTATTAACGATAATTCAAGTCGACTTAATTATAATTTAGTGAGGAAATAATGTCTCGGCCAATTCTAAGTCCAATAAGAAATAATGGGGTGGCAGGACTCTCTTTTGTCGAGGGAGAAAAACCTATATTGAATAACCCGCCAGTTATTCCAACAAAGGAAAGTGTAGAACGACTTGTGCACCCTGTCATTAATATGGACAGGATGTATCGGCTTGGCTATGGAACTCCCGGAAATGTAGAAAAATGGAATGCCGAAAGTGGGCGGTATGAGGTTTTGAGTAGAGAATTAACACCGGAGCTCAAGAGACTGTTAGCTAACCGACTGATGGCTGACAAGGAAGAGTTAAAGTTGATTATTGATCAGATTAAGAAGTTAATGCGAGTTGCTAATGGTAACCCAAGCAATATTGTAAAAGGAACAGATGCCTTTGAAGCGATTGAACGCTATCAAAAATGGCGTCATTCCAGAGATAACTCTTATATAAAATTAAGCCCGCAAGGAACACCGCCAGCATTTCATTTGAGTTATTCGCAGTTGGAAGGAATGGGGCAGTCAACCTTTAATATAGCGGTATCAAAACGTGATTTAGCGCTTAGCTATGGGTATGACGTATTAGAAAATGACCCATGGAATTTTGGTGATAATGCTTATAGAAGGGATGACATCCATGGAACATGGGTTGTTGATGAAAGTGCGCGAAATATTGCAACACGTATCTCTGTTGCTGAGGTGCTGAGAAATATGGAAAGCAATAAATCGAAGCTTAGATATAACCCGCTTACTGAGCAGCAACGAACTGATAAGAGTATAGAGGATAGGGTGAATAGTGGCGAGTTTCGTATTTTGGATTCAGGCGAAATACAATGGAATGGTAGGACGCTTAGTGAAGATCAAGTAGGTTTTGAGGTTCAAAGTGTATTAATTAAAAAGTCCAGAGAAAAAATTGAACAGCTTAATGACCTTTTAGAGCGTATTAGTCGCCTTAAAGATATCTTAAAAGTAAAGTACAAACAAGAGTTTGATGACCCTGGCTTTGTGAAAATGTGGGACTTTCAAATGGATGGAGATAAAGCCACAGGTCAACAAAATGATGACCCTCACTTTATACAAGAGCTAGAGAATATTATCCCTGATTATAGAAATAATGTTGGGAAGGAAATTTGGGAGAATGGTCGAGGTATACCGGAGGTGGATGAATACGGAAATGAAAATAGACACGAAATTGATCACACCTGGTATAAGGTAACACTAAGTGCTATTGATAATGCTTCCGAGCAAGTAAGAAACCTGATAAAGAAAAATTCAACACAGGCAGAACAGCTCAGCGTTGATTTTAATACCACTAATTCACGTTTTAACGGTTTAACAGAAGCAATGTCCAATTATATAAAATCTTACTATGAAGCGATAAAAGGTTTTGTAAGCTAATTTAAAATATTGAATCAATTGAGACGCGAATGTACGAAAATACAGAGTTAGATATGATAAACCCCGCACTAGTAGAACCGGAGCAACTAAAACGGTTTATTGACAAAGGCGGAGTGATGTATGAACTGCTTGGTATTACAGAGGATGAGCTGGAAGCCATTTATCACGTGGCGCTTAATTTGTATGAGACAGCACCCGTACTCACGAACAAGATAGATTGTAAAGATGTTCATGGCGAACAATTAGACAAATCTGAAAGTCTGTGCGAACAGTTAGATAAAGCAGAAAGTCTTTTCCAATTACTGTGTAGCTATGATCATTATAACGTGATCTATTTTAGGGCGCTTGGTGCGTGTAGACAGGCAAAAGGTGAATATCTGAAAGCAGCAGAAACCTATAGCATGGCGGTACTCATTGATGTAGAAAATCCTTATCTTCCTTTTTATGCTGCGGAATGCCATATGGCACTGGGAGATTTAAAAAGTGCTGAAAGTGGCTTTTACGCTGCATCGATTCGTTCATCGAATGAGCCAGAATTAAATAATAAAGCAAATATAATGTTGGTGCGCGTTAGAAATGAAATTAAAAAAGAGGAACAATAATAACGATGAATATGCCAGTAAATCATTTAGTTAATAGTGGTGTTAATCCCGTTGTCGCTCCAGCGGTCGGTCTTGTCAATGAATCTGGAATATGGAGAGCGGAAACACCCTCGCCACCTTTGAGTGTAACTATCGGTTCTGGTTTCAGTCAGCGACCTGAATTGCCTTCATCAGCAAGAGGCGAGGGTCTAAATGATGAGCTTGACGCAATTTCCTTAATGTTGATGTTAATGGCAAGAATGAAGGAAGTTAATGAGTTGATTTCGAAAGCGACCAAGTCTGAATTAAGTCAGTTGCGGAAAGAGCATGCTCGTTTAATGGAAGAACGAATTGAAACTCGAAACAAGCGTGAGAAAGAACGTCTGGAGCAAATTGCTGAAGCGAATAAACAGCGAGAAAATGCCAAAAAAGGCGGCGTTTTTTCTTCGGCTTTTAACTGGGTAACTGCCACTGTTGATATAGTGGCTGGCGCTGCTGCCGTTGCGGCGGGTACTATGTCGGGCCAGGCAAACCTGGTTGCCGGAGGGTTGGCACTGGTTGCTGCCGGAGGTTGCGCAATTGCGGCTGAAATTTGTACTTATTGTGGAGAGCATGAAGCAGCGCTTGCTTTAACGATTGCTTCAGTCGCGTTAAGTCTTATTGGCAGTATATTGGTCACCTATGGTGCAGCGGCTGCCGCAAAAAGTGCAGCGACTAAAGGTGCAAAAACCGCAGCAAAGGAAGTTGCCAGTGAAGTGGGTGAAGAAGTAACAAAAAAGGTTGCGAAGGAAATGGCAAGTGAAGCGGCTGAAAAAGCGGGCGATAAAGCTGCACGAGAAGCTGCGAAAGAAGTGGTTAATCGTTCAGTGAAAAAGGCGGTTCAGGAATCGCTTGAGACGACCTCCAAAGAAGTCGTTGAGAGTATAGTGGAAAAAACAGCAAAAGAAATTGCGGCTGAAGCCGGGCAGGAGCTGGGTAGTAAAGGTGTTGAAAAATTTGTAAAAAAGGCTGTGAAAGAAGCGGTTGAAACGGCGGTCGAGCAATCAAGAAAGGAAGTAGTAGAAAGTCTTGGCAAGCAGGCAATTAAGGAAATGTCTGAAGAAGCTTTTGAAAAAGCGTTAACTAAAGCGAGAAAGGTAGCATTGAAAGAAGCGCTGAAGGAATCTGGAGAAACCGTTGCTGAAAACCTGAGCAAAGAAGCCTTAGAAGAAGTGAGCGAAAAAGCGCTTAAAAAAGTAGTTAATGAAGCTGGTGAGAAAGCAGTACTGGAAATGCATAACCAGGGAGCAACTAAAGTGCTGGATATTTTGATTCGAAGCAAATTTCAAATGTTAATGAGCATTAATGGTGTTGGGCAGGGATATTTTGGAATAAAGGGAGCTTTGATAGATATGGAAATTCAATCACTTGAAGAAAAAATACAGATGCTGCTCGCAGAAGTTAAAATAAATAAATCTGAATCGGCCAGAATTGAAGCGCTAATTGAACGATTGATGCTGTTCTTTAAGGAGCAGGTTCAGAGTTTGAAGCGAAGTATCGATATTGCCAGTGATTTGTTTAAAGATGAGTTTATTACATCGAAGAGTATTGTTCGTAAAACTGTTGTTTAATTGAGGAAATATAATGAGCGTACCAGTTACAGTTAACACAAATACCGCTAACTCAAATACAGGCGTCAGTCTTGATAACGACGTTGAGTCGGAATCTTTACCGACAAATCAGCCTGTTAATGGCCAATTGACAGAAGTGACCACTAGCAAACGATATGCGTCTTTTGTTAATAACGCATCAGCTGATCGTTTGATTAACATCAATGATCTCGATGCTTTGTCAAAAGAAATGGAAGGTTTTTCCGGGTACATCAAAGGTGAAGGCGTTTTAGCATTAATCAATCGAGTCGGAATTGATTCGGTTATAACGTTTTTGAATGAAAAACATGAGAAACTTGAACAGTTAGCGAATCAAAAAAATATATCACTTTTAAAAGCTAGTGAGGAATCAGGAGGGGTAACTTCAGACGAGTCAGATAAGCCTGGTTCTGCTACGTTTGTAAAACGAACTGAAGAGATGGAACAGTCATTGCAAAACAAGATAATCAATCTTGCTAAATTAATGCACTTACTGCAAATGCTTTTTCTGGAATCTGCGTGGGCAGAAGCTCAGGCAGTTATTAAAGAAATTTTTCAAAATGTTACCGCATTACTTAAAGAAGCAAAATCTATAATTGAGTTTGCAAAAGAAGTTAAAGCTAATGCTGACAAAGGTTCCTGGACAAAATTTGCTGCGGGAATTGGCAGTATTGTAGGCGCTGCCGCCGGTTTTGGTGGCCTATATAAGATTGGAAATGCCATGCCGGGTATTGCACATGCACCTGAAGTTCTGTCCAGAGCAATTTCAGGGGCTGTTGATGGCGGAGCCAGAGTTGCTAATGTATTTGGCGATAAAGATTCAACGGCTGCTAATGAAACTCAGATGGAAGGTAGTGCGGCTCAAAAGTCAATTCAGGCGATTCAGAATGAGGCTCAGGCGGCACAGCAACGAGCTGCTCAGTGGGAACAATATTTTGATCGGCTGATTCAGAGTATGAAGCAGTTTGCTGAACAGCTTTTACAAGAGTTAACCCAGTCATTTAGAAGTGTTGCAAGAAATATATAAAGATACGCAGGTCATTATTTTAACCTTCAATTAATCCAGCAGGCCAGATTTGCTGGCTAGTTGTTAATTCAATATTTTTCAGGAGATGGGCATGAAGTTGGTTGAAACAAAAGAATCAGCATTCAGAACAGGTAGAATCAGACAGTCTTGTTGTAGTACAGAGCTGTTTGAATACAAACTCTTATCAATTGCACCAGGTGAAACACTCAATGCAGAGTTTGCTGATTCGTTTAATCTACTTCTTGTTGTTTCGGGTGACTTGTCCATCGAAACGCCTTATGGAACAAACGCTTTGCTGCCTGGTTGTATGTTGGTCCTGGATAAGGTCAGGTTTTCAGTAGAGAATACGCAGCCGGTGAATGATGCATTGGTTTTGTCATTTGGCTTTAGTCAAAAAATGTTACAGCGTTTTAAACAACGCTATAGCGAGATAATGACTAAAGGTAAAGTGGGGGAGGTTACACTCAGTAAACAAAAAAAATTGCCCCTGTTGTTTTCTGGGTGTGACTTAACTCGAATGGCAATAACCTCTCTTTCGCTGTTAATGCAAAATACCTTTGAGGAAAGCTTACTGGCGTTAAAGCTGGAAGAATTATTGTTGCTACAATCAGGAAAGTCTCAGAGTAATCTTCTTGCTCAACAAATACTGACGCTTTGCGATTCTTCAACCGCACGGTTTAGAGAATATGTGGAAGTTAACTACCTGAATGACTGGCCATTAGACAAGTTTGCAAAAAATTACGCAGTGAGTCTAACTGCGTTCAAAAGTCTCTTTAATCGGGTTTATAAAACCTCTCCCAGGGCCTGGATAAACGAACAACGATTACGCTATGCTGATCAGCTGTTAAGAACAAATAATATGCGGATTATTGATGTGGCTGTTACCGCAGGCTTTTCGAGCCAGTCATATTTTTCACAGGCTTATAAAACACGTTTTGGCATTTCGCCAATAAAAGTGAGAAAAGCAGGGTAGGTTGACAGTGAGTTCGTATTTATGTTTATAAGAAAATTGTTGCTATTCATTATGTTGGTATCGACTATTTGTGGATGTTCAACTATCAAATATAGTAACAATGCGGTGTTGGATTCACTCAATGTTGCGGTTCTGGAGAATACACGGATTGAACACTGGCAGCATCTGTTTTTGGAAAAAACACCGTTGTTTTATCGAGTTGGAGAGGGTGCTCTGGTAAATGGGCTAGAAACGGGATTATATGACATAGCCATTGGATTGCCTTTTGTTGATAAGCCTGTTGTAAATAAAGTCTATCTGAGTAAGCCCGTTGCCTGGAGAAAATTCAATTTTTATGTAAGAAAGCAGGATTCTCGAAGTCTGCATAAATACTATTTTTTTAGTAGTTTTTCTAATGAAATTGAAAGGGTTGGTTTTGTCTCTGCTGGTGAAGCTGGCGTTGTTAATCGGATGATAGTCAAACAAAGTAAAATAGCCCGCAAGTTTACTCCCTGTGGGAAAATGGTCGAGTGTCTTGCATTGCTTGATAACAAAAAATTAGATAGTTTGTTTTTTGATGAACGTCAATTTTTTTCTTATAAGAGCGCCATCAGAATGAATGGTACTAATGAAATGAGCGCCATAAATAAAATGGATGGTATTGTACCAACTAGATTTGGGTACAAACAACCGTTCTCCATCATGCTGAATGAACGAACCCTGTCGGTATCTGAGATCCGTCAGGTAAAAGAACTTATTTTTTAAATATACATAGAATTAAATGTACATAGAGTTGAATTATATGAGGCTAGAAGGTAACGATGAGTGAAAGGTTTAGAAGGATCGCCGTTGAGTGCGGTAAAATAATCGGGTTTAGTGAGCCCAAAGTCGAAGATGAATTATATTCATTAACGATTGGCCATACCCTGGTTTTGTTAAAACCGATGGCTTTTGATTTTGAGGGCGAAGGAATACTGGCTGTCGCGGAGATTGGAGAGTTTATTGAGAAAATACCCGACGAAGTACTGGGGAGTTTGTTGGCGGCCAATGTCGGTTTTTCTGAAACCGGTGGCGCGACATTGGGTGTAACTATGTGCGAGGATAATTTGCTGCCGGACGGTAGTGTTGATGGAGACTCTAGTGTTGTTTTGTCTAAGGTATTTTCCAGTGGTATTGACGATGGGCAGAAACTCTGCGATCAGCTTAATTTATTTGTAGATAAAGCGGAAGAGTGGCAAGAAAAAATTAAAGTGATGTTCCAGGAATCTGCTCACCAGTCGCTAGAAATTCCTTCTGCTGCAATGATGCAGGTATAGGAGAAATACAATGACAAACGTCAGTAATAATGGCTCTATTAGGAGCAATAGTATTGGCCCTAATAATGAACCTGTTCAGGACGGAAATTCAGTAACAAGTTGTGAGGGTTTGGGGGAAAGAAATGTAAGTCAAGGCGTCCATGTAGACATTGCAGCGCTTCAAGCTAAGAATGAAGAGCTTCAAGCTAAAAATGCAGAAATTCAAACTAAATATGAGTCTCTTCAAGCACAAATTGATAATACCTGCTGCAAACGATTTACTGACAAATTTAGCGGGTGTTGTGAGTTTCTTAAAGAAAACATGCCAAGTAAAAAGCAACTTTGTGTCGGCGTTGGCGTAGGGCTTGTTAGTGCAGCTATAGGTTCAGTCGTAACTTACGAAGTTGTTAAAAGTGCTGTTACTACAGTTGCCCCCGCTGCTGTAGCAAACATTACAGGAAGAGAAGCCCCTTTTTCTACGTCGACATCTTCGCCTATTGGTGCGCCTGTTGCTTCTACACCTTCGCCTACCGAGGCTCCAACGCCAATACCAATACCAATACCTCCCTGGAACCCATAGCTATCCAGCTAACAGTGTTGGATGCATCGAATAGAAGTAACTATAGAAAAATATGAGAAATTAAAATGAATAAACAATTTGAGTTAATGATAAAAGAGAGTGCGGAGTTAATCGCTGCGCAATCTTATGATGTCAAACAAGACTGTTATGAGATCAAGGGTAATGATGTTTTAGTTCGTTTAAAACCTACCAGTGTCGACTTTGAAGGAGAGGGGACATTGGTCGAAACGGAAATATTCAGGTTTACGGGAGATATCTCCGATTATGCACTTCGCCTGTTGTTAGCCGTTAATATAGGGTTTGAGTATACACAGGGGACAACGTTGGGTGTGTTGGCAGACGAGCCTGAAGATAGAGAGAAAGATTCTGCGAATAATAAGCAGACGGGCAGTTGCGTTATTCTGTCAAAGATTTTTTCTTCTTCAATCGATACTGGAGAGAAACTTGCCGTTTTGTTAGCACACTTTATTGAGTTAGCAAATAACTGGAAAGCTCAGATAGAAAGTATTACCAAAGAACCAGAAAAAGATATTGTGTCGTCTAAAGATACCTTAGCGAATATTATGATGATTTAGTCATTTGTTTTTATTTATTTGAACTGGAGGAGTAATATGGTGGAATCGATTCAGCCTGTGGGAGTAACAAAATCGAGTTGCTGTTCTGGTGGTGAAAAAGTATACCGAAACAATGACGGTAAACTCTATACAAAACCTGTTTCATTATGCGATGGTGAAGCGCCTGTTGCTGCAAAGGTAAAAGAAACCTTGAAGCTGTTGGCTTGTTTACCTTTTGTCTGTCTGGTTGCGTTGATGGGGGCGGATTGTTCAGGAGACGAACCTGATACCAATTACGTTAATCAGGACGATGTAGATTTTTTTCCGCAAAATAACGCCCCTTACCCAAACCTGACAAGCACAACAGAAGTTTAATGTTAACAATCCGAAGCAACCATTGTTTCGGGTTGTAAATTTGTCGTATCACCATGGTGTTTAATTTCACTGTCCAAATTAGATATTTTGATTTATTTATCGGTACGTTTTAGACGAGAAAAGCAAATAATTGAACAGAAATTATAAGATCGCTCGGGGTATAGAGATTACTCTATGTTTTGTCTGAATCGTTTTTTATTGATTATCAATAACAGAGTGAGCTTGTTTCGTGTCAACTAGTCCAATTACCGGAGGTAGCCCCAATCTTCCATCAATAAACCCTGTGGTTAAAAGTCAGCAAGGCATGTTTAACGGGATTGGTGTACGTATTTCAGAAAGCGTTGCCAATATGCAAGAGGAAGCTTCATTTGCCGTGAGTAAAATGAAAAGTGGGGATTTTGTTGCTGATAAAATAAAAAAGAGTAAATCTGAGGAAAGTGAACAAAAATCCAGAATAGAGCGCTTATTGGCAGCCGAGCTCACTGTAACAAAAATTGAAGAAGTTAATACTCTGGTTAAAGACCTGGCGAAGGGCGAAGGGAGTGAAGCAGTGTTAGTCAGATTTTTACAAAAGTATAGCGCAGATATTAATGAGCAATATTTTGCACTGATTGAAGCCCGACGCCAATTATTAAAAAGAGAAGGTAACTTTATCGCTACCGCATTAAAGTTGGTTAACTTAAAGATATCACAGCTGGAGCGAACGAGAGAAATTTCTGAAAATAAAAATACAGCCCAGGTTGGAGTTGTCGATTTGCGCAGGGTTTATCAAAGTGCCGTGGTTAATTTTTCAACGCTTTCTTCAGTCTGGCAGAAGTTAATTTCAGTTTATGGGGCTCATCGGTGGAAAAAGGCAAAACGCTATTTATTGAGGACTCTGGCTGAGGAATATGAAGCGGAAGGTAGCGATATTGACTGTGTTCAGCTGACAGGTTTAATGCGGGATATGAGCTGGATTAAATTGTTGTCAGCTGTCTATGATTCTTGCGAAGAAACGACTTATATTCTGCGTAGTAATTGAGTCTGACCTTGTTCGTAGACCCTGCTAGCAGACAATCAATAGATAAGAAATAAAAGATGAAAGACAACGATAGAAAGCATAACAACATGACTGAAGCTGAGTTGACCAGAATTATTATGGTTGAATTCTTAAAGTTAAATGATAGCGCATGGTTGCAAAGTGAGGATATCGATATTTTTCTGTCCGCGTTGAATATTGAAAATTTACAGCTAAAAATACAGGTTTTAACGAGTGTGAAAAATGCGGTCAGATTAATTCCTGCTGAAATTTACGCTGATGAGAGTCAGCATGTTCAATGTATTAATACTATCAACAATCATCTAGACCGTTTAATTGAAAGGGAAGAGTATGAGTGTTAGTCGGTATGATCAAGTATTACATCAATTGTTAGAAAGCTTTGGTGTTGATAAAAAATCACTGGTTGGAAATGGATGTTTCTCGTTAGATTTTGATGATGGTGACAGTATAAGCTTTGAATTATCGGACAGTGGTTCATTAAGTTGTACACTAAGCTATGAAGTACACTTTTCTGAAAGTTCAGCGGTTATTGAAAAAATTTTGGATTATAACCATTTTAAAAATTATAAACCTGATTATCCCTTAGCGTACTTTAGTAATAGTCAGCTTATTTTAAAAGTTAAACTGAAAAATAATCCGTTATACGTTGAGGATTTGTTGCGAGTATTGATGACAATGCGATCTTCTCGCCAGAGACTGACAGGAGTCGATTGATGGATTTTTCTATTCAGCCAGACCTCGGCATAACGGAAATTAGCCACCTGCCAATTCAAAATGAATTTGTAGCAGTACAAGAAAAGTCAGGTCTGGAAATGTCTGGTAAGGCGATTTTGTCTCACCAGAGCCAGTTATATCAGCATAATTGTGGTGAATCGCTTGTCGTCAGGGAATGTAGTATGAGCGAAGTTGAACTTAAACGACTGGTTAACATTAATTTTTATCGTATGTCAACACGATCATTGTCCTGGCTTAGTCAGCTAAAAGTTAAAACAGAAAATACAGAATTAATCGACAAGGCGCTAAATATTATTATTGATTTTACCGCTCTAGAGTCTGAATTGAATATCAACCGGTTATTATTGGTGCAGTCATGAATATACTAAACAAAATTGAGAGTACGGATTATCAATATCGAGACTGGTTACTGCTACAGGCACAAATGCAGCTGGATTATTCTGATCTGGATAAGGCAATTACATTACTGGAGCTTGTTGAGTCTGCTTTTGGAAGTGATATCACAACAGGTTTAATGTTATGTCGCGCGTGGTCAGAAACCGGTAAGCTCGCTCCCCTCGAAGAAAAAGCTAGTCAATTACTATCTGGTACAGAATTAAACCGAGAGCAGCGAGCTGCTATTTATTATTGCTTGAGTGTGACTCGCTGGCGAGCCTGTGACCGTGTTGGCGCGCGAAAAGCGAGAAAGTTGTACACAACATTGATTTCAACCAAAAGATAGTTACATTGATGAAAAAATTTCTGGATAAACTGAGCCAGCGTTCCGACCTGGCATTAGCAATTCTGCTGGTTGCGGTTATTTTCATGATGATTTTACCGTTACCGACGCAGCTGGTCGATGGTTTAATTGCAATGAATCTTTCGATAGCGGTAATATTACTGATGTTATCGGTTTATATTATGTCGCCGCTAGAGTTTACTGCGTTTCCTGCGGTGTTACTCATTACTACTTTATTCAGGCTTGCACTTTCAATTACAACGACTCGTCTTATTTTGATGGATGGTGATGCTGGAGATATTATTACCACCTTTGGTAACTTCGTTGTTGGAGGTAATCTTGTTGTTGGTGCGGTAATCTTTCTTATAATAACGATTGTTCAATTTCTGGTAATCACTAAAGGTGCAGAGCGGGTTGCAGAGGTCAGTGCCAGGTTTTCTCTAGATGCGCTGCCCGGCAAACAGATGAGTATCGATGGCGATATGCGCGCAGGTGTTCTGGATATTGATGAAGCAAGGGAAAAGCGTAATGCGCTAAACAAAGAAAGCCAATTGTTTGGTTCCATGGATGGTGCAATGAAGTTTGTAAAAGGGGATGCTATTGCAGGAATGATTATTATTTTTGTGAATATTCTTGGTGGTATTTCAATCGGTACTATGCAGCGAGGGATGAGCGCCGGAGAAGCACTGGAGGTTTACGCCATTTTAACGATTGGCGATGGATTGATATCTCAAATTCCCGCTTTATTTATAGCAATTACTGCTGGAGTGATAGTGACTCGGGTGTCTTCTGGTGATGAGGCCGATGAAGATAAAGGCAATCTGGGAAAGGATATTGGCAAACAGTTAACAGCGCAACCCAAAGCCTTATTAATTGCTTCTGTCTTATTGGTCGGTTTTGCAATGATTCCTGGTTTTCCTACTTATATTTTCCTGGGATTTTCCATTTTAATTGGAGCCGGTGGTTATTCT
The DNA here is from genome assembly GCA_016743995.1 of Kangiellaceae bacterium. GTDB lineage: Bacteria > Pseudomonadota > Gammaproteobacteria > Enterobacterales > Kangiellaceae > Aliikangiella. The sequence goes on along the minus strand of JADGFG010000001.1, from coordinate 24,522 downwards.
TCTATTCGTAATGAAAAAAATAAAGAGCAAGATAGTCCTGACCTGCCTGCTGTTTTATCCCAGGGTAACGGCGCACCTGCTGCGTCCAGTGGAGACAATACTAAAGCAAAAAAGAAAGGTGCAGCCGGTGAAGAGTTTTCGATTACGGTACCTTTGTTAGTTGATGTTTCAACCTCATTGGAAAAGTCGTTAAGTGCAGAGAATTTGAATGCTGAACTGGCTAAAGTCAGACGTGCGCTTTATCTGGATATGGGAGTTCCTTTTCCAGGAGTGCATCTGCGTTTTAATGAAAATTTAAAAGAGGGTGAATATGCAATATTAATGCAGGAAATACCTGTCGCAAACGGTCTGTTGAAGCCAGGCAGTGTATTAGTTTCCGAGGAGAAGCAGCAGCTGGATGTCTCTGACATTGAATATGTATGCGAAGAAAAGTTTTTGCCAGAGCATGAAAGTCTGTGGGTTGATGAAAATATGAGTGTAGAGCTGGAGCAAGCCGGGTTATCATTCTTCAATCTAGACAAGGTGATTACCTTTCATTTATCTTATGTACTCAGGAAATTTGCAGAAGAATTTGTCGGTATTCAGGAAGCTCGTTTTTTATTATCAAAAATTGAACAAAATTATGCCGAGCTGGTTAAGGAAGCTCAAAGAGTTGTACCTATTCAAAAAATTAGTGAAGTCATGCAGCGCCTGGTGTCCGAAGATATATCCATCAGAAACTTAAGAGTGATTCTGGAAGCGCTAGTTGAATGGGGACAAAAAGAAAAAGACGTTGTTCAGCTGGCTGAGTATGTACGTAGTAGCCAGAAGCGTTATATTTGCTATAAATATGCCGCTGGAAGAAACGTATTACCCGCTTATATGCTTGACCAGGCGATTGAGGAAAAAATCAGAGGGGCTATTCGTCAGACTTCGGCTGGCTGCTATCTTGCGCTAGAGCCTGATGTCTCACAGCGTTTTATCGATAATGCCGTTAAGACGGTTGGTGATTTGAAGAAAAATCAGCGGAAACCCGTATTGGTGGTAGCTATGGATATTCGTCGTTATGTGCGCAAGCTGTTAGAAAGTAACCTTTATGAGTTACCGGTACTTTCATTTCAAGAATTAACAAAAGAAATCAACGTTCAACCAATAGGGCGAATCAGCACTTAGAGAATTCTTTCTGCTAAAAAACGGGAAAGTCAATTATCTGATTTATAACGAAGATTACAAGGTTGGGTGAAATATGTGCAAGAATAGAATGCTCTCCACAGAACAGAATCAATTCTCCGATTGTATTAGCCTGTGCCTGTTACGCAAAGGAATAAAGTTACAGTGTGAAATGTTAGGGAAGTCTTCCCTGGCACTCGGAGTCAGTGTTGTCTGGCAAGAAAGTCGCTTAACTTATCGAGTCGACGGACAGGTATTGATTATTGTCTTTTATGAACGAGTCAGGCAAAAGAACAAGGGCTTAAGAAGTGGTTTTAAAGATATATTTGACTGGTTGACTATGATTAAAAACGAGGTTCCGCAAATTAACTCTGTGATTGGCAGGGTCGATCCGTTGTCCAGTGCCGTTGCTATGTCCGGGCTTAACCTTAGTAAGTTAAATCGGTTTTACCAAGACATCATGCAAGTACCCGAAGCGCCTGATTTAGGGGATAAATGGTACCGATATGATATTAGTCAGTTGCGTGACATGCGTTTTCATTTTGCAAACCGTCATAAAAGCAGTCAAATGAAAGCAAGAAAGACGAAATTGATTGAACACTAAAAAATTACGCCCATTTATAAAATTGCGCTTGTTATTGACCTGTCAGAATACGCCACTACTCACGATAATATTACATCCTCCGAGACAAATTTGAACAACTCAACTGATGAGCAATCATTGTTTGAAACTCGACCTGATTCAGAGTTTAAAATATCTGAAGCCTTTGGTGATATGGTCGCTGACGTTGAAAGTATACTGAATAATACCAGGCAAACATTAAGCGGTTTAATTAAAGATTCCGAATTTGTTTCCGTACGAGGCTGGGTCAGTCAGGTTTCTGGAACCATTATCAGAGCGGTTGTTCCCGGTTTAAAAATTGGTGAGTTGTGTCGTCTGGTTAATCCGACAGACAATCAATGTGTGATGGCTGAAGTGGTTGGTTTTAAGGAACATGAAGCTTTATTAACTCCTATGGGAGAAATTCTCGGAATTTCAAATAAGACCGAAGTGATTCCCACAGGAAAAACTCATCAGGTTGAAGTGGGGGAGCATTTGTTAGGTATGGTGCTTGATGGGTTGGGACGCCCCCTGCATGGTGATAGCGCGCGTAAAGGAACTGTAGAAAAGGTGAGTGTATATGCAGACGCGCCTGATGCAATGCGACGTCAACCGATTACACAACCCTTATCGTTAGGTGTTAAAGCAATCGATGGTATTTTAAGTTGCGGAGAAGGCCAGAGAATGGGGATTTTTGCTGCGGCGGGCGGTGGTAAAAGTACTTTGCTGGCAATGTTGATAAGAAATGCAGAAGTTGATGTCATCGTATTAGCGTTGATTGGTGAGCGTGGGCGTGAAGTCAGAGAGTTTATTGAACGTGACCTTGGAGAAGAAGGTCGAAAAAAAGCGGTGTTAGTCGTTGCGACCTCTGATCGCTCGGCTATGGAACGCGCAAAAGCGGCATTAGTGGCCACTTCAATTGCCGAATATTTTCGTGATAAAGGAAAGAAAGTACTGTTGTTGATGGATTCTGTTACTCGATATGCCAGGGCGTTACGAGAAATTGGACTGGCTGCTGGTGAGCCGCCTACCCGTCGAGGCTTTCCGCCATCTGTTTTTGCAGCCTTACCTAAATTAATGGAACGGGCGGGGCAATCTGAAATTAGTTCAATTACCGCGTTGTATACGGTACTGGTTGAAGGGGATGATATGACCGAGCCTGTGGCGGATGAAACCCGTTCAATTCTGGATGGCCATATTATATTGTCCAGAGATCTCGCAGCAGCGGCACACTATCCGGCAATTGATATTTTGCAAAGTACCAGCAGGGTTATGGACGCATTTGTCTCTGACTCACACAAAATGGCAGCGAAAATCTTAAGAAATAATCTTGCGAAGTATAAGGAAGTAGAATTGTTAATTCGTATTGGAGAGTATGAAAAAGGCAATGATAAAGAGACTGATCAGGCGGTAGAAAACATTGAAAGGGTTAATCAGTTTTTAAAGCAAAGTACAGATGAATGTGTTCATTTTGATTCTTCAATAAATCAGTTAGAGGCATTGTTCTTCTGATGATTTTTGAGAAACTTAGAGAGATAAAGCAATATCGATTAACTCGGAAACAACAGTTGTTAAAACAGATTGTGGAAAAAATGAATATTTTAAAACTAAAAATTGATGAAGCTAAAGAAAGTCTCAATGTCTATGTTAACTGGCGTTTATCGGAAGAGGACCGGTTATATGATGAGGCAACTCAATCACTACTTTCACGCCAGGGAATTGATGAACTTCGAAACGAAATTAGTCAGTTAAGATCAAAAGATACGGTTTTAAATCAGCATATACTTGATTATGAAAATCAGCTGGACGTTGCTATTAAAGAGAAAGAAGTGTGTGCCAGAGAAATTGTTGGGTTACAGAAAGCAAATGAAAAATATAAGGTGTTGTGTGAGCGAGAGGCGATATTGATAGCGAAAGAACAAGAGTTTATCGAAGAAGATGCGCTAGATGAATTTTCTATGACTTGTTATTCAGGAGCCGGTTTATGAATTTTCCGGATAAAAATAAAAGCGCTAGAACTATGGATAAAGTACCTTTCAATTCTACAAAAACAATTGAGCTTTTAAATTCTATCGAGGCAGGTGGTAAAAGAGAAAAGCCTGATAATAAAGCTATCAAAGGAAGTGATGTTGAAGAATTTCAAAGGAACATGTTGGCGGATATCAAGGATGAGAGATATTCTGGTTCCAATAACCATTTTATGAATAAATTCGACTCTCATGATAGCGAAGTAGCAGCGGTTTCTACATCTGATATTCTTCCAGAAAAGAGATCGACGCCTGTTAGTACCATGGTCATCTATATTAGAAGTTCTTCTGATGGTTTTGAACTGGATCTGAAGGCCGGTGGAACTATTCAGATGGATTTGTCGCTACGTGTTGAAGAAGATTCTGTTGAGGGTAAGGGGGATTCTCCTGCAGCAGGCGCTCAGGCTAAAAGTTCCGCCAGTGTTAAGGGGGATTCTGCTGTAGCTGGCGGTCAGGTTGACAGAGCTGAAAGTTCTGTCAGTACTAAAGGGGATTCTCCTGTAGCAGGCGGTCAGGTTAAAAGTTCCGTCAGTGTTAAGGGGGATTCTGTTGCAGTTGGCGGTCAAGTTGAAATAGCTAAAAGTTACGTCAGTGTGAAGGGGGATTCTGTTGCGGTTGGTGGAGAAGTTGAAATAGCTAAAAGTTCCGTCAGTGTTAAGGGGAACTCTGTTGCAGTTGGTGGACAAGTTGAAATAGCTAAAAGCTCCGTCAGTGTTAAGGGGGATTCTGTTGCAGTTGGTGGAGAAGTTGAAATAGCTAAAAGTTCCGTCAGTGTTAATGGGAACTCTGTTGCAGCTGGCGTTCAAGTTGAAAGTTCGATCAAGAGCAAGCTAAAAGCTCCGGTAGCGGAGACGGTTGAATCATTTTTCAATAACTCTTCTTTAATGATAGAAACGGATGATAGCCGTCAAAATGGTGTAACTAAACGAGATATTAACCCCGTAGTGAAAAATGGTATTAATGAAATTTATCAACAGCAGGTTAGTCGTGTTAAACAAGAACCCGACTTTAACAGGCTTGAAAAGCTGATAACTACTAAGCCTGTATATTCTACGGAAAATAATAAAATCGTTAGTGCTGGGCGTAATGATGTGGCTATTAATGCAGAAGATAAAGAAAGCCTGTTGTTAGATGCTGATGGAAAAAAAGCGATTGGTGGTGAGGTTTTATCGACAGTTACAAGAAAAGAAAAGGAGCATCTTTCTGTAATAATGCCTCATCAACAAGATGTTAAAATTGAGTTAAAAGCGACCCCAAACGAAATCTATCAACAACAGGTGCGTCAGGTTAATGACGGTGGTGAACTAAATCGATTGAGCAAGCAGATCTTTTCATCGATTGATTTTGCTAAAGCTCACACTGAAGAGCAAGTGACGGTTCGTTTAAACCAATCGATACTTGGTGGCGCAGAAGTCAGGCTAAAATTGGTCAAAGATGTATTCATAGTAGACTTCTATGTTGCCAGTGAAAATATTGGTCAGCAGGCAAAAATGCTGATTCCTGAGTTGAAAAAGCTGATTAATGAAAAGTTTCCGGAATTTCTGTGTGATTGCAGGGTCAATCAGGAACAACAAAAGGATCAGCAGGGTGATAAGAAAAAGAAGTACCCGATCCTGGATGATGAACTCGCAGACTTAGAGGCTGATGAGGATGGACGGAACCGGACATTAGCGAACAAGGCACGGTTGATTTAGTTTTGAATGCTCACGAAGTCATTTTTCCGAACGTGGTGCGGAGAGAAATAAGTTTTAAAAATTATTTATTAACTCATCGAGTAAGTTTGAATTCTGTTGACAGTGTCGTCAGTGTTGAACTTTCAAGTTTTAAAGCAGTGCCAACGATTCCGCAGAGAGCTCTGCAAATACAGCTATCAATTAAAGAATATCAATTTTCCTTTGCTTTATCTCTGAGTGATACGTCAAATTTGCTAAGAGATTATTTCGGAGATGTTCTACTAGAAGCACTGCCAGTATTACTGATTAAGGCTGCGTTGATTAAATTTGTGTCGAAATTTAATGATGTGATTATTAGTCAATATGGTGCATCACTTCAGGTAGATAATGTGTCGATTGAAGCGGGAGAACAAAAAACAGGTAAATATGGGTTATGCGCAGAACTCACTCTCAATGATTTTAATTTTCCTGTTTATATGGTTTTTCCAGACACTGGAAGTAATAGTGTTGGACGCCATTTTTACAAGAATTTTTCCCAGCCTGAGGTTAACCCTGAATTTGACCTGAATTTGAGTACGGTGTTGAGCTTTGGTTATACATTATTGTCAATCAGAATGATTGGTAATCTGAAAAGTGGAGATGTAATTTTTTTTGACCAATGTTACTTCAAAAATGGGCAGGATTTAAAGCTGGTTATTGAAAGGAAAGTAGCATGGGTTGTACGATTGAAACAGAATACAATTGAACTGGTTAAGCCGTGGAGTCTTATAGTGAATGAAAATTTTGTCAATGAAAGTGAATTGATGGAGCCGGATGAACCCCTTCTGGCTGATAATGAGAATGTAGATAATAGTGACGTCATTGACTGTGATGAAGATGCTGTTTCGATTAATACGTCGGAAATTCAGCTTCCTGTGACATTTGAAATGACTGAACACTTGTTACCTGTGAGTGACGTTCAGGCGATGAAAGCTGGTTATGTGTTTGACCTCCAGGCAGAACCCAATTCTGCTATTCATATAAAGGTTAATAACAAAAGACTAGCGCTGGGTGAATTGGTCAAAGTGGGTGACAAGCTTGGTGTTAGAATTACGCAGATCAAATCGTCTTAGCGCTTTCTAGTGAACTGCTATTTAATGATGAGTTACTAGATAAAAAGCGATTTAAGAAAGAGCTATTTTATACAGAACCATTTAATACAGAACCATTTAATACAGAACCAGATAATGCTAGCTGAATTAGACCATTTAACACTGATTATTGCCCTGGGAGCTATGGCATTAGTCCCTTTTATTGCAGTAATGGCAACTTCTTTTATCAAGATTATTGTTGTATTTTCTTTATTAAGAAATGCGCTTGGGGTACAGCAAATTCCGCCTAATATGGCGCTATATGGAATTGCATTGATATTGACTATTTATATTATGGCGCCCGTTGGTTATGAGATAAAAGAGTTTGTTGATAAAAATCCTGCTCTCGTTGAGTCTCCGGAAAAATACGGAGAGCTATTTGATGGCGGAGTTGTGCCGTATCAGAATTTTCTGATGCGAAATACCGAAAGCCGGGAGCGAGAATTTTTTATAGAGCAGGCGCAGGAACTATGGCCAGAAAAATATTCAAGTCAGTTAACTGAGTCCAGTCTACTGGTCTTAATGCCTGCATTTACAGTCACTCAGGTTACCGAAGCATTTAAAATTGGTTTTCTGATTTACCTGCCATTTATTGTGATTGACCTGATTGTTTCAAATATTTTGCTGGCAATGGGAATGATGATGGTTTCTCCTATGACGATTTCGTTGCCCTTTAAATTACTGCTATTTGTACTGTTAGATGGATGGGTCAGATTGACGCACAGTCTGGTACTGACATTTTAAGGGAGTCGTTCAACAGTGACTGAAACAGAACTCATTCAACTAGCCATTGATGGCATGATGCTGGTACTCATTTTATCGTTACCACCTATTGTCGCCGCTTCTGTCGTAGGAGTGCTTGTGAGTCTGGTTCAGGCGCTTACTCAGATTCAGGAACAAACTTTGTCTTTTGTTTTAAAACTGATAGCGGTGATTATTACTTTGCTAATGACGACCCAGTGGTTAGGTGGAGAGTTATATCAATTTTCTGACCGAATATTTGATGCAATAAGTACAATATGACCGGTACGGAAGCAATTCAGTATCTGGATGTCCATAACCTTGATATCAAGAACCTGGATAACATAGTCAGAACTTACCTGTTGGGTCTGCCTCGATTTTATATTGTCTTTGTAATTATGCCCGTTTTGAGTAAGCGTTTTCTGGGGGGAGGCATGATCAGAAATGGCGTAATATTAAGTATTGCATTGTTTCTATACCCAGTAAATGCAGGGAGCATACCGGCAGAGATGAGTAATATCGATTATTTTTCAATACTACTTAAAGAAACGGTGTTAGGCATTATCATTGGTTATATTGCAACGATTCCTTTCTGGGTTGCGGAGGGGGTTGGCTTTTTAATTGATAATCAACGGGGTGCATCTATGGCAAGTACCGTAAACCCAATGTTACGAGAACAAACGCCACCTTTGGGAATCTTTTTTTCTCAATTGCTCTGTACTTTATTTGTAATCAGCGGTGCAATGCTGGCTTTGATTCTTGTATTGGTTAAAAGCTACGTCCTGTGGCCTGTCGGTGTTTTTTTTCCAGAAATATTTGATGGGCTGGATGTTTTTGCGCTTTCACAGCTGGACTACCTGATGACGCTGATCGTTGTGCTTTCCGCGCCGGTTGTAGCATCAATGTTTCTCGCCGAGTTTGCATTGGGTCTCATTAGTCGATTTTCTCCTCAGTTAAATGTGTTTTTTCTGGCGATGCCAATCAAGAGTGCAGTTGCTTTTGTCGTGCTGATTTTATATATGAAATATTTCGTTATGCATTTGATGACCTATATTGACGAAATTCCGCAAGTTATTCTCGATTTGTTGACGTCTGCACAGGTGAGTTAATGAGTGAGAAAACGGAAAAGCCAACCCCTAAGAAACTTCGTGATTCGAGAAAAAAAGGCCAGGTTGCAAAAAGCAAAGAGATTGTTTCTCTGTCTATGTTACTGGCAATATTTGGCTATTTCTTTACTTTTGGAGACTCGTTATTAGCCGATTTGTCCCAGTTGTTGGATATGCCTGGTATTTATATGCAAAGGGATTTTGATGAAGTGATTCCCGGCGCAATATTTCATATTTTGTACTTAATGATGAAAACCCTGGCACCGTTGCTGGCGCTGGTTTTTGCGGTTGGTATTATCAGCAACCTGATGCAAACGGGTTTTCTTTTTAGCGGAGAGCCTGTTAAACCCAGCCTGAAAAAAATAAACCCGATTGAAGGGGCAAAGAAAATATTTTCAGTGAAAAATCTGATGGAGTTTGTAAAGTCAATTATCAAAATACTACTGTTAGGTTATACGGCTTATTATATTCTTAAAACTGAACTGTCCAACTTGCTATTCATTCCTTATTGCGGTGCAGATTGTGCGCTCTCAATGACTAGTTCTATGGTCATGAAATTAATACTCTATTGTCTGGTTGTATTTATATTCCTGGCAGCGGCTGATTTTGCTCTGGAGAAACAACAACATATTAAAAAACTGAAAATGAGTAAAGATGAAGTTAAAAGAGAATATAAGCAGATGGAAGGAAGTCCGGAAATTAAAGGGAAGCGTAAGGAGATTCATCGCGAAATAATGAATCAGGAAATGGCGCCCAAAGTGGTACAGGCTGATGTGATTTTAACTAACCCAACACGTATTGCGATAGGACTACGGTACCAGTCTGAAGAAGCGCCTTTGCCATGGATTACAATTAAAGGCGAATTTCTGAAGGCAAAAAATATCAGAAAAATTGCTGAGGATAATGGTATTCCAATTGTAGAGAGAAAGTATCTTGCAAGAAGTATGTATGCAGAACTGGAAGAAGGGGAGTTTATTTCTTCCGATTTTATTGAGCCAGTTGCGGAAGTATTGAAATGGTTGCGAGATGTTAAGGAAAGTCATGAGTAGGTGGTAAATGTGTCAGCTACCAACAATAATAGAGTTAAATTTGAAACGTAAGAGTACCAGTTCAACGTTATTTACAAAAAATTGTTGATAAAGAATTTTTGTAACCCTTTAAAATATTATTGTTGATAGCCATATTAATATCTCACTTCTTTATGTTAAAAACATCAGGAAAACTGTAAGAATGAGTAGGCCTGATGCCGTTAGTAATGATTTTGTCAGCGTTAATTAACGGGGTAGTTAAGCCTTACATATCACATTCAATTCCTTTTTTCTGAATCAATGCTTCATAACGTGCGTCGGTCAGTGTTCGCATAAAGCAAACCAGTGCTTCAATATCATTATCGGACAAACTGCGTCCTTTTTCGAGTTCAGCGCGGTTTACGGTATCAACAACTTCTGGGGCTCTCCAGGCGACCCCGGTTTCCGGGTTAATCGTATGTGTCGAGTTTGGATGGAAATGATCGTAAAACTCGACCACTGTTTTCAGATCACGAAACACCCCATTGTGCATATAAGGTTCAGTAACAGCAACGTTTCGAAGTGTTGGCGTTTTTATTTTTCCTTTTTCGCTCTGCGCTGTCACTTGTGGATTATCCAGAAGGCCGTTATCAACAAAATCTGCTGGTTTACCATTGAGTAATCTGGCCTTAAGGTTCACTGGCGTACCAATATTATGGTATTCAAAGCTGGTGAAAATTTCCTCTGAATGATTTACTGGTTGTAACTGGTGACAGGTTGCACAGTTAGTAAACTGTGAGAAAAAAAGTGCTTTTCCGGCGGTTGCTTTAGATAAGGGATCGTAGGTATATTCGCCTTTCAGAAAGCGGTCATACTTAGAGTCAAATGGAGAAAATTCAGGTAGCTTCTCAAACTCACCAATGCTTTCCGCCATTGCAGCGTAGGCGTTATCTACATTATCGAATATGGTGTTTCCATAGAGATGTTTAAATGAATTAACATAATCAGTATTTTCTTTTAGTCGCTCTACAACAGAAGCTTTATCCGGCATACCCATTTCAATCGGATTAGTTGGGGGCCCACCTGCCTGTCCTTTTAAATCAGCTTCTCTGCCGTCGAAAAATTGTCCGCCAATAGCGCCATTATAATCATTATTTTGCGGTACGCTTAATCGTTGTCTGCTGCCAAAGTGGAAGTTGGGGCTAAAGCTTGCGTAGCCAGCGGTTGGGCTGTTTCTATCACCCAGAGAACTACCATCATCGCCCGTTGATACCGCACTTATCTGCCCATTACCATCAAGCCTGTCATCTATAAAAGCATGTTCCGGGTTGTGGCAGGTAGCACAGGACTGGGTTCTATTTAATGACAGGTTTATGTCAGAGTACAGGCTTTCACCAAGCGTGGCTTTAGTTGTGAAAGTTGGGGCGGGCGTGTGGTTTGAAGATCCTCCACATGCCTTCAGCATTAAAATGATCGAAAGAAAAGTAATGATTTGTGCTGAAAACTGCACTGTTGCTCGTGCATTATTTAATACCATGATAACACCTGAAAATAATAGATTGGAAATATCAGCGATAAAATAAGCCTGAAATTTTATTGTTTGAGAAGCTGACAGGCCTAATGTTTTCTACTGTTTTGTTGAAACCCCGTTACGAAACAAGTATATCATAATGGGAATTACTTTCATTCTAAACAAGATTAACTTTCTCAGTATTGAGTTAGATCAATGGATGTTATTTGCACTATAAAGGAACAGATTCATGTATCCCATTGGATTATATCGTGATATTATTCGCTTTTAATTTAAATCGTATTGACAAGTATTATCATTTAGATTGATAATCGCAGAATGAAATGATTGTTCCGGTTGTTTTTTGTTCAGTGTGTCGTCGCTTACAGTCGCCTGGTAATGTTGCCAGATGAGTAAATAGCAATGTTCTGAATAGTTTTCACGAGTGAGCAAGATTGATAAGTAAAGCATTTAACAGTAAAGAACTAAAACAGTCAGGAGTTATAACATGAAATTTAAGCCAGTATTAGCCGCGGTTGCGGTTGCAGCAACACTTCAGTTAACTGCTTGTGGTGGTAGTAGTAAAGATCCTGCGCCGAAAACTGAAGCTAAGGTCGTTGATGTTGAAAATGTAAAGCGTGTATTAAAAACTAACGCAGACATTGCTTTGGCGGCTTATAGCGATTCTGTTGATACTGCAGTAAGCCTCAAAGCTGCATTGGCTACCTTCAAAGCAACACCAACTCAGGCTAATCTTGATGCCGCCAAACGAGCCTGGCTGGTTGCTCGCGAACCTTATGGTCAGACCGAAGTTTATCGTTTCAGAAAAAGCCCGATCGACTCAACGGATTATAAAGCCGATGACGGTCCAGAAGGTTCGATTAATGCGTGGCCACTGGGTGAAGCGCTAATTGATTATGTGAAAACAGGAACCGATTTTACTGCTGACCAGGTTAGTGTAACGGCTCATGACACTACTGTTCAGGCACCTGTTCTTGGTCCTGATAACCCGACTGACAGTAACAATATTATTAACTCTGTTAACATTACGATAGATGAAGCATTGCTGGCTAAAAACGCATCTGCGACCGACGAGCACGACGTTATTTCCGGTTATCACGCGATTGAATTTTTACTCTGGGGTCAGGATCTTAATGAAGATTTAAGCGCAGATACCCTTGAGTCTCGAGAGGCATCTACACCCGGCGGAATGCTAACTTCCGGTGGTCACAGACCATTAACGGATTTTACAACAGATACTTATGCTGCCAGACGTCATACCTATCTGGAAGTTGCTGTTGACTTACTGATTAAAGATTTAAAAGCAGTTAGAGATGGTTGGGTTGAAGGCGCAAGTTATCGAACTGCTTTTGTTGCTGTAGCTGATGAAGCCGAAGCCAAACGAAAACTGGCTGAAATTCTTACCGGTATGGGAACCTTATCACAGGGTGAACTGGCTGGTGAAAGAATGCAGATTGCCTTTTCATCAAACTCTCAGGAAGATGAGCATTCCTGTTTTTCAGACAATACACACCGTGACATCTGGCTGAACGCTGAAGGTGTTTCAAATAGCTATAAAGGTGAATACGTCGGTTACGATAGTACCCTTGACGGGCTGGACAACATGACGACTCGTGCGGTAAGCGGTTACGGACTGGATGATTATCTGTCAGCTGTCAACTTGACTGCGCTTTCAGTCGAACTAGGTGATGCATTACAGCTTACTGAAACTAACTATAAGTTAATTGATGCTGAAGCCAGAAATAACGGGAAGCCTGTAGATAACCTGATTATGGATATCAATCGAAACGCAGACAATCCAATGTATAAAACGATTTTGTCTCTGACGGCTCAGTCTGTTGTTGTTGCTAAAGTTGCAACAGCGTTAACGATTACTGGTTCTGTTGTAGATAATGATGGAACAGCATGTGATACAACCAAGCCAGATTCAAGCTGCGGTTAATCGATTTTTAATGGTTGTTTAATTGATAAATAAATCAGGCGAAATGCCTGATTTATTTTATTAATAATCTGAAAAACTGGTTTATCAGCCGTTTGCTATCGCTGTAAATTATGCCTTATGTGGTATGTAGTAAAAGAGTTAAGAAATATGAAACTATCCAGAAGTGCACCAGTATTTGTGTTGTTAGCTCTGGTTATTCAGGCTTGTAGTCAGTCTGAAAATTCAATTCATAAAAGTACCGAAAAATTTACGCCTCCTGAAATTCAATTATCAGAATCACACCCTGGCGGAGACACCACCGTATCAACCGTAGCATTTCCTTCGCTAATGAAACCGGCGAAAAACCTGCCTCAAAAACGATTACCAGAATTTCATGCCGGAAAAGCGCTGGCACACCAACCCTGGGTTAAAGCGCCTACCATTACCACTGCTCGTGATGGCCTGGGTCCTGTTTATAATGCGAGAACCTGTCTGGCCTGCCATATGAATGGTGGTAGAGGGCAGATGCCAACAACCAGTGATATTCCACTACTGAGTGCAATATTGCGTTTAAGTATTCCCGGAGAAGATGAAGTACACGGCGTTATCCCAGAGCCTGTTTATGGCGATCAATTGCAAACGCAGTCGGTGGCTTTGTCGCATCAATTGCGTAGTAATACCAGTGTTGATGACTTTAAATACAAAGAAGTTGCACCAGAAGCTTATCTTTATGTGAACTGGTTGAAGAGCCAGTTTGAATATGCTGACGGGGTAAAAGTAGAATTAAGAAAGCCCGAAGTACGTTTTACGAACCTGGGTTATGGTAAAATGCATCCACAGACCCTGACCAGTTTACGTGTAGCTCCGCCTATTCATGGCGCTGGTCTGCTTGAAGCCATTAGCCAGCAGGATATTAACGCGAATGTCGATCCAGATGATAATAATGGGGATGGTATATCAGGCAGAGTTAATCAGGTCTGGGACTTTGAAACTAAAAAAACGGTACCGGGCCGTTTTGGTCTAAAAGCCAATAAAGCTAATCTTCGAACCCAAGTTGCTGGCGCTTTTGCTGGTGATGTGGGAATTTCCAATCCCCTATTTCCAGAGCAAAGCTGTACGACTTCACAAGTTTTGTGTCAAAAAACACCTGATGGAAATGATGTTTCTTCTGATGGTTCGCCTGCGGTAGAGCTTCCGGAGTTATTGTTAAAACTGGTGACTGATTTTAATAGAAATATTGGCGTTCCCGAAAGAAGAAATTTGCAAAAGAAAAGCGTAAAGAACGGACGAAACTTGTTTTATCAGGCTGGTTGCGCGAATTGTCATCAACCCAGCTATGTGACACAGAAAGTTGCTGGGTTCGAACATTTATCTACACAAACAATCTGGCCATATACTGACTTATTGTTACACGATATGGGAGAGCAGTTGGCCGATGGTCGCCCTGACTATCTTGCGACAGGTAATGAATGGCGTACACCACCATTATGGGGAGTGGGTTTGAGAAAATTGATTAATGGCAGCGATAACTTATTGCATGACGGACGCGCTCAGACTGTCGAAGAAGCCATTTTGTGGCATGGCGGTGAAGCGGAGAAAAGTAAGCTTTATTTTGTCAGGCTTTCTTCAGAACAAAGGCTTCATTTAGTCGCTTTTGTAAATTCTTTGTAATGAAAAATTATCGTTGACCCCCATGTTTGAACTTGTTAATAACAGACTGAATAAAAAAACAGATGCTTTCTCTTGTCGTCGTCGTCAAATTTTACTGGGACTGGCTGCTGCGGGATTAGCGCCTGGCTTATCAGCGGAAAATAAAAAATCTGATTTATTAACGGTCGGTCAAAAAAGAGAAGTCTGGGTTTCTGCACAGGGAAGTTCAGCAAAATTTTTTGGAGTGAGTTGGACCGACAGTCAATCAGGAAGTGTCGAAACAGCGTTATCAGGTTTTCGAGGTCATGCCGTATCAGCACACCCGCTACGTCCGGAAAATATTATTATGTATGGACGAAGACCTGCAGTCACCGCTGTAGAAGTCAGTTTAAAAACAGGAGAGGTTGAAAAAATATTTAGCTGTGCTGACGGAAAGCATTTATTGGGTCATGGTTGTTTTTCAAAAAAAGGTCATCTGCTTTACACTACTGAAGCTGAGTTGAAATCTGGGCGCGGAAAAATTGTTGTGCGTGATGCACTTTCTTATCGACAGCTTGACGAACTTGAGAGCTACGGTATTGGGCCCCATGAAATTAAGTTAATGCCTGATGGTAAGACGCTGGTGATAGCCAATGGCGGTATATTGACACACCCTGACACGGGTAGAAAAAAGCTTAACCTGGAAACCATGCAGTCCAGCCTGCTCTATATTGATTTAAAGTCCGGCCGTAAACTGAATGAAATTACTATACCGGAGCCAAAAGCAAGCATCAGGCATCTCGATGTTGCCAGTGACGGAACCGTTGTGTTTGCCATGCAGGTTCAACGTGAAGCCTGTGGTCATAACAAAGTTGTTCCGCTGGTGGGCAGTCATAAACAGGGTGAAAAGGTTAAGTTGTTTGTTCAACCTGAAAGGGTGACTGAGCAGATGAAAGATTATGCGGGCAGTGTGGTGATCAATGAAAAACACCGGGTAGTTGGGGTGACCAGTCCAAAAGGTGATCTGGCAGCATTCTGGCATATTGACAGCGGGGAGCTGGCTGGATACCACCAGTTATCAGACGTCTGTGGCATTAACCTGACAGCAGATCAAAGTCATTTTGTTATGAGTAGCTCAATTGGGCAGTTGAGGTTTATTGAAGCATCAACACTAAAAGAAAACAAATCCAGACGTATTGTATCTGACAATATTCACTGGGATAATCACCTGGTGTTAACATCACTATAAATCGTGATTGAACAAATAATTTGAGTTTATTAGAGGAGTTTATCATTTGATAAAAGTTAATCTGGCCATACTTTTTTCGGTATTGTTGCTTTCAGCCTGCGGTGAGCGGGAAAATGATCCGGTTCTGGTGAATGATGAAAATCTGACCACAGCTTTAACCATGGTTGTGGATAAGCAGATTATCCCGACTGCTGCTTCATTTGTTTCACTAAGCCGTTCGCTGAGCAGTCAGGTCAATCAGTTTTGTGCTGCGCCCAGCTCTGGTCAACTGACAGCGCTTCAGGAACGATGGAAGGAATTATCTTTACAGTGGTATAAACTGGCTAATTATAACTTTGGCCCTTTAAATGACGATATCGTATTTCCTCGCTATACCTTTATTGATTCAATGCGACTAAGAGGCACCAATTACACAGAGACCGTACGCACCGAAATTGCGAGTAGACTGACAGACACCAGCCTTCTCAATGAGGCATATTTTTCTGGTTTGACCTTTCAGAAAGTGGGGCTTCTTGTGCTTGAATTACTTATTTTTGAAACGGCAACGGGCGAGCACTCAAAAGTGGCAGTTAATATTGTTGCAGAATTTCAGAATACCGCTCGAAAATGCGACTATTTAAAGGGCATGACCGCTCAGTTAATCGAACAGGCCAGTTATATCAGTGATGGCTGGACACTGAGTTATAAAAATACTGGTAAGCCATTTAGAGAGGTTCTTTTGAATAAAGAACTTGAAGATGGTTCAGATCCTGTTTCAAAATTATTGATTTCTATTCAGGTCCTCCTGGATTATTTACAAAAGCGTCATGTGGTGACTTCGGGGGCACAGATTGCGGGTTATGGCTGGCAAAATATTACATCGGCCATTGACGAGATTGAAATCTTGTTAATGGGGAGCGTTGATGTCGCAAAGTCTTCTGAAAACACGCTCAGCTTTTTTAAGTTGATGGAAGATGCTGGTTATGCCAGTTCTGTTGCATTGGTTAAAGAAAATATCAGTCGAATTCGTCAGACCATTCAAAGTCGAGACGCTGCTCAGCTGGAAATAAACCTGGGAAGACTCGATGGTAATTTTAAGCGAGAAATCCCTGATGCACTTAAGGTTGAGCTGGGTATTAACTTTTCTGATGGCGATTAATAAATAGCATCGGCATGAGCGTTCTCTCTCTTTTTAACAATTTATTAAAATTGAAATATTAAATTTAATTTAACAACATTAATTCAGGGTAAAAAATTATGCGTCGCGTTGGATTGTATCTGGTTTTAGGTGGAGCACTCGCTTCTTTTTCTTTACAGGCTGCAACAGAAAAAGAAACGGTAGAAGATTTAACCAGACGAATAGAGTCTCTTGAAAAAGCTTTAAAGCAAAGTGAGTCTGTTAAGAATAAAAAAACAGAGAATGAAAAAGCGCTGGAAAAGAAAGTTGAAATGTTAGCGGATATCATTGAAAAGGGTGACGCTGCAGGAGGGATGTCTCAAAGCCCGGTTCATATGGGCGGGTATGGTGAATTGCACTATAACGCGCTTGACGCAAATGGAGAGGATATTCGAGAGCTGGATTTTCACCGAATGGTTTTGTTTTTTGGTTATCAGTTTAATGACTGGGCTCGTTTTGTGACTGAGGTAGAGGTAGAACATATTATTGCCAGCGGTAGTAGCCGTGGCGCCGTAGAAGTGGAGCAGGCTTATGTTGAAATGGATTTAGCATCAAACCTTCACCTTAAAACCGGGGCAATGTTAATGCCGGTCGGGATAATTAATGAAACTCATGAGCCAACCACTTTTTATGGGGTTGAGCGACCTGTTATTGAACAAACGATTATTCCAACGACCTGGTGGTCTGCTGGTGCCGGGTTAACACATCATCTGGACAATGGCTTCAGTTATGATTTTTACGTAACCGAGGGCTTAAAAACAGAAGATCCGGCAATGGGTTCAACTGCTGAACCTTTTAACCTCAAGAAAGGCAAACAGAAAAGCTCTTTTGCTGACGCTTTTGACCTTGCAATGACTGGTCGTGTTAAATATAAGGGGATTCCCGGACTTGAACTGGCCGCTTATATGCAATATCAACCAGACCTCGATCAAAGCGCAAAAGAGTCTTACGCTGATTCTGCAACCTTACTGGGTGGACATGTTATTTATCAAATGGGAGATGTGACTTTAAAGGGACTTTATGCGCGTTGGGATCTTGATGGTGAAAATGCTCAGGCGGCAGGAAAAGAATTGCAAGATGGTGGCTATGCCGAAGTCAACTGGAAGCTCAACCAACAATGGGGGCTTTTTGCTCGTCATAGTATCTGGTCCCAGGTTGATACCGAAGAGAAAAATCAGTCAGATATTGGCTTTAATTTTTATCCATTTGAGCAAGTCGTGTTTAAATTTGATTATCAGATTCAAAATGATGACGCGGGCAATGTTGATGGGTTTAACCTTGGTTTTGGTTATCACTTCTAATTGAGAGTAGCGTTTTTAACTGAAAATATGACTTTTCACTGAGAAACATTGCTTCTAACCGAAAAATATCATAACTGGCACTCTCATTCACCAGCGTTTGAGGGTGCTGCCTTTTCGTCAATAAGCCGCACTGGATGAATTTTCTGTCCACGGTTACTCAACCTGTATTTACCTTTCTCCGTTAAAAGCCATATTTTTGCCATAATTCAGCTATTTTCTGACATTTATCTTTAATAAGATATAAAATTAGATGAATCAATAATAGCGGTAAGGTTAAATATGAATTTCTGGCGGGTAACGGTTGTTGTATTTTTGTTCATCTTTAGTGTGGGCTGTGGTCAATCTGGAGAAGAAACGTCTTCTGAGAGCGGTAATACTTCGGCTCGGGGCACGTCAGCATCAGCATTGAGTGTTGACAAAGTTGATAACGCGTCAAAAGGTAGCAATCAGCCTTTTGATCTCGAAGCACAAAAACAGGCGTTTCAGCTTACTCAATTTACCGTACTGGACATTAGTGAAAGTGAATATGATAAAACACCAGCACTAGCCATTTCATTTTCCGTACCGATTGACGCCAGCCTTAATTTTGATCAGTTTTTATCCGTGACTGACAAAAAAGATGCACCGATTGCTGGCGGCTGGATTTTAAACCAGAGTCGTACCCGGCTTTATTTTAAACATGTTAACCCCTCAACAACCTATAAGGTTGAAGTTTCCAGTGATATCAGTGCGATCACCAATAAGCGTCTTACTAAAGATTTTCGCAAGACGATAAAAACAGCGGCGTTAGAAAATTCGGTTCGCTTTCTGAACAAAGGCAATGTCCTGCCTGCTGATTTTACCAACGGGCTGGCTGTCGAGTCGGTAAATATTAAGGAAGTTGATGTTAACTTTCATCGAGTTGAACCTGACAAAGTGATGAACGTTGTTGGTGAGCAGTTATCGGGTTATTACTATCAGCTCGAACAACTGGCGGAATATTCAACTCTTATTTATTCTGCCAGATACAGCCTGGACAGTTCTCCGAATAAACGAGTCACCACCAATTTACCCGTACACAAAATAAAAGCGCTTCAGCAACCGGGACTCTATGTTGCTACTTTAAAAGGTGCTGGAACATACCCCTATGAACATGAGGTGACTTCGTTTTATATCTCCGACATGGGTTTACATATCAGAAGTTTCGACAAGGCAATAGAAGTCCATGCGCTTAACCTTTCTGATGGAACGCCACAGCAAGGGGTTTCTCTGGAAGTCTTGTCTGATAAAGGAAAAATACTCCAACGAGGGTTAACCGATGCAAAAGGAAACCATCAGCTGATTAAAAATGACAATGCCAGTGTCGTAATGGCTAGAAAAGGAAATAGTTATTCGGTTATCGCACTCAATTCTCCTGCGCTGGATTTGTCTGAACAATTAAGTATTAACCGTGCGCAACAGCCACAAACATTGTTTTTATATGGTCCCAGAGACTTATATCGACCAGGGGAAATGATTGATGTCAACGGATTGCTCAGAGATGATGATGGGCAGATGGTTGCATCTGTCCCCCTTGAAGTGACTATTTTACGTCCGGATAATCGAGTTGCCCGGCAGTTTAGCTGGCATCCGACACTTGATGGGTTTTATCAACAGTCTTTTGAAGTGGCTAAAAATGAACCTACAGGAAGTTGGACATTTAAGGTAAAACACCCAGGCGGTGAGGAATTTAAGTATGTCTTTTCTATCGAAGATTTTCTGCCTGAAACAATGAAACTGACACTTGATGCAGAAATAAAAAAAACAAAAAATAAAAAAGCGTCAAAGCTAAATTCGTCGATTAAAGTAGTTGGGCAGGGGGATTATCTTTATGGTGCACCAGCAGCTGGTAATCGTATCTCTGCAAAACTGAAGGTCACTCCGTCACATTATGCGTTGGAAAACCTTAAAGATTATTATTTTGGTCAACATTTAAAACAGAACGAAAAACTGGAAGTAGAGCTTGCCGATAAAAAACTTGATGAGTCGGGTGCTGTAAACTGGAATTTACCCAATATCTGGAAAGATATTAAATTCCCTGGTTTATTAACCTTTGAAGCAAATTTATATGAGTCGGGCGGGCGGCCTGTTACCCGAAGATTAAAACAGCTGATATGGCCCGCTGAGCGTTTTATCGGGTTACGAAGAATGATTAAAGCGGATTATGTCGCGCCTTTTGGCACGGCAGATTTTGAGTTAATCAATGCCGACTCAAAAGGAGAGCTGCATGCGCTGGGACAGCTTGAAGTCAGCCTGATCAGGCAAGATTCTCGATATTACTGGCGAGCGAATGAAGAAGGCTGGGATTATTCGACAAATGAAAAAGAGAAACAGGTCTACACTCGGGTGATTAATGCTGACGGTAACAGAGCAAACCTGAATATACCGGTTGAATATGGAACCTATCGGTTGGAAATTAAAGATGCTTCGGGTCAGTTAAAAAACAGCTATCAGTTTTTTGCGGGCTGGTCCTGGGATGAAAGTGGTGAAGCCAGTGTGGCCGGAGCCAGACCAGACAAAGTTAGAATCTCTTTTGATAAAGAAGCCTATAAAGCAGGCGATATTGCAAAAGTGACCTTAATCTCTCCTCATCTTGGAAAGGTTATTGTCAGAATAGAAAGTGATCGTCTGTTATGGGAGTCACAGCTTGAGCTGAAGGCGTTGGAAACGGTGGTTGAAGTGCCTGTCTCTGCTGACTGGTCTCGGCATGATCTTTATTTATCTGCGTTGGTCGTTTCACCGCCGGAGGAAATTGAGCAGTTAATTCGTCTTCCAGAAAGAGCGCTGGGAATTGCGCCATTCCGATTAGACCGTAGTGACCGACAACTCGCATTAAGTATTGATTCTCCAGAGACTATTGAGCCGAGCCAGACCGTATCAATTAAGCTTGGCGTTAAAGGTCATGCTAATCAGGATGTTTATGTCACGCTTGCTGCTGTTGATACCGGAGCACTCAGTGTTGCCAACTTTAAAACCCCTGCGCCTCACCAGTGGTTTTATGGCCAAAGAGCTTATTCAGGCAATATGAGAGATTCTTTTACTCAGCTGATTAAAAATCATCAGGCGAAATCAGGCGTTTTCAGGTTTGGTGGTGATGCGGAATTAGCCAGAGGGGGAGAGCAGCCAGATACCGATGTACAGATTGTGTCACTGTTTTCTGATGTCGTTAAGTTTGATCAGAATGGAGAGGCACAGGTACCGTTAGATTTGCCGGAATTTAATGGAGAGCTGCGGTTAATGGCGCTGGCTTTTTCCGGAGATAAGTTTGGTCATCTGGATAAAACTATGAAGGTCAGAGCACCGGTTGTTGCTGAAATATCCAAACCGCGATTTCTGGCCGTTAAAGATAAAAGCCTGTTTGCACTGGATGTCCAGAACTTTAAAGGGCAGGAAATGACCTTTAAAGTTGAGCTGAAGGTTGCTGGTTCATTAAAACCAATGACTCACCCATTAACGCTGAAATTAAAAGATGGAGAGCGTTTTACTGAATTATTTGATATCACGGCGGAAAAGGTGGGACAAGGACATATTAATTTAAGTTTGCGGGATGATAAAAATAATCTTCTATTAGAAAAATCCTGGATGATTGCAATTCGTTCCGCTTATCCGGCAATGTTTAAACGTCAGCGAAAGAGTATTGCTGACGGTGGAAGTTTTACTCTTTCCCCAGACTGGATTGGTCAGCTAGATGCAGACAGTCTGCAGGCTAAAATTGCTTTTTCCAGTGTGCCACCGTTGAATGCTGAAGTGCATTTACAAAATCTGTTTCAGTATCCTTACGGTTGTCTTGAGCAAACATCCAGCCGTGCCTGGCCGTTGTTAGGCTACAACCCTGCAACCAGTCAGTTAAAGCTGGATAAGTCGTCTCTTAAAGTCATCGCCGAAAAAAACAAACAGATTGATGCAGCAATCCTCAGAATTAATGGCATGCAGAGAAGTGATGGTAGTTTTGGTTTGTGGAGTAACCAGAGTAATGAAAATCACTGGTTAACAGTCTATGCCCTTGAGTTTCTTTTTGAAGCGAAAGCATCAGGTTTTGCGGTACCGGCTTCCGTGTTAGAGTCGGGTACTGAACGCCTTAAGTATTATGTGAAGTCCACCGGCACGACTTACTCTGAAAGAGCGCACTATTCAAATGACCGCGCACATTACGCCATTGCTTTTCGTGCCTATGCCGCTTATCTGTTATCCAGAAGTAATCAGGTCACACTAAGTCAGTTAAGAGTGTTAAACAAAAAGATGGCTAAAAAAGCCAAATCCGGATTACCGCTGGCGCATCTCGCGGCAGCGTTTGAGAAGCTTGGTGATACCAGAGCCGCAACCAGTTTATGGCGCAAGGCTATCAAGTTCAAAAGCTATTCGCTGAGTTATAGTGGTGATTATGGTAGTGAAGTGAGAGATATTGCCTGGATAATGAAACTGGCTGCTGAAAGCAAAATTGATCTGGACTATCAGGATTTGATTTTTGTCATCAATGATAAACTGGCTTCCAAATACTGGTATAGCACCCAGGGGCGATTTGCGTTGTATCAGTTGGCAAACAGTTTTAGCAATCAGAAACAGAAAGACTGGCAGGTTAAAGTCGTTGATAAAATTGCCCGCATAAACAGTCAGTTGTCTCCTGCGACTCAAAAAGCACAACGCTTAAGTGCCCGAGACTTTAAAAACAAGCAAAGCTTTCAGGTGAAGGGGAGCCGGCTGTTTATGGACTTACAGGTCGTCGGTTTTCCAAAATCAACGCCAAAACCAGTGAGTGAAGGCGTTTCCGTAAAGAAGTCCTATTACGATATTAATGGTAACTCAATGTCGATGGGTAAAGTCAAAGCGGGCGATTACGTGTTGGTTAAACTGGATGTCATTGCTTCACAAAGAATGCCCGATGCGTTGGTTGTAGATATGTTACCGGCAGGTTTTGAAATTGAAAATCCGGGGCTGCAATATTCCTACGATTTTTCAGAAGTTATGATTAAAGGTTCTCCGGTTTATCGCTGGTTAGATAATGCTGATATTGCCCATCAGGAATATCGTGATGATCGTTTTGTAGCAGCGGTTAATTTGCAGCGTCGTCAGTGGGCATCTCTGTTCTATTTAATGCGAGCAGTAACAAGCGGGGAATATCAGGTGCCACCGACTCAGGTGGAAGATATGTATCGCCCACACTTGAGAGCGGTTGGTCAATCACCTGGAAGAGTTAAGGTTAAGCCACGTTAGTTGAAAATACATTGTGAATAGTCGCATGACTTTTTTCTCACCGTTTTAATGAGCCTTGTCAATAAAACGGTGAGTAGCAGGTTGGTAGTTGTCAATGCTATGCGAGTGATAAACTGTTCAGTAAATGAATGTTTCTATAGGAAAATAATTTCTTGTTTAACTACAAACATTCAAGGTTTGATTTATTGTATTAAGATTTTCATTGATAGTTTCAATGAAAAGGCTATATGATTTCGCAATCAGTTTATTAGAGTTTTCTTTTGAATTTGCTTTTAACTTTAATATGTTAATGTTTTTTCTAAGAGAGTTTTCTTGGTCTATTTCACTCTTTTCTGTAATGAGAAGCGAATCTTTCGTTTTGTTTATGAAGGTGTCCTTTAGAGTGTTTTCTATGGATTTTAAATCTGATAACTCTAGAGTCTTTTCTACGGCTTTTACAAGTTGAGAACAAACTAACCTGGTATCGTTTTTGTATTTTTCAAACTCTTCCTTTTCTATTTTATCTTGACTCATTATTTTTGCTAGTTTATTCATGTCTTCTAAGGTTGTTTTTTTGTTGTTTTCTTGTTTTTTCATTAGAGAACGGTGTTCTTTTTGTATTTCTTGCTTTATATGGTTAAGCTGTTTTTTAACGCGCTCTTTTGCTTGTGCGGCAAACTTGTTAACTAGTTGTTGGTTTGCGTCTAATTTTTTTTCTGCGCCTGAAGCTTTCGTGGGGTTTGAGGTTTTGTTTTCTTGTGTGCTGTTACCCTGTGGCGCGCTGGTGGGAACCTGGGGAGAACTGTTGTTTGTCGGATGTTTGTCTAAGGTTGAACAAGATAAGCCCATTTATTTTCTCTCTATTTGTTAGTGAATGTTAACTGAAATGACATCAATTTATGGCGTTAAAAGGTTGTCTGGTTGTGTGTAAAAATGTAATGCTCGGGTTGTCTGTCAGCCGACGATTTTAGTATTGAGTGCCTGCTGCTTAATCTCGCCTAATTCTTCAAGTGCTACGATAAGCCTTTCTGAAGTAGTTTTTGGACTCTTATTAAAGTATTCGTTATTTTTTATCTCAGGAGTACTGCTGTTT